>CAZYGM010000173.1:0-6975 GCA_964647015.1 uncultured Planctomycetales bacterium | reverse complement strand
AACCCTTGCCATGGCGGGGATTATACCTTCAGGAACGGTTATGGGATAGGCTCTTGGTGCCTGATTACTTGTGAGGGGGAACGCCATCGTCCACCACGAGACGAAGCTACGATCGCTGTGCGTAGCAGAGTTCGGGCAGGGCGCGCTACTGCGCGCCACTTGGCTGGCAGTGCCGTGTCACGCCGAACCGCCGGCCTCCAACTCCGCCAATCCCGGGCCAGAATCCGCCAGCCACCAACCAGCCCCACCCGGGCGACACCGTCTTGCCGTCGCCAAAACCCGCTACTCCCCGCCAGTATCCGCCAGCCGCCAACAACCCAGCCCCGACTCTTTGACCGCACCCCATTCACGCGCCATGTATCAGTTGTCCACGCAGTGCCCGGAACGCCTTGGCGAACCCGTCTGCGCCGTAGGCCCCATTCCCATCGTCTGACACCAGCTTTTCGCCGTGTCCTGTGCTACCATGGAAAACGCTATGTTGGTTGACCTCACCGAAGAATTGAAGCTGCTCATTCGCTCTCGCCATCCGCTGGTGGCGATGGAGACCCCGGACGAGGAGCGCGCCACCCAACTCATACGCCGCGTGGCCGAAGACATGCGCTTCATGCTGTTCGAATGGTCGGCCACCACGGGGCTGCGCCGCCGGCTGCCCGGCACGGGGGGCATGATCTCCGGCACACAGGCGCCCCGCGCCGCGTTGGGGCACGCCTGTGACGCGGAGTCGGCGGCACTCTACGTGTTCAAGGACCTTGCCGGCCATCTCGCTGATCCTGTTCTTGTCCGCACACTCCGCGACGGCCGGCACCCTCGTCCCCTACGGCTGCGGCTCACTGGCGAACGACGACTACCTAATAATGGCCATCCGCGCCCGGTAACACCGCGCTACTCACCCAGCCGGTTGCCACTCCAGCAACCCGCGGCAACCTCGCCGCCCGCTTCGGGCAGTTTGAGCCGCTGTCGGACATCAGTGATAGGAGATATGGAATTTGGAGTTGGATACTCCCCGACTTGCCACGCAGCGACCCGCTCGCATCGGCCGGCCGTTTCGCATGCGAGGTGTGAGAGGGCAGCACGATCGAACGCAGCGCCCCGCCGGACCAGGCCGTGTTACGGCTGGTTCACGTTTTGTCCGGGCGTGCTCCTGGCGTAAGGGGTAGGCCGCGGAAGTCGCGGGAAATGTGTGGAGGTGGGCTCTTGCGTGGATACAATGAGACAAATGGTTCTGCAGTGGCATGGCGTGCGTCAATGCCCCCGTTGTTTCCCATGGTCGCCGTTCGACCGTGCAGTTCAGGCACGAACACACCCGCGGATGTGGATTCGCGGGATATCCCCAGCGTCGCTGTCACAAACAGGTGATGGCACGAGAGCCCCTGAGAGGAGGATCCAAAATGAACCGAATGACGTGGAGAGTGGTGCTGTCGGTTGTCACAATGCTCGCAATCGTGCCGGCTGTGACAGGTAAGGACGACGACGATGTCCGCAAGATGCAGCGCGCCACGGCCAGGGCGAAGATCTCGCTCAGTGAGGCGATCGAGATTGCCCAACGCGAAGTGCCCGGCGGCAAGCCAATCGAAGTGGAACTTGAATGGCGCCGCGGCGGGCCGCGCATCGAAGTGGAGCTGCTGGCCGGCAATCTGTGGAAGGATGTCGTCATCGACGCCGTCAGCGGCAAGGTTCTGGCTGTCGTCGATGACGTCGTGGACGACGCCGACGATCAGGAGGAATTGAAGCGCGACCAGGCCAACTGGGCAGCAGCCACGCGGACCTTCGCCGAAGCGTTGGCAATGGCCGAGAAGGAAACCGAGGGTGGCAAGGCCGTGGAGATCGAGTTGACCGCGGCGGCCGGAAAACCCATTTTCAAGGTCGAGCTGCTCGTAGGCGACAAGCTGATCAAACGGCACATTCCGGCCACGAGAGAGAACAAGTAGCGCAGCCAGGCGGATCAGTAGCCATTCACAGCGCGACCGAAGGCACCGTTTGGGTCGGGTCGTTGCCTTACTGCCCCGGACACCTGCTGACACGGCTGGCCTCGCCCTGTCCGCGTCTTCGAGATCGTGCGGGCGGCGCGCTGAGATGGCTTCTGATATCTTCGCCCCTCGATGCCAACGCCGCCGACCCGGCCGGCGGCAGAAGCTTGTGATCGGCCCCTGTTGAGCCGCGCTCGCTTTCCTGCTAAGCTCGTCTAGTGGCTGCACGGTCGGTGTGGGGGCGTGGCTCGTGTCCTTTGGCCCCGTAACGCCGCCACTGCGGCACGTGTCACAGTTGGCCGGGTTGCATTGAGGTTGGCGCTCGGCCAATTACATGAAGATCGGGGCTGCAATTTGCGTCCATCCCGCCGGACTATGACCATCGCCGGGCTCGCTGTCGCGGTCATCGCTGTGGCCGCAGGAGTGGCGATCTACGCGAGGTTCCTGGAGCGCGGGTGGTGGGATCTCTGTATCTGTTTGGAGATCAGGAGCCTGGGCCTGGCCGGGATCAAGTATGAGGTGTGCTGTGGCGAATCACCGGCTTCACTTGAAGATCTTGTCGGCGTTGGATTGATCGAGCCCTGGGAACTCATGGAGCCTTTCGTCATGTCGGCGGCCAAGATCGATAACTGGCCGCAGATTGAGCTGGATTCCATCGATGCGAGCAAGCGAGCCGCTCGAATCGAGGCCGAACTCGCCCAAGTGGTCGCAATGCGAAACGCGATCATCGCAGGCCGCTCGACCGGGGACGGCTACGTCGATACGCACGTTCGCGAGTGCCCTTGCGAGGGCGAGGTGGAGGGTGATGATGGCCTCCCATAGACCAGGGCCGCTCCGCGGGGTCGCGCAGGCCCTGCCGTTAACCGGCAGGGTGCGGCAACTGCTACCGTTGGTTGCCCTGGTCGCCATGAGTGCGGGGTGTGATCCCTACCCACTGCATAGGCTGGCTGCCGACGGCGACGTCACGGGCGTGCAACGTGAGCTGGATCGCGGTACACCCGTTGACTCGACAAATGACTACGGAAACACCGCCTTGCACGAATCCGTGCGACGCGGAACGCGACAAGTGATGTCTCTGCTCTTGGAGCGCGGTGCGAACCCAGATGAGCCCGGGCACGGTGATGTGAAGCCGTTGCACTTGGCAGTCGCCTTCAATCGCGTGTGGATGATATCAGCCCTCCTGGAAGCCGGCGCGCAACTTGAGGCCCGCGACGGTGGAGGCCGTACGCCCCTACACACTGCGGCATGGGCCGGTAACCTGAACGCCGTGCGTGAACTCCTGTCATCCGGGGCTGACATCCGCGCCACCGATGCGCTTGGCCGCCTGCCGATGCACTATCTGCGCGGCCGCCTGACAGAGTACGGTCAGCCGCGGCTTCCCATCCTCGCGTTGTTCCTCTCCGCCGGCGTGGAGGTGGACGTCCGCGACGGCCGGGGCCGCACGCCGCTGTGGGAGTCCGCCCGGCTGGGTGACTGCGTGTTCGTTGCCGCGTACATCAAGGCCGAAGCCGACGTGAACGCGCTCGATCCGAGCGGCAGGACGCCGCTGCACGCAGTCTTGCGGCCATCGGTCATGCTGGCTGCCCGTCGGACGGCGGTTGTCCGGCTATTGCTCGACGCCGGGGCCGATGTCAACGCAGCCACGCCGGACGGAGTAACGCCGCTGCACCTGGCCGCGGAGAACGGCTACACGGAGTCGCTGCGGCTGCTGCTTGACCACGGCGCGGACCGGAGCCTGCAAACGCAGGAAGGGCACACGCCCCTGGACCTGGCCCGCCGCGCCGGGCAGGAAGACGTGGTGCATATGCTGGGCGGCACGGACGACGGCGGCTGATTGACGTCGTTGGGCGGCAGCCGCCATAGTAGTCTGGGTCGCCGGCACGGACGCCGGCGGGTGGCTGATGCTGATGGAACTCGACGGGAGCGACAACGTCGTGCGTAAGTACACGTGGGGACTGGACTTAGCCGGGCAGCACGGCTCCGTCAACTCGCTCGAATCCGCCGGCGGGATCGGCGGGCTGCTGGCGGTCGCGCAGGCCCAGGTCGGCGGCGGGTCGGCATCCGGCGGCGTCGACGCCGGCGACTACGTGTTCACCTACGACGCCAACGGCAACGTCGCCCAGGTGCTGGACCTCTCGGCCGGCTCGGCCGCGGCGGCGATCGTGGCGCATTACGAGTACGACCCGTACGGCGGCGTCGTAAACAACTTGAGCGGCTACACTTACGCGGAGGCCAACCCCATCCGCTTCAGCACGAAATACTGGGACGCCGAAACCGGCCTGGGCTACTGGGGCTACCGCTACTACTCGGCGCGGCTGGGAAGGTGGCTCAGCCGGGATCCGCTGGAGGAAGATGGCGGGTGGAATCTGTACGTGTATGCGCTGAACTCACCCACAATTCTTTATGATCCCTTTGGTCTAATGTCCGCTTGCGAGGAGTTCGTGGATCGAGTGGAAGCGCTGCTGATGAAGGCTGGCGCGACCGATGCGTCGAGTGACCTTGCCGGTCGTTACGTGCCGGACAGGGACGGCTGGGCGGGCTGGTTCCAATGGTGGTACTTTAAGAGACCCTCTCATGGTCAAGGGCGCTGGGGAGAAGACTTCATTCCGCTCGATCAGTTGGCAGCAGGCGGAGCCGACTTGGGATTCAATCGATGCCTCGAAGCAAACAGGGCATACAACATGGCACACTTCACCGGGTTGCTGTGGGCTGCGATGCACTACTATGATGGCGGCCTCGGAATCTCCGCGGGCATGCGGGTCATGGACCATCAGCTGGATGAGGACTTGGCCCAATTTGGAAGGAATCCATCTAATCCGGAGAAATGTGCAGAGATTCTGATCGACGATGCGGCGCTGTCCTTTGCAGAGGCTCTGTATCACATTTGGCATGGGCAAGGGAGGAACTGGAAGACTCTACCCGCAGCAGAGCAGAGGCGAGCTCTGAAGGCTGGTTTCAGCACCTACGGCCTCAAGACGAAGCTGTGCGGTAACATCGATGGAGATTGTTGCGAGTTGTGCTGCGAGGCAAGGAAACGACTTGAGCAGCGAAAGAGCAGTTCGCGCAATCCAATGAGTTCTCCTCCCTGGGTATTAGGCCGCCGCGTGGGTCCTTAAATGTCGCAGCAGGGCATGGGATGTCGCTGGGGCTTTCGCGCGGTAGTTGCGTGCAGCTGCCTGCTCGCAGGGGTTGCTCTTGTGTCCCGCCTCTGGTGCACGCGAGCACTGTCTTGGGTCGCCGCCGACGGCGCGCGGTTCATGGTAATCGCTAACGAGCAGCTTATACACACTTACTCGTACTTTGTAGTTGTTCGCAACAACGGCGAACAGCGCGTGCTTTTGGATGATGATGCGCGACTAGGCGAGGTAAAGCTGGTACGCTGGGATGATTGGCTGTTGGTCGTAAACGATCATCTTGTGCTGGGAGGTTTTAACTTCGCCACGGAACATATGTATGGCGAGAACCAGTGGGACAGACTTCCAATGACGAGATGGCACGGCGAAGGGCAGGTTGTTGGCACGCGTCGATTTGGCAAGCATGCCACCGTGCCTGCCGGCTTTCCCCAATAACTGCAATGACTGGCTTAGGGACGCGCAACGCGCGTGTGGCCTGTCTTGGCCTCGGTTTGGCTTTGCACCGCAGGAGTCAGGACGCATTCCAGCCCCCAGGAGGTAAGTGCAGATGACAACGAAGTTGACCAAGATGCTGCTTCCTGCGGTGCTTATATGTGCCGTGGTGATTGGCGGCGCAGCATTTGCGTTGAAGCGCGGCCTGCAGCACGCGCAGAATTCCCGCGCAAGCACGTACGTCTTCGAAGTCACGGCAGACAGTCTTAGTGAAGAACTCGCCCTCAAATACGCGCGAAAAGTTCTCGCGGACTGCCAGGGAGCAGCCGAAATGCAGCCGGTGGAGGATGACCGCGCGACTCCTCCAGACCGTTTCCTGGTTCGCAACACACTCGATCCCAGGCAAGGCTTCGTTCTCTTCCGAGCAGAGGACTCGGGCAAGCAGTACGTTTGTGTGAGCTTGGCAGACGACAAACTCACATGCGTGGTTGCACGACCGAAATGATGCCGATACGCGAGGGACCGCCGGTCTGCTGGCCGTCGCCCAGGCCCAGGTCGGCGGCGGATCCGCATCCGGCAGCGTCGACGCCGGCGACTACGTGTTCACCTACGACGCCAACGGCAACGTCGCCCAGGTGCTGGACCTCTCGGCCGGCTCGGCCGCGGCGGCGATCGTGGCGCATTACGAGTACGACCCGTACGGCGGCGTCGTAAACAACTTGAGCGGCTACACTTACGCGGAGGCCAACCCGATCCGCTTCAGCACGAAATACTGGGACGCCGAAACCGGCCTGGGCTACTGGGGCTACCGCTACTACTCGGCGCGGCTGGGAAGGTGGCTCAGCCGGGATCCGATTGGCGAAGCGGGCGGGGCTCACCTGTACGCCTACGTCTTCAACCAGCCGACGGTCTCTCACGACGCCCTCGGATTGTGCAAGATCGGAGACGCCTGTCATAACGTCGAGTATACTATACAGCCCGACGAGTTGAAGCCTGGTCGAGAGACGGCAATCGTGGTCGCACTTGCTGCGGTTGAGGTTGTAGGTACTGTAACGCGGGTCAGAGGCGGCGTACGCTCGTATGGTGCATCTGAGTGCGTTCCGTCCAGGTCGCCCGGCATGTTCACGCTAACTGTAGATGTCGCACGGTTCTTTGTGCTGCTTAAAGACTTGGGATACGCGTCAGTGTGGACTCGGCACAAATGCAGTAAATGCAGACAAAACACGTGGAATCGTGTCTGGAGCTCATTGAATCTATGCGAGCCCCAGGGACACTGGAAAGAAGGAGACTGGTCGGACTGGCACAGGTGTACAGTACCTATCTTGGGGGAATACCCGCCGCCGCGCCTGGGCCCGTTGCTCGATACCAAGGAGAAATGGCAGAACTATGCTAGAAGTGGTTTCATAACTGTCGAGCCGCAATGAGCAGGCAGGCTACGTGTA
>CAZYGM010000172.1:0-7001 GCA_964647015.1 uncultured Planctomycetales bacterium | reverse complement strand
CGTGTCGAGTTGCACGCCGATCCCTTGATGAGATGCGCTGGCCGGCGCGTCAGAGCGTTCGGCGAGTAGCGCTGCGTCAATCGCACGTGTCACGGGACGGTCAGCTTGTCCGGCGCGGTTAGGCGCTGGGGCCGACGGGTTCGCCAAGGCGTTCCGGGCACTGCGTGAGCAATTGAATATATGGCGCGTGAATGGGGTGGGGTCAAAGAGTTGGGGCCCGGTTGTTGGTGGTTGGCGGATTCTGTTGGGCGGTGGCGGATTTTGGCAGTCGCAAGAAAGTGTCGCCCCGGTGGGGCTTTTTGGTGGAGGGTGCGTGGCGCGTTCCCGGGGCTTACGCCCCGGGCTAGTGGCTTTCGCCCCTATTGGGGCTTCGCCGAATGTGACGGCAGGTTGGCGGTTGAGCGGCGTGGCTGGGGCAGTGCGGGCGCGGTATTATGGCAGCGTCAGGTGCAGGATGGCTGGACTTGTGGTGATGGTGGGTTATTCGATACGGTGGCAGGCAGGTGTGGCGGTGGGTCGATGCGGCAGTTCTGGGGACGTTTCGAGGACGGCCCGAGTCTGCGCTGCTCAGGGGCAGCGGCACACGAGCACTGCCATGCGTGGGTGACGTAGAGAGGTTCAGCGGTGCCACCCGGCCGTCAAGAAGAGGCTGTGATTGTGGCTGTCCCTGATTGTCGCAGCCGGTCCGCAGCTTCCGGCACCAACCAAAGGAGTTGCTGTATTGGACATCCCACGCATCTTCAACATCACCGAAAGTGTTCACCGCATTCATAACCCGTTCACACCAGAAAGGCTTGCCACTCTCGGCGCGGCGTTGCGCCTGGAATCGGAGACGCGTGTGCTCGACCTCGGCAGCGGTTCGGGCGAGATGCTATGCACTTGGGCACGCGATTACGGAATCAGCGGCGTTGGCATCGACATGAGCCAATTGTTCTCCGAGCAAGCGACACGCCGTGCTGAGGAACTCGGAGTCGCCGATCGAGTCACATTCATCCACGGCGACGCTGCCGGCTACGTCGCGGACGAGAAGGTCGATTTGGCGGCCTGTGTCGGCGCCACGTGGATCGGCGGGGGAGTCGCCGGCACCATCGAGCTTCTGGCGCGGAGCCTGCGCACCGGAGGGATCATCCTCATCGGCGAGCCCTACTGGCGGCAGTTACCGCCGACGGAAGATGTTGCCAAGGGGTGTCTTGCCAACTCAATCTCCGACTTTCTCATGCTTCCAGAACTTCTCGCGTCTTTCGGCCGCCTTGGCTACGACGTCGTTGAAATGGTTCTGGCTGACCAGGACGGCTGGGACAGATACGAGGCGGCCAAATGGCTCACCATGCGCCGATGGCTTGAAGCCAATCCCGGCGACGAGCTCGCGAAAGAGGTTCGAGCCAAACTGACCTCGGAACCCGAGCGCCACGCCGCTTATACGCGTGAATATCTGGGCTGGGGCGTGTTCGCGCTGATGGCGCGGTGATGTGAGGCGACTGGGAAATTCGGCTGATCGTCAACGGCTGTGCCGCGCGACGGCCGGCGCGGCACAGCCACACTCGGTGGTTCGTCGAACTGCGAGTCCATGTCGGATTACGGAACACCCAAGCAACAGCTCGAGACGTTGAGGATGTGAGGAGGATACATTAGACTCTAATCTGGCACAGCCCCAGAGGCTGCAATCATACGGGTGAGGGTGCATAAGGAGGCAGGGGGGTGAGCCCGCTCACGAAACCCATTTGGGTAGCGCACGCCAGGGAGTTCGCGGCAAGCAGGAACGGTCGCAGTCTCGCACTTGCCGCCGCTTACCGCGATGAGCGGGACATCGTGACTTTTCTCCAGATTCCGACGTCAAAGAACACCGGCAGATCCATCCTTTGGTCTTCACGCCGATTGTTAATCGGCCGATCGCAGCAGGTCGTCTCGATGAAGCGTGCGTCATACGCATCCTGGGCTTCAGCTTCGCAGCTGCGGTGATGGCCGAGCCAGAGACATACGACGGCCCGCTTCGCGAGCTCAGCGAGGCGGCGTGCGCCGATGTGGCCAAAGAGAGTGCTACTTGCGATTACCCGGAGTGCCACGCATTGTTGGTGAGGCTGCTCGCCACAGGTGCGGCCAAGCTGCGAATGGACGTTGAGGGTCTCGCCGCGGTGGGGCTTGTTGGTGGGGGGTGTGTGCGGGCCGGATCCCGGGGCTTGCGCCGCTGGGCTACTGGCTTTCGCCCCGTTGGGGCTTGTTGGTGGTTGGCGGGTTTTGGCGGGGGATTGGCGGGTTCCGTGAGGGCACGGCGCAGTCGGAGGACGGTGCTTCACCGGAATGAGACATCGCCAACGAAGGGATGGACAATGGCCCGCCCAAGGCGTTCGGCAATCGCCTTACGCGCGTTCGTCGCTCAACTCGCGTCCGCAATGGGGGCATTTGCGGAGTGAAGTTCTGGCGCGCTGTAGTTCGTCAACGAACGCCGCGCCGAGAATCCCAGTGGGCATTGCGAACATTCCAATCCCCAAGAGCGCAATCATCGCAGCCAGCAGTTTCCCAACCGGGGTCAGCGGATAGACGTCGCCGTAACCAACGGTGCTCAGTGTGGCAATGGCCCACCACATCGCGGCGGGGATACTCGAGAACGAATCGGGCTGTGCATCGCGCTCGGCGTAGTACATCAGTGACGCGGACAGCAGCATGAGCACAAGCAGGATCGAAAGGGTCGTGAGAAGCTCCGGGGCGCGCGACGCAAGAATGCGTCCGATGACCTGCATCGCCTTGGAGTAACGTCCGAGCTTGAGGATTCGAACTGCTCGGAACAGCCGAACGGCGCGGAATGACCGTAAGTCAACCCCCAGGAAGGGCAGGTAGAACGGGAGAATCGCCAGCAAATCCACGACTGCAAGCGGCGTGAGCATGAAGCGGAGGCGGCCAGTCACGGGCGATCTGTACCGATCTGAAGCAGTGGAGGACCACACGCGAAGAATGTACTCGATGCTGAATAGCAACACGGAAACGCCTTCGATCCAAGCGAAGAAGCGTGGTGCCAGGTTGTAGCACGGTTCGACTGTTTCCAGGATCATGGCGGCGATATTCAAGGTGATCACGGTGAGAAGGACCACGTCGAATGCCCGGCTCAGCTTGCCGGCGGGGCCAGCCGCGGACAACACTTCGTAGACTCGTCGCTTCATGGTGGCCACAGTCTCCGTCAGGACCTCGCGGGTCAAGCACAGTCCACGGCGTGTGAGGGATTCCGCCGCGTGACATTGAGCGGAATATCAAGGCCACGGGGGTGCCGTTGACCGCCGCGTGTTTGCAGTCGCCGCACAGCTGTTGCGTCCCCCTGCTCAGCTGGATGGATACCAAGCTGAGTGATCCAGCCCGGTCGGCGACCGTTGTGTTCCGGGGCGCCGACACGGTCGGCATATCCTGCTCTACGCGGGCGAATTGTCGGACTCCGCAGCCTCTTCGTCATCGCTGCTTTCCTCGTGAAAGAGCCTCTCGATGAACTCCTCGTCTTCGTCAGAGGTCATCTGGCTTTGCCGGTACTCCAGTGCTTCCGGATCTGCAACGTACTCGACATCGCCGTGTTCTTGTTTGACAACTTCAACAATGTCGTCCAATGGCACCGCAAAGAACTCCTTGCGCATGTTCACCCGATTGACTCGCAGCCTGTGAAAGGCATGGTGCAAGGCGTTTTCAAGTCTCGGGGCGTCGTCCGATGAGATCATCATGTGTACGTCAAATGGGAAGGGCACGGACGCGTCGCCCAGTTCGCGAATCCGGTCCAGCGGCTCCAAGCGGCGTGTAATTCCTATCTTGTACATCCGATCCCCGAAGGACCCAATATTCGATATGACATAGACGTGGCCCGCCTTCGTCATCTGTGCACGAGACATGGCCCGTCGTCCACGCTCCTCCGCCTCGGCCAACCGCTCCCTGAGCAGTTGGACCTGCTCAGCATGCTCGTCTCTTGCCTCCGCCAGGGCTTTGTCGAGGGCGGCCTGAATGGCGAGGCGCTCACGCTCAACCTGGCTGAGTTCGCGCTGAATCTCACGCTCCAACAGCTGTTCCTCACGCATGCGGGCCTTAATTCTGTTCTGTTCTTCCCGCGCCAATGCAGCACGAACGATCTTCTCATACTCGTCGCGCAGGTCAGCATAGAGCTGCTTCTCTTGGTCCTCGCTGATCGTTAAATCGATGGTCCGGCAGCGCTCGATCACGCCCGCTAAGCGGTCCTTGCAGGCAACGTAGTTGTTTGCGGTGAGGGAAGACGAGATCCACTTGACGCTGTCCTGCAGATGACGACTCCCGACGCTACGGATTCGGCGATCAAGCTGGTCGTGCCGTTCCCGCTCGGTTTCACCGTCCAGAACAGTCTTGTGCAGCGCGACGTCGATGTTTCTCAGGTCGCGTTTCAGGATTGCGTTCTCATTCTTGAGTTCTTCAAGCGTAACAGCATGTGACCGCAGCGCCTCGGCCTCTGCTGTGACGCGCGCCCGTGCCTCCCCAAGCTTGCGCTCCCGAGCGGCCAGCTCGGCTTTCAGCGAATCAAGCGACGACTGGTCGCGCAGGAGTTCTTCGCGATCCGTACGAAGCTTCGTTTGCTGCTGCTGAAAGAAAAAGAACAGAAATAGCGCGCCAAGCACACAGCCCACAAGAAAGGACATTGTCGCGATCATTCTCGAAGTCCCTCATCCGGCGTGTTCACGGTCACCCAAGCAATACGAATACCCTGTAACGCAAGCACTGCCAACAGGTCAGTTCGTCAAGGAACATCGCCTTTGGCGCCTGTATGACTGCTCCACAGGCCAGGCACTTCCCGTTCACAACTTGGCCCAGCCGTGTCACGAGGCTCAGTTCGTAGGAAGTCCCGACGGGCAGCCGCTCAACAAGGCCCATATGCTGCCAGTTCTCCGCGATCCAATCCCAGCGCTGCTGGTCACCCCCCAGCAGCTGACGGAGTTGGTCTTGGCGCACACCAGGAGATGACTCAACGTAGCCCCACAGTTTGTGAGCGTCCCACATCAGACTCACGGCATCTGTGACCTTCCCGGGAAGATCCTGAGACGTCTTCTTATCGACGCGTCTTGTGTACTTCAGCCATTCTTGAAGATAGGCGAGGCTGTCTGAGTCAAACATGAGCGGAGCGTACCGTAGAATCAGTTCTATGCAGTCGAGAGACGAGAACTCTGCGCACTCACGACGTTCTCGGTAGCGCATCATTCCGTCAACATGCTGACAGGCTTGCCTAGCCGTGGCGATGGCCTGGCGAAACAGCCGGTGCCGGCTAGCCTCGTTTGCGGCCTCAAGCAACTCGGCGTAGAGCCGGTCGTGCTCCTGCATTTCGGCGCTGGTCATGGACATGGGCGAATCTCTATGAGGAATACGAAGTGGCGCCGCCGGGGAGTACACCCCGCCACGAAACCCGTCCTATCGGGCGCATGCTGGGCCGCGCCTTTGGTCGACCCGAAGTTGTGAGCTTATCAGGCAGGCGCGGACGTGGCAACGGGCACGGCGTGGTGCAGGCTACATCGGACAGCCATTGCGCACGAGGGGTATGTGAGACTCTGTGGGCATGTAAGGAACTTGCAGTGAAACACTTACAGTACCTCGCCTGCTATGTCGGTGGATTCCCGAGGAACCCGGCCGCGCCTGGAGGGGATGACGGCGAAGGAGGTGCGACGGCGGCTGGGGGAGAAGACTTGCGACGTGTATCTGAACGGGCGGGCGTACTGGCGGAACATTCCGGAACACGTGTGGAGGTACTACATCGGCGGGTATCAGGTCATCAAGAAATGGCTGAGCTATCGGGAGCACGGCGTGCTGGGGCGGCGCTGCGGGCGGAAGAGGCGCGCGAGGTGACGAACAACGCGCGGCGGGTGGCGGGAATCTTGCTGATGCAGGCGGCGAGGTTGGCCGGTTCAGGCTGGAGAGTTATGATCCCGTTGCGCCGGAGATTCTGGAAGCAGCCCGCGCGGTCGGTGTGTGGCGGTGTCGGCGGGTGAGGGTGAGGCAGAATATGGGCGATGGTGGGTTCCGGGCCGGTGAGCCGGGGCCAGTCGGAGATGGAGCGGAAGACGGGGTGGCGGGGCGGCTGCGCGCTGAGTTGGCGGAAAGGCGGGCGGAGTTGGAGCGGCTGCGCGGCGAGGTGGCGCGGCTGGAGCAGGCGCGAGCGGGGGGGCACGGCGACGGGCGGGGGTCTGAGGTGGGTGAAGGGGCTAACTGTGGGCCCGGCGCGAGTTTACGAGAAGCGCTGCGGACGGAGCAGTCGCTGCGGCGGAAGCTGCAACAGCAGGTCAGTGCGCTGAAGGAGCAACTGCGGTACACGAAGGCGACGCTCGAGTTGCGTGAGAACGAGGTGCGGTATCGGCTGGGGGATGCTCTGATTCGGGCGTTGCGGCCGTCGAGGGATACGTTGCTGCTGCCGGTGCGGCTGGCGCAACTGCTTGGTACGGGTTTGGCGCGTACGCGGGCGCGGCAGCGTGAGGCGGCGGTCCGGCGGGCCGCGGGCACGCCGACGGGCGGCCGGCCGACGTTGGCGGCGAGTGGCGGTGGGCGGCAGGTTGACATGGAGGCGGTGCCGTTGCTGCCGGCTTATGCGCGCGTGCCGGAGGAGCAGGTGGCGCGGCGGGGGTTGTGCGTTGCGGGGGTGATGGACGAGTTTTCGTGGCGGGCGTGGCAGTACGAGGCGGAGTTGTACACGTTTACGCCGCAGGATTGGCAGCGGGCCATGGAGGCGCGGCCGCCGGACCTGTTGCTGGTAGAGTCGGCCTGGAGCGGGCTGCGGGACTCGTGGCAGTTGCAGGTGCGTGATCTGAGGCGGCAGGATGGTTTTGTGCGGCGTTATGCGCTGCCGGAGATGGTGGCGTGGTGTCGGCAGCGCGGTGTTCCGACGGTGTTCTATAACAAGGAAGACCCGGCGAATTTTGACGTGTTCATTGAGGCGGCGCGGCTGTTTGACTACGTGTTCACGTCGGACGCCAATTGCTGCGAGGATTACCGCAAGCACTTGAAGCACGAGCGGGTGTTCGCGC
>CAZYGM010000171.1:0-7059 GCA_964647015.1 uncultured Planctomycetales bacterium | reverse complement strand
GTCGCCGTCGTCCCGGCTTGCGGCGCGCCGGCGACTGGTATGCATGGATCGTGATGGCGTTACCAGGTTGCCGCATGAATATCGGACTAGATGCCCGTACCGTGTTCTCGTCGCAGCCGCGCGGTACGGGTCGCAACCTGTTTGATGCGTACAGCCGGATACCGGCCCTGCGGCCCGACTGGCAGTTCACGTTCTATCATCGGCGGCGCGACAACCGGTGCTCGCTGCTTGAGGCTGACGCCGGTTTGGCTGAAGCAGGCGGAGGGGGAAGCGCGCGTTGGCCGGACAATGTGCGGTTGCGCTTGATCGATCTCCCGGGCGACCGTTGGGATGCGTGGTTCCAGGTACGGCTGCCGTTGGCGGCGTGGGCCGACGGGCTGGATTTGCTGCACCTGCCGGCGAACGCGGCGCCGTGGTGGTGTGCGGTTCCGTGCGTGGTGACGATACACGACTTGGCGCCGCTGAAGGTGGAGGATGCGCCGTCGGCGCGCGTGCGGCGCCGGTTTCTGCAAGGTGTGCGGCGGGGCGTGCGACAGGCGCGGCACATCATCACGCCGTCGCGGGCCACGAAGGATGAGCTGTGTGCGGAGTTTGGAGTGGCGGCGGACCGGATCACGGTGATACCGTGGGCTCCTGATCGCGGCATAGCCGCAGAGGGCGGGCGCGGCGGTGAAGCCGGCGTGCTGGCGGCGGTGCGTGAGCGCTATGGGCTGGACAGGCCGTGGGTGCTGAACTTCTCTGGGGCGTCCCGGCGTAAGAACGCGTTGGGGTTGCTGGCGGCATTGAGGCATCTGCCGGCGGAAGTGCGGCAGCGTTATCACTGGGTGCTGACCGGCTGCAATTCGGCGGAACACCGGGCCAAGCTGATGGCGCAGGCCGAAGCGCTGGGCGTGGCGGCGGACTGCCGCATCCTGGGCTTCGTGCCGCACGGCGATCTGCCGGTGCTGCTGCGTAATGCGGCGGCGCTGCTGATGCCGAGTCTGCACGAGGGCTTCGGGTTGCCGCTGCTGGACGCGTTTGCCTGTGGCGTGCCGGTGCTGACGTCACGGTGCAGCAGCATGCCGGAGGTGGCCGGAGACGCGGCGGTGTACTGTGATCCGACGGATGCGCGGTCAATCGCGGTGGGCATCGCGCAGGTGCTTGAGCCGGAGTGTGCGGCCGAGTTGGTTCGCCGCGGAAGTGCGCGGGTGCGCGAGTACAGTTGGGAGCGTACGGCGGGGGCGATGTGCGAAGTCTATGAGCGGGCTGCGCTGGGAGTGCGGCCGGTTACTTCCGCCGTGGGCGGGGAGGTCCCATGCCGCTGACCGCGATTGCATTCTGGCTGGTGTACATCGGCGGCGTGTGCGCGGCGGTCATCTACCCGGTGGTGGGTGTGGCGCTATATGTGCTGGTGTACCATGTGAACCCGCAAGCGCAGTGGTGGGGGAGCAGCTTTGTGCAATCGGGCATTCGGACTTCGCTGACCGTGGCGGTGGCCACGGTGATCGGGGTGCTGCTGCGCCGCCCGCGCCTGCCGCAGGGGGCCCGGCAGTTTCCGTTGCCGATCGTGCTGATGCTGCTGCTGTTTGGCTACGCCTTGCTGACGCTGACGTGGGTGGACACGTTTGACCTGCCCATCACGATTCTGACTGATAAGATTGTCAAGCAGGCGATCTTCGTGCTCATCCTGGTGCGCTGCATTCACAAGCCGGAGCATTACACGCTTCTTACGCTGACTTGGGTGGTCGGCGTGGCGTACATTGGCTATCAGGCGACGGGCGGCGGCGGACACGTTTCGGGCGGTCGGCTTGACGCCGGGTTGGGCGGGCCGGATTTCGCTGAATCAAGCGGGCTGGCGGTGCACCTGGTGGCGTCGTTGCCGCTGATCGGGGCGCAGTTCTTCATGTCGCGCACGTGGTGGGGTCGCGGCTTTGCGCTGCTGGCGGGCGCGCTGGTGGTAAATGCGATCATCATGACGCGCACACGCAATGCCATCTTCGGCGTGGCGGCCATGGCGGTGTTGGGGATCTTCTGGCTTCCCAGAGGGTATCGCCTGAAGGGCCTGCTCGCGATGGTCATCGGGTTAGTGCTGTCGGTGCAGTTGATCGACCGCGGCTGGTGGGAGCGCATGGCCACCATCAGGGACTACCAACAGGATTTGTCGGCCACGAGCCGCCTGGCCTACTGGCGTGCGGCCGTGGAGATGGCCTACGAGCGGCCTCAGGGAATCGGTCTCGGACAGTTCAAGCACAAGGTGGGTGCGTACCTGCCGGACCCGACCGCCCGCCGCAGTTCCCATAACACGTTCCTGAACTGCCTGGCCGAGCAGGGTCTGCCGGGCATTGTGCTGTTTGTGGGTCTGCTGGCGATTGCGCTGGCCCGGCTCAGGCGTTTGCAGGTTGAGTCCTACACGTTCCCATCAGACGTGTCGGTGGACCTGGGCACGCGGCGCGCACGGTTCCATTTGGGCTGGCACACCATGGCATTGCGTGCGGCGTTGGTGGGTTACCTGGTCTGCGGCATGTTCACGATGCGGCTGTGGGCGGAGGGGCTATGGATGATGGTTGGCATGTCGTGCTGCCTGGTCAACGTGACAGCGCAGTTGCGCGCTCGAGAGGGCGGTGAGCCGGCCGGCCTGGCGGAACCGTGCGTATCGGCAGAGACGGCGGAGGTCGTTCCGGCAGCGCCGGCGCCACTGCCCAAGGGCGTCTCATGAGGATCGCGTTGCTCATCGACACGCTCGACGGCGGCGGCGCTGAGCGTGTGGTGCAGCTTCTGGCGACCGGACTGGCGCAACGTGGGCATCAGGTTTTCGTCTATTGCCTGAAGACGGCGGCGCGATCCGTGTCGCATCTGGTTGCCGAGGGCGTGGTGGTGCGCGAGGCCCGCAGCAGGGGGCGTGATCCGCTACTCACGGGGCGTCTGGCGTGCTGGCTATGGCATGACCGGGTTGAACTTGCGCACCTGCACAGCAGCGCTGCAGCGGTGTGCGGCTTGCCGGCGGCCCGGCTGCTGGGGGTAGCGACCGTGCACGTGCGGCACGGGGCCTTGCTGGGTCGGCCAAGCAAGTACCAGCGGCTGGCGGATCGGCTCGACGCGCTTGCCGACGAGGTCGTCATAGTCTCTGAGTCGCAGCGCCGGGGGCTGCCGACGCCCCGGCTGGCACGGCGCGCCGTGCACATCCCCAACGGCCGTGACCTGGCACCAATGGCGCCGACCGAAGCGCGGACACTGCTGGAACGACACGTCGGTCGGTCGCTGGCAGGCCCGGTCGCGATCAGCATTGGAACCATATGCCCGGAGAAGGACATCTGCGGGTTGTTGCGGGCCTTCGCGCTGGTTCGTCGCCGTCTGCCGACCGCGGCGCTGGTGTGCGTTGGGCAGACGCGCGGGGATGACTATGCGCGGGCGGTGCAGGGGGAGTGCCGCCGGCTCGGCTTGGAAGAGCAGGTGTGGTTTCCCGGGCCCGTGGACGAAGCCTGGCGGTTGATGGCGGGGGCGGATGTCTTCTGCCTCAGCAGTACTACGGAGGCCATGCCCATGGTCATCATCGAGGCGATGAGCCAGGGCGTGCCGATAGTGGCCACCGCGGTCGGCGACATTGGCTGCCTCGATGGGGGTGATACTATTGGTCGGCACGCGCTGCTGCGGCACCACGAGAATGCGCTGCTGGTGCCGCCCGGCGACCCGTCGGCACTGGCCGAGGCGCTGCTGCACACGCTTGACGATCGTTCCGCGGCGCGGACGCGCGCCCGGCGGGCCGCCGCTGACTATGCCCGGCACTTCACTGCCGACCAGATGGTCACTCGGTACGAGCAGTTCGGCATGGCTCGTCGCGTTCGTGGATCTCTGATCGGCCGAGTGGGCGATTCACGCCGCTCGTGGCGGTCCGGCGTCATGATGATCGGCCCGGCGCCTGAGAGCATTGGCGGCATGACCGCGGTGATCGACAACCTGCTGGGCAGCCCGCTGAGGCGGCGTTTCCGGCTCGCGCGGTTCTGGCATCCGGAGCCGGGCACGTGCGAGCGGGGAATGCCGAGCGGGCTGGGGCGCATGCTGCGC
This sequence comes from uncultured Planctomycetales bacterium, assembly GCA_964647015.1. Taxonomy (GTDB): domain Bacteria; phylum Planctomycetota; class Phycisphaerae; order UBA1845; family Fen-1342; genus JAAYXS01. Next base: position 3,018 of record CAZYGM010000171.1, on the reverse strand, counting down.
GCCGCCTGGCGGCACGCACTGGCACTTGGGACGCTTGCCGGCCAGATCCGCCACATGCGAGCGGATGTGGTGCACATCCATACGTGCAGCTTCTTCTCGTTCTACCGGAGCCTGCTCGATTTGCTCGTTGCCAGGCTTCTGCGGCGCCGCGTGTGTCTGCACATTCACGGCGGCCGGTTTGCAGAGTTCTGCGCGGCGGCCGGCCGCGGCGGCCGCTGGGTGAATCGGCATGGCTGCCAGGCGGCTGACGCGGTGATAGTCTTGTCGCAGCGCTGGCGGCAGACGTTGCGGCCGTATCTGGGCAGCAGCCGCATCGAGGTTGTTCCGAACGGTGTGGCGTCGGCCGTGTCTCATGCCGATCGGCGGCCGGAGCGGGCGTGCCACTTTCTCTTTCTGGGGGCGCTGCGGCGGCGGAAGGGACTGGCGGAGCTGATCGAGGCTGCGGCGGTGCTGCGTGACTCCGGCGTCGCATATGAACTGACCATTGCGGGTCCGGACGAGGCGTCTGAGCGGCACGACTGGCGGGCCGAGGTGCGCAGGCGGGGGCTGCAAGCGCACGTGAGGTTCTGTGGGCCGGTGCGGGGGGGGGCCAAACAGGCACTGCTGGCAGCGGCTGATTGTCTGGTGCTGCCAAGCCATAGCGAAGGCTTGCCATTGGTGCTGCTTGAGGCCGCCGCCGCCGGCTTGGCGGTGATTGCCACGAGCGTGGGTAGCATCCCGGAGTTCGTGGCAGCGGCGCCATCGTCAGGGTCGGGCCTGGGCGAGAATCTGGCGTTGCTGGTTGCTCCAGGTGACGCGACGGGATTGGCCCGCGAGATGGATCGGCTGGCGCGCGACGCGGAGCTTCGTGGCCGAATCGGCCGGGCGCTGGGAGCGCATGTCAGGGCGCGTTACGGGATGGCACAAATCGCCCGGCAAGTGGGGGACCTGTACGACGAGCTGTTGAGCCGCCGGCGGCCGTGTGGGCGGGCACAGCCGGCCGTGGCGCCGCGACGGTCGTCGCCTGGTCCCGGTGTGTCTGCCGCGCAGCGGGAGCTGGCTGGTGCGGCGGAGCGGTGAGCCTGCAACAAGTATGAGCGCGTCAGATTGGATCGCCAGGCACTGCACGTATCCGGCCTATGAGTGGTTGCGGCGCCGGCCGACGCTGCGTGAGTTGCGTGAGTTGACGGCGCTGGCGGCGCGGCCGGCCGATGTCGTGCAACGTGAAGTGCATGGGCGTTTGCGGGGGCTGTTCCAGTGCGCCGCGCGACACCTGCCTTACTATGCGCACGCGTTTGCCGACCATGGCGTCAATCCGGATGGAGAGGATGCGCTGGCTGAGCTGGCCAAGCTGCCTGTGCTGAGGAAGGCGGACGTGCGTGCGCACGCCGCCGGCATGGTCTGGCGGGCGGTGCCCGGCGGACCGCTTCCGTGTCGCAGCGGTGGCACCAGCGGCGACACGCTGGCGTTCTTCATCGACCGCGTGCGGCAGGCGCAGCCCATGGCCGCCCGGCTGTTCATGCAGGGGTTGCTGGGCGTACCGGTCGGGGCGCGGCGGGCATACCTCTGGGGCGCGCCGCTCGAATCGCGCACCACGCGTCTGAAGCGCTGGCGCGATCGGCTTATTAACGAGTTGCTGCTAGACGCGTTCGAGATGTCGCCGGTCCAGATCGATGCCCATCTGGCGCGGCTGCGCAGCTTTCAGCCGCGCGTTATATACGGCTATCCGTCGGCGGTTGCGCTGCTGGCGCGGCAGGCCGCCGGGCGCTACAGTCCGGACGATTTCGCCTGGCTGTGGCTGGTTGTGCTTACCGGGGAGGAGGTCCGGCCGGACCAGGTGGCGCAGATCCGGAGCGCGCTGGGTTGTCCCGTGGTTTCCGAGTACGGGAGTCGGGAAGTGGGGTTGATCGCGCACGAATGCTCGCGCGGGCACCTGCACATCATCTCGCCGCACGTGCTGGTCGAGGTTCTAAACGACGGCCGGCCCGCGGGGCCGGGCGAGTGCGGGGAGATTGTGTGCACGACGTTGAACACGCGGGCGCAGCCGCTGATCCGTTACGCGCTGGGCGACTGCGGCGCGCTAGCGCCCGGCTCGTGCGGCTGCGGGCTGCCGCTGCCGTTGCTGCACCTGGCCGGCGGCAAGGTTACGGGCTTCATCGTGCTGGCGGATGGGCGTCTGTGTCACGGCGCTGTTACGTCGCACGTGCTGCGCGACCAGCCGGGCATTGTCGAGTTCAAGACCTTTCAGCGTCGTACGGACGCGTTCGAGGTTCTGCTGGTGGTTGACGAGCATTTTCAGGCCCGGACGCCGGCACTGGTGCGGCAGCGTTACCGCGCACTGTTCGGCGACGAGGTGCAGGTGGACTGCCGCATCGTTGATGCAATTCCCCCTGATCCGTCCGGGAAGCGTCGCTACGTGGTTTCGGACGTGGCGCCGGAGCAGGATCATTTCGAGGTGGTGACGTCGGCCGCCAGCGTGAACTCCGGCAGAGCACGCTGTTGCACAACACACTGAAGCACGTTGGTAGCGGTGTCGAAGGTGAAGCGTTCGAGCAGCCGCTCCAGCTTGCCGGCCGTTTTCTCCAGGTTGACACGGTGGCGCCAGCGTGACAGTCGGCCGATTGGGGGCGTGGGCTGGTCGGGGTCCAGCTCCCACGGGTGCAGGTACAGCATGGTGGGTTGGCCGCAGCGCTGGCGGTGCTGCAGCGCGCGGTGAAACAGGGTTTCGGGCAGTAGCCGCAGGTATCCGCCGCCGCCCAGCGGCAGGCGCAGCAAACCCGCGTCCAGCGTGAGCGGCGGAAACTCCAGGAGGCGTGCGCCGCAGGGCGCGACGACGCGAAATGGGAGAATCGGCGCGTCCGGAACGCCGTAGCGATCGTGCCGCACGGGGAAGATGCTGGAGTCATAATGGAAGCCGGCGGCGGCAATCACGTCGAGCGCCCAGGCGGTGCGGCGTGTTACGGAGAAGGTTGGCGCGCGGTAGCCGCGCGGCCGCAGTCCCAGGGCGTCCTCGATGACGCTGCGGGCGCGGCGCAGGTC
>CAZYGM010000170.1:0-7091 GCA_964647015.1 uncultured Planctomycetales bacterium | reverse complement strand
TTGTCGATAGTGCGGCACGCGGTGGCAGCGCTGGGCGGGACTGTGGCGCTCTCAGGCGCGCCGGGCCAGGGCACGCGCGTGCTGGTGAAGTTCCCGCAGCCGCAGCGCTCCGCCGCCAGCGCGGCCCGCTGAGTGCTGGGCGGATTGCCAGAGGCGGCTTTGCAGAAAGCTGTCGCGAGCTTAACGATTCCTTAGCGCCACGTAAGTATTTGTGCGCTTCTGGTTCGCGTGATTCGTGCAGCCGCTGGTTGGCAGCGGCCTCATCGATTCGGCGCTTCAAAGGAGCACACAGGTGAAAACAGCGTGTCCCCTGCACAGAGCGTTTGGCGTGGCGGTCTTGTCCATGGTGGTCTTGCTGAACACCGGCAGCGCGTTGGCCCAGGCTGACGCCCGACTGTCCGGCCGGGTGAAGCTGGACGGCTCGAGCACGGTGGCGCCGATCACGATGGCGGCCGCCGAGCTGTTCCGGGTTGAGCAGCCGCGCGTGCAAGTTACCGTCGGAATCTCGGGCAGTGGCGGCGGGTTCAAGAAGTTCCTCGAGGAACGCGCAAACCTGCGAACCGACATCAACGACGCCTCGCGGCCGATCAAGCCGCAGGAGTTGAGCCGCGCAGCGGAAATCGGCGTGCAGTTCATCGAGATGCCGATTGCCTATGACGGCATGGCGGTGGTTGTACATCCGGCGAATGACTGGTGTGACACGTTGACGATCGACGAGCTGCGCTCCATCTGGGAGCCGGGCAGCAAGGTCACCAGTTGGAAGGATGTGCGCGCGGGCTTCCCGGACGTGCCGCTGAAGCTGTACGCGCCCGGGACGGACAGCGGAACGTTCGACTACTTCGTCGAAACGGTCATGGGCAAGGCCAAGGCCTGTCGCAGCGACTTCACGCCCAGCGAGGACGACAACGTACTCGTGCAGGGCGTCGCGGGCGATCGGGGCAGCCTGGGTTACTTCGGCTTCTCGTATTTCGAAGCCAACAAGGGGCATCTGAAACTCCTGGGCATCAGTGCCGACGGCTTGCCGCCGGTGAAGCCCAGCCTCCAGACCATTCGGGACGGGACGTACACGCCGCTGTCGCGGCCGCTGTTCATGTATGTCAACGTGGATGCGGCCCAGCGCCCGGAAGTCAGGGCTTTCCTGCAGTTCATCTTCAGCAACGCGAAGAAGATCGTGGAGCATCCGAAGGTGAACTACGTGGCCTTGAGTGACGAATTGTACGCGGCGATCTGGAAGCGCCTGGAGCAGCGCGTCACCGGCAGCCCCGCCGCCGATCCTCGCAACAAGGGCAAGAGCCTCGATGAAGTCTACCTCGGCCGGAACGAGTAGGCGGAGCGCCGCAGTGCCTAGCGCGGTTCGGAAGGTCAAAGAGGAAACGATTCGCTCCGGGCTGTTTCTCTGTGCCGCCGTGTCAGTGCTGACGACGGCCGGCATCGTCTGGGTGTTGGCGAGCGAATCGTTTCACTTCTTCCAGCATGTATCGGTGTGGGAGTACCTGCTGGGCACGCGCTGGGCGCCCTTGCTGGAGCCGTGCAGCCACGGCGTCTTGCCGCTCATCTGCGGCACCTTCCTGGTGGCCGGCGGTGCCCTCCTGGTCGCGGTGCCGACCGGCCTGGCAACCGCGATCTACCTGAGCGAGTACGCCCCGCCCGCCTTCCGCCAGGTTGCCAAGCCGGTGCTCGAGGTCCTGGCAGGCGTGCCGACCATCGTCTACGGCTACTTCGCGCTGATGTTCATTACTCCGCATCTGTTGCAGCCGCTGTTGCCGCAAACGGAGATTTTCAACGCGGCCAGCGCGGCGATCGTCGTGGGCATCATGATCATCCCGACCATCTCGTCGCTCTGCGACGATGCCTTCCGGGCCGTGCCGCGCAGCTTGCGGGAAGGCGCCTACGCTCTGGCCGCCACCCGGCTGGAAGTATCGACGCGCGTCGTGCTGCCGGGCGCGCTGTCGGGCGTGGTGGCGGCCGTCCTCCTGGCTCTGGCCCGCGCCATCGGCGAGACGATGGCCGTGACCCTGGCGGCCGGCATGACGCCCAAGATCACCTTCAACCCGTTCGAGAGCATTCAGACCATGACCGGCTACATCGTGCAGGTCAGCCTGGGCGATACGCCGGCCGGCTCGATCGAGTATCAGACGATCTTCGCCGTCGGCATGACGCTGTTTCTAATCACGCTCAGCATCAATCTGATCGCCCGGCAGGTGCTGCGGCGTTTCCGCGAGGCCTACGAATGAGCACGGCGCCGGCCCTCTTCGTTCCACGGCTGGAGCGGCGCCGCCGGCTGGGAGCACTGTTCGTGGCGGTGTGCCTGCTGGTGACGGTGGGCGTTATGGCCATCCTGCTGGTCCTGCTGGCGGCGGTGCTGCACGCCGGCTGGCCTTGGCTGACACGCGCGTTCCTGGCGAACATGCCCTCCGTGCTCGAGCCGGAGCGGGCCGGCATGAACAGTGCCATCTGGGGGACGTTGTGGCTGGTGGCGCTGACGGCTGTGTTCTCGGTGCCGACCGGCGTGGGCGCGGCCGTCTACCTGGAGGAATACGCCCCCAACAACCGCCTGACGCGCCTGATCAAGCTCAACATCGCCAATCTCGCCGGCGTGCCATCCATCGTGTACGGCATCCTGGGCCTGGCGCTGTTTGTACGCTGGCTGCACCTGGACCGCAGCGTGGTTTCCGGGGCGCTGACCATGAGCCTGCTCGTGCTGCCGGTCATCATAATCGCTAGTCGTGAGGCGCTGGCGGCCGTGCCGGATTCCATCCGGCAGGCGGCCTACGCGCTCGGGGCAACGCGCTGGCTGACCGTCCGGCACCATGTGTTGCCGGCGGCGGTGCCCGGAATCATGACCGGCGTGATCTTGTCGCTGTCGCGGGCGATTGGCGAGACGGCCCCGCTGATCATGATTGGTGCCCTGACCTACATCGCGTTTACGCCGGGCGGTTCGCTGCTCGACGACTATCCGCAGACGCCCGCAGGAGTTTGGGAGTGGTTCACGACTGCCATCCAGGACCCGTTCACGGCCATGCCCATTCAGATTTACGACTGGGCCTCGCGGCCGCAACCCGAGTTTCACCACTTGGCGGCGGCCGGCATCATCGTGTTGCTCGGCACGTTGATAGTGATGAACGCCACCGCGGTGGCGATCCGGGCCTGGCAGCAGAGGAGGGCGCTGTGAGCGTACCGGTGGCATCGCCGAGTGTGGGGCGGGCCGCCACCCCGGTCCTGGCCCCCACGGCCGCGCCCGGCGCCGCTGCCGGCGCCGGCGCCGCGCCCGTCATCAGGACGGAGCAGCTCACGATTCGCTACGGCGACTTCGCGGCGGTGCGCGAGACCACGTTGGACATTCCGCCGCGCCGCGTGACGGCCATCATCGGTCCGTCCGGTTGCGGCAAGAGCACGCTGCTGCGGGCGATGAACCGCATGAACGACTTCATCCCCGGCATGCGGGTTACGGGCCGGCTGACTTACCGCGGCGACGACATCTACGGACCGGGCTGTGATCCGGTCGAGCTGCGCCGGCGGGTCGGCATGGTCTTCCAGAAGCCCAACCCGTTTCCCAAATCGGTCTTCAAGAACGTGGCCTGGGGCGCCGCGGTCAATGGGTACCGGGGCAATCTGGCGGAACTGGTCGAGCAGTCATTGCGGCAGGCCGCTTTGTGGGACGAGGTCAAGGACGGTTTGCACAAGAGCGCGCTCGAGCTCTCCGGCGGCCAGCAGCAGCGCTTGTGCATCGCCCGGGCCATCGCGCTGCAGCCGGACGTGCTGCTGATGGACGAGCCGTGTTCGGCGCTCGACCCGATTGCGACGGCCCGCATCGAAGACCTCATCGACCAGCTCAAGAGCGACTACACCGTGGTGCTCGTGACGCACAATATGCAGCAGGCGGCCCGCGTGTCGGACCGCACGGCCTTCATGTACATGGGCGAGCTCATCGAGTTCGACGACACCAACGTGATCTTCACCAAGCCCGGCCAGCAGAGAACCCAGGACTACATCACCGGGCGTTTCGGCTAGAGCTCTTCCCGAAAGGACCGCACAACCCGATGACAATACACTTCGTCAACCTGCTGGACGAGCTGCGGCGCAGATCGTTGCGCATGGCCAGCCAGGTCGAGGATATCGTGCAGGAGGCGTGCGAGACCATTCTCCGACCAGACGAAGCCCTCGCCAATCGCGTCCTGAAACGTGATAACGACGTCGATCGCGAGGAAGTCGCGGTCGAGAGCGAGGTCGTGCGGCTCATGGCGCTCTATCAGCCGGTCGGCAGCGATTTGCGGCTGTTGTGTACCGTCCTGAAAGTGAATAACGACCTGGAGCGCGTCGCCGACTGCGCCGTTAACATCGCCGAGCGCGCTCGCCACCAGGAAGTCCAGCCGCTGGTCGAGCGCAACGCGGACTTGCGGCGCATGTGCCCGGTGGTGCGCCAGATTCTCCGCAACGCCATCCAGGCTTACAGCGCGGAGGATGAGGCGGCGGCCCGGCGCGTCTTGGGCGAAGACGAACAGGTCGATGCCCTCTACGGGCAGGTAGTGCGCGCGATTGTGGCCGAGGCCCCGCAGTCGACGGCGATCATGGCCGGCTATCTCGACTTGCTCTCAGTGGCCAAAAACCTCGAGCGCATCGCCGACCATGCCACCAACATCGCCGAGGACGTCGTGTTTCTTTCGACCGGACAGATCGTTCGCCACCAGGGCGAGCGCGTCCGGCAATGAGCGCACCCGCCGCCGGCCGCTATACACGATAGCACTCATGCCTTTGCGAACAGGTAGCAAGCCGGCCAGAGCCAGGCCGCCAGCCAAAGACAGGCCCGGCTGATCAGGCCGGCGTATAGACCGGCTGCCATGTCATCGCAGCAGATCCCCCAGCCGTGCGGAAGCCGTTCCAGCCGCCGCGCCGGCGGCAGCTTCACAATGTCAAAGACGCGGAACCAGAAGAAGGCCAGACCGCAATGCACCAGCAAGGCGGCCGGGCTCGCGTGCCATACCGGCACGAATGCCAGCGCCAGCCATTGTCCGGCCACCTCGTCCAGCACGAACGCGCTCGGGTCGTGCTCCGCCGCGGCGGCGTCCTTGCCGAAGCTGGTCGGCGGACGGTGTTGGCGGAAGTGCTCCAGCGCCCAGGGCCCCAGCGCCACCCCCACGGCGCAGGCCGCCACCGACGCAGTCAGCAGCCCGGCCACCTGCCAAACGGGCGGGATCACACCCACGCCAAGCGCGCGGTAGATGAACCAGAGCGCGACAAAGGGTACAACCGCACCCAGCGAGCCCCACGTGCCTGGCGCGGGACGGAGGTAGCCCAGATGAAACCAGGTCACGAGCAGACGCTTCACGGGCTCAATCCTCCGCCGAATTCACATCAAAAGCCTTGGGGAACTCCCGGGCGAGGCTGCGCCGGATCCACGCAATGTCCTTCTCCGCCACACCGGCCTGCGCCGCGTTAGCCAGACACGCGTCAACCGCGGCCGCATCGCCGGCCTCGGCCGCCAGCCACGCCCGCCAACTCCACGCGAAGAGATAGTCCGGCTGTTGCTCGAGCGCCAACTCGAGCCAGAAGGTCACCGGCGGGCGCCGCTCCGCCGGCTGGCGGATATCGAGCGTAGCGAAATTCGCCGCCTCGCCGGCCAGGGCTTGATGCGGGTCGGCGTCGGCGGCAAGTAGTGGTTGTATGGTATGGACGGCGCGCTCACGCCTACCGGCGCCGAGTTGTGCCAGCGCCAGACGCAGTTGCAGCGGCTGTGCGAGGGCGTCGTATTTCTGCCTCTGAATCTGTGGCAGCGCGGCAATCGCCTTCTGGAGGATCTCCACGGCCCGCGCGGCCTCGGCCGGCCGACCGCGCAGCACGAATTCGGCCTGCTCCAGCAGCGCGATCGACTGCAACTCAGGGAAACGCGCGCGGGCGGGGGCATACAGGTCGGCCGCCAATGCGGCGAATTCCGCGGCGGCGCCGTAGTCGCCCGCCAAAGCCCGGAGATGGGCGGCCAGGCGGTGGATCTCGGGGGCGCGCGAGGCAATCAGCGTATCGAGATCGCTTTCGGGGGTCAGCGGCCCAACCGCCGCCTGCAAGTAAGAGACGAGCTCGGTCACACTGGGCTCCACCGCCAACTGCCGCAGCCGCTCTTGCCACCGCACGCGCAAAACCTGCAACGGCATGTACCGCTCACGCCGATCGTAGCCGTGCGTGGCTCGCAGGGCATCGCGCAGCAGGCTCAGGCGGTAGGCCGGCGGCGTCCCGCCGTAATGCAGCAACGCCAGCAGTGTCTCAAAGTCGTCCGGACGCCAGGCGCGTTGCAGCCGCCAGGCCTGCACGGCACGCGCTTCCCACAGGGCAGCCTGATCCGGCTCCGACTCGCGCTGGAGTTCGGCGAGCAGTTCGGCGGCAATCGCCCCGATCCCGGCCGAGTACATGAGCGTGGGGGCACGCTGGTTGAAGTGGCGCGCCGCGTGGTAGGCGGCCGCGGCGTCCTCACCCGCGCGGGCCCGCAGTCGGTCCAGCTCGTCCGCGGCGGCAGCGGCTTGCCGGGCAGTGGTGAAGGCGTCCGCGCCGTACTGAGCCAGCGCGAGCTGAGCACGGACAGCCCGGCCGTGGTTGATGAGTTGACGCACGGGCTCGAGCACCAGTTGGCTGGCGAGTGCCCTCTCACGCAGCGTGGCGGCGTGGTCGCCATGAACGTACGAAAAGTGCGCCGCCTCCTCGCGGCACGCACCCACCCAGTTGCGCACGGCCAGGTAACCCAGCGCCAACGCCAGCAGCAGCGCCACGCCGGCCAGGACGTAACGGCGTGGCCCGGCGACCCCGGCCGCGCGCGTATCGTCCGCGGCACGCGCCCGGGCCCAGACCAACCCGATCAGCGTGTAGAACACGGCCGGCACACCGGCCAGTCGCAATCCGGGTGAGAAAAACGAATCGGCCATCAGGGCGGCTATGGCCGCCACCAGGCTTATCTGCAGCCACCGCTGCGGCCCGGGCGGCGCGCGGCGCACCAGCACGCTGCCGGCGACGAGCGTGGCCAGGCAGCCGGCCACGAAGGTGATCCCTCCCACCAGGCCGATCTCCGTCAGGATCTCGAAGAGCTCGTTGTGGGCGTGCTCGACGAA
>CAZYGM010000169.1:0-7214 GCA_964647015.1 uncultured Planctomycetales bacterium | reverse complement strand
GTCCTGTTCGTCGGAGAGCGCTGCTTCGCCCAGGCCGACCAGCACGCGGCGCGCGGCGGCATGCGCCGAGCTGTCGAGCGGGACCACGTGGATCTCCACCTCGGCGGAGACGCGTGGCAATCGGTCGGCCGGAGTCCTGGCGGCGATAGTCGGTGCCGGCGCCGCCGAAGAGGCCGGGGCCGGCGCTGCCGGAAGCATGGCCTCCGGCTCGCGGGCGGCCGTGGCTGTTCCGGGGTCGTCGTCGGCCACCGTGCCGTGTGCGAACGCCGCATCGGTCGGCAGCGGTTCGGCTGCTTCAGCCGGCTGTTCGGCAAGTGGGCCGGCGCCGGTGGCTTTCTGCGCCAGCGCCGGGGCGCCATCATGTTCGGCCCGGGCAAGTTCCGGCGGGGCAGCCGCCTCGGGGGTGAGGCGGTCGACCAGGGCGTAGTCGCGGGGCGTCGTTTGCAGGGGCCGGGTCTGGCCGCGGTCGGCGACATGCCAGCCGACCAGCACGCAGCCACCAATGACGGCGGCGGCGGCCGATAGTCGCAGGAACAGGCGGAGCACGCCGCCGGGGCGCGGGCGGCCGGCGTCATCGAAGAGGTGGCGGCGTTCAGCCTGACGGCGCAGGGCGGCCACCAGCTCATCCGGGGCCCGCTGGCGGGGAAGTTGGCCGAGCGTCTCCGCGACGTCGCGCAGCTCCGCGAGCAGAGCGCGGCACTCGTCCGAGTCGGCGAGTTGCTGCTCGATCTCGCGGGCGCGCACCTCGGGCAGTTCTCCGTCCAGATACGCGGAGAGGTCTGCGACGAGGTTGTCATCCCGGCCGGGTGTCAACAGCGTTCCTTTCACCAACAAGTGCGGCGCGCAGCAGCATGCGGCCGCGCGCGATGCGACTCTTCACCGTTCCAACGGGCACGCCGATGATCTCGGCGATCTGGGCGTAATCCAGGCCCTCGATATCTCGCAGCACGACCGCGACCCGGAACTCAACGGCCAACGCGGTCAAAGCCACCTCCAGGCGCTGGTGCAGCTCGCGTTGCTCGACGCGGTCGGCCGGGTTGGCCGACCCGCCGTGGCCCGGCCGTCCGGACGGGGAAGCGGTGTCCGCGGCGGCATCCAACGGGACGGTGCGGCGGCGGAGCCGAGCACGGCGCTCCGAAAGGGCCAGGTTGACCGCTATGCGGAACAGCCAGGTGTAGAACCCGGCCCGCGCCTCGAAGCGCGGCAAGGCCTCGAGTGCCCGCAGGAACGTCGCCTGCGTCAAGTCGAGTGCCTCGGCGCGCTCATTACACAGCCGATAACAGATGTTGTAAACGCGGTCTTGGTACCGCGTTACCAACTCGCCGAAGGCGTCCGCCGCACCGCGCTGCGCCAGTGCTACCAGCTCGCGGTCGTCGCGGTCGAAGTTGCTCGGCTCTCGGTTCACGTTTTGCTGGTCACTAGGTTAGATGCGCCGGACGGGCCCGGGTTCCCCGGCGGACTGGCCGGCGTGGACGTATGTGCCGGCGCCACGGGCCGTTCGGGCCAATGATACCGGATAATACACGGGACGGGCGTAGTGGTGGCGGTGGTGGTGACTCCCCTGAAGTGCTGGGTCTGGGATTTATCGGACGCTGGCGCACTCGCTGTTAGCGGGGCGGGGTGGCTGGACCGCATTCATCTGGCGGGAGCTTTGGGCAGCGGTTCCCCGAAGAGTTTCCGGGCCAGCGCGGACAGGCGTTGCTCCAGAGCCGAGTCCATGCTCTCCGTGAAGGCACGCTTGAGGGCGTGCGCGAGGTTTGCGGGCGAGAAGAGCATGGCGGCGGGCTGCTCCAGGCGGGCACGCAGCGCGACACGTTCCAGATCCTGCCGCTCCTGCGCGCTCAGATCAAGCTCCGCCATGGCCTCCGCCAGGAAGTCGCGCTGCGGAATGACGGGGGGTTCGGTTCGGCGTTGAAGGAAGCGCTTGGCCAGCGCCAGCAACAGGATGACGCCAACCGCTGCGAAGACGAGGTATAGCCACGCCCAGGGATCGGACTTGGCTTGCAGGCCCGTGCGCATGCCACGCAGGATTTCATCCTGCCCCACGAGTAGCCACGTGCTTACAGGCAACGGACTGGCAGTCATTGTGTTCCCTCCGGGTGCTTGAGCAGCGCGTCGAGGAGATCGGCGGCGTTGGCAGACGAGCCCTGGAGGAGGGTGCGAATGCGGTTAATGACGTCCACTGTGGCCTGGGCGTCAGTATCCGAGGTCAGGAGTTGAGCCAGGAGTTGGCGCGCCTGGGTGGTGCGCTCGTCCAGGGTAGGCGTGGGCGGGTCATCGGTAGTGAAGGCTGAAGGTCCTGCCACGGTCGGCATGCGCGGGGCCGCTTGCCGGCCGTCGTGGATCTTCAGGGCAATGTGGCGAATGGCTTCCACCGGGTCGCTCAGCAGCGGCTCGATATCGTCTGCGAACAGGCCGACGTGGGGTGAGTCGGCGAGAATGCGCAGGGCGAGCAGGCGGTCGCCGGCATCAGCCGACCGGAGATTGCTGGAGATTTCGTATTGCCAAGCCAGTATGTTTCTCCGCAAGACGCGGATCAGCTCATCATCGTCGCTGGCGACCGATTGGCGGCACTGGTGCCACAGAGCGCTGAACGGGTCGCCGGTCGACGGCGTGTCGGCGAGCGCTACCGGTGGTGGGCTGGGGCGCCGGATCGGCGCCGCGCGCCGGCCGGCGACGTACCAATGGGCGAACGTGGCGGCGGGGGATCTGCCGATGGCGACATGAGCGAGGCGTGTGGTGGCTTCGGTTGGGTCGAGTGCGGCCAGCGCGTAAGCGGAGTCACGGTGCAACGTCGGGTTCTTGGAGGCGAGCCAGCGCACCAGGCGGGTGGTCTTCTCACGCGGCTCAAAGCCCAGATGGTAGAGCCAGCGCGGTGCCCGGCCGCGCAGCTCGGGTGGCAGCAATTGTAGTTCGAGCCCAAGCTGGTCAAACCACCGCACCCGCTTCAGCAGCGCCAGTTGGCGCCGGACAAGTGGGTTCCGCAGCACATCCGTGTTCTGGAGTATGGCGCTAACTTCCGCCGGCGAGCACCACCGGATGAGCAACTCACGGGCGGCGCCGCGCCAGCCGGGCTGCGCCAGCGCCTCCAGGAGGAAGCGTGCCAGCCGCGGGCTATTCCATGCGCGAAGCTGGGCGCTGACTATGTAGGCTACGTGGGAGCGACTGGACCCGAGCGTCTGCCAGAGAGTCTCGCCGAAGTCCGCTGCCAGCCAGAGCGCGACTTCGAGCACTTCGGCGCAGTAGTGCAGGTCGAAGGTGCGGACGGCCTCGCGCATAGCCTTGACGACCTCGGCGCGATCCTGCTCATGTTGCCGCCGCAACTCCTCGTTGTCGTCGCCCGCTTTCTGGTCCAGGACCAATTCGGCCAGCCGGCGTAGCGTGGCGCCCGTGGCCCGGCGCACGTCCGCCGACGTGTCGCGCAGTACCTCTGGCAGCAGGTATGACAGCGTCGGGCACGGGTGGCGCTGGAGCGTGGCGAGGGCATTCAGGCGGGCGCGCGGGCTCGGGTATCGAAGTGCCGCGGCAAAGCCGGCCCGCAGGCGGTGGCTGTCTGCCAGCAGACGCCGAACGTCGGCCGCCGCAAGGCGCGGGTAGTTCGCAATCAGGGCCCCCCAGGCGGCATCGGTGTCCATGTCGAAGAGCAGGGCGATGATGCGCTGGCTGTACGGCGTTTCGGCCCGTTCGAGCGCCGCGGCCAGGATTCTTTCCCCGGCAGGGCTGGGCAATGAGGTCGCCCAGTCGTACAGCTTGTCCACGGGGTAGGATGGCATCGGTTTCGGGCCTGCCGAACGCAGTAGTTATGGCACCATGGGTTTGCGGGTGCGCTCCCGCTGGTAGATCGGCTGGGGGCGCAGTCGCGGTCACTAACTCCGGCAGCCGAAAGCGCCCCGCCCGAACTTCTCCGGCAGGATTGACACGAGTCGCGGGCGGCCTAATGCTGGCGGCATGAACGGCACGGAAGATCGGCTGGCGGTTGATCTGGCGGGGCTGCACCTGCGTAATCCGGTGCTAACTGCTTCGGGGACATGCGGTTACGGTCCCGAGTACGCGGATGTGCTGGATTATGGGAAGCTGGGGGGATTCACGACCAAGAGCGTGACTGTGGAGACTCGGGCGGGCAACGAACCGGAGCGGCTGGTCGAGGTGCGGGCGGGGCTGCTGAACGCGATTGGCTTGGCCAATGTGGGGCTGCGGCGATTTGTGGAGGAGAAGCTGCCTTTCATCCGCACCATGCCGACGGCAGTGCTGGTGAATGTGGCCGGCCACAGCATTGATGATTACCTCACCGTCTGTGCCACACTGGACGCCGAGGACGCCATCGCCGGGCTTGAGCTGAACGTGTCCTGCCCGAACGTTGCCGACGGGCTCACGTTCGGCACTGATCCGCGGCTGTTGCAGGAGCTGGTGCGGCGGGTGCGGCAGGTAGTCAAGCGGGCCCGGCTGATCGTGAAGCTATCGCCGAACGTGACGGACATAGCGGTGCTGGCGCGGGCGGCGATCGAGGGCGGGGCGGACATTCTGAGCCTGATCAACACGTGCATGGGTTTGAGCATTGACCCGGAGAGTTGGCGGCCGCGGCTGGGCAATGTGACCGGCGGCCTGAGCGGGCCGGCGGTCAAGCCGATCGCGCTGTTCAACGTGCACCGGGTGTACCGGACAGTGGCGCGCGCGGCCGGCGTGCCGCTGATCGGGATGGGGGGCATACAGAGCGCGGATGACGCGATCGAGTTCTTTCTGGCGGGCGCCTCGGCGGTGGCAGTGGGGACCGCGTTGTTTGTTGATCCGGGGATTCCGGTGAAGATCGCGGCCGGTGTGGCGGCGTACCTGGAGCGCCGGGGTTTGGCGCACGTGAGCGAGTTGACGGGCCGGTTGCGGTTGCCGGGATAGGCCGGTCCGGCTTTGCGGAGGTGAGGTGCGGGCGTGAAGATCGCGCTCGTTCAAACGAACCCGACCATCGGCGACGTTCGTGGGAACGCCGCTAAGATCGTGGCCGGCTATGAGCAGGCGGGCGCGCTGGGTGCGGACTTGGTCATCTTTCCCGAGCAGGCGTTGCTGGGGTACCCGGCCAAGGACTTGCTGCTGCGGGGGGAGGTGATCGCGCGGAACGTGGCGGCGTTGGAGGAACTTGCGGCCCGGAGCGGCTCGGCCGGCATGGTGCTGGGCTACGCCGAGGTGAACGCGCATCAGTATGGCCGGCCGCTGTTTAATTCGGCGGTGCTCGCGGCGAACGGGCGCGTGCTGGCGCGCGTGCGGAAGCGCCTTTTGCCGACGTACGACGTGTTCGATGAAGTCCGCTATTTTGAGCCGGGCGGCGTGCAGCCGGTGGTGGATTTTGAGGGGCGCCGGTTGGGGCTGTCGATCTGCGAGGACATGTGGGCGGACGAGGAGCGCCTGGCTCGCCCGCTGTACGACTGCGATCCGCTGGCGGAGTTGGCACGGGCGGGTGCGGATCTGCTGATAAACATCTCGGCCTCGCCCTACTACCTCGGAAAACACGCGGCACGGGTTGAGGTGCTGGCGGGACACGCGCGGCGCAGCGGTGTGCCGGTGGTGTTCTGTAACCAGGTGGGCGGCAACGACGAGCTGCTTTTTGACGGGGCCAGTTGCGTGGTCGGCGCGGATGGCCGGGTTGTGGCGCAGGCCAAGGCGTTCGAGGAGGACCTGCTGCTGGTCGACCTGGAGAGCCTGACCGGGGCGCGGCTTGAGACGCAGCCGGAAGGTGTCGCCAGCCTGTATGGCGCACTGGTCATGGGTCTGCGCGACTACGCGCACAAGTGCGGCTTCCGCTCGGTCGTGCTGGGGTTGTCAGGCGGGATTGACTCGGCGGTGGTCGCCTGCCTGGCGACGGAGGCCCTGGGGCCAGAGAACGTCCACGGGGTAGCGCTGCCCAGCCGGCACAGCAGCACGCACAGCGTCGCGGATGCCCGCGC
The DNA here is from genome assembly GCA_964647015.1 of uncultured Planctomycetales bacterium. GTDB lineage: Bacteria > Planctomycetota > Phycisphaerae > UBA1845 > Fen-1342 > JAAYXS01. The sequence continues at coordinate 1,281 of CAZYGM010000169.1, read as the reverse complement.
CCTGGCGGAGAACCTGGGGTTGCGCTACTCGGTGGTTGATATAGAGCCGATACACGCGGCGTTCGAGGGGGCCTTGCGGCAGCAGTTCGCGGGCCGCACTGCGGACGTGACGGAGGAGAACATCCAGGCCCGGGTACGCGGCGTGGTGTTGATGGCGCTGTCGAACAAGTTCGGCAGCCTGTTGCTGACGACGGGGAACAAAAGTGAACTGGCGGTCGGTTATTGCACGCTTTACGGCGACATGTGCGGCGGCCTGGCGGTTATCAGCGATGTGCCCAAGCGGATGGTTTACGAGCTGGCTGAGGAGGTGAATCGACGGGCTGGGCGGGAGGTCGTGCCCCGAAGCACGATTGAGAAGCCGCCATCCGCGGAGTTGCGGCCGAACCAGACGGACCAGGACACATTGCCACCATATGATGTCCTGGATGATATTCTGGTGCGGTATGAAGAGCGGCTGGAGGGGGTCGGCGAGATCGTGGGGGCGGGTCATGTGGCGGACGTGGTGCGCGAAGTTGTCCGCAAGATTCACGGAAACGAGCACAAGCGCCACCAGGCGGCGCCCGGCCTGAAAGTGACTTCGCGGGCCTTCGGATTCGGGCGGCGGATGCCAATCGCGGCCCGCCTGGACGACTAGGCCGCCGCACCACGCCGTCGGTTCGAACAGTGGGGACTTGCGGGATGGGGCTATAATAGTACGAAGCCGATGCGTGTTAGTTAGCCAGGAGACGGCCGCGCCGACGGCGCCATATTTCTAAAACCTTGCTTAGCAGCGGTTTATCACAATGCGGCATGCGTCGGACCGGCCCACGGCAGCGTAGCACAACGGCTTAAGTATCAGTTCCATGAGGGCTTGCTTTTGGCTATGCTTAAAGAGTTGTCGGTGAACTCTGTGTGGCCAGCAACGTCTAGAGCCCGGCGCGTCGGTTCGGCGTGCCACCTTCCCGGTGGCGCGGCTTTCGTGGATGTCGGCTTGGACTGCAGGGCGGCCAGTCCGGTGGACGCCAGGGCGGGGGATTGGGATCGTGGTGGTTCGGCAGCGTACGGAGAGAAACAATGCGTTGGGATGAGCGGATTGGGCTGGGCGTCGCGCTGGTGCTATGCGCGTCGCTGTTTACGTGGATGGGCGTCGCTGCGGATCAAGCGGCCCCGATTGCCGCGGACTACTACGTCCCGGCGACGGGCGACGAATCGTCCGGGAGCGCTCCTGATGAAGACACCGGCTGGTCGACGCTGGATTACCCAGTGGGACACTTGGAGCCGTATCGGCTCCAGAGCGGTGTA
>CAZYGM010000168.1:0-7248 GCA_964647015.1 uncultured Planctomycetales bacterium | reverse complement strand
AGGTCGTGGTTTAGCGGATGGAAATGGACTAATGGCTGGCGAGCGAATTCGAATCAGGATGGAGGCTTACGATCATCGGGCGCTGGACTCTTCCGCGCAGGAGATCGTCGATCAGGCCAAACGCACGTCTGCCATTGTTCGCGGCCCCGTGCCGCTGCCCACCCGCATCGAGCGCTTCACGGTGCTGCGTTCCCCCCACATTGACAAGAAATCTCGTGAACAATTCGAGATGCGCACCCACAAGCGAGTCATCGATATTTTCGAGCCAACCCCGAGAACCGTTGAGGCTCTCAACCGGTTGGTGGTGCCCGCGGGTGTGTTTGTGAAGATCAAGGCGTAGTCGGTGCGTTGACCGGCTGCGTACTACCTTGACCGGTGATGCTGCGATGCAACGCCGTCCAGCAGGAGTGCCGTGGTATGGTCCCGGCGATTCTCGGTAAAAAAGTCGGAATGACGCAGGTGTTCGACGACACGGGACGCCGCATCCCCGTAACGGTGGTGCAGGCCGGCCCGTGTGTGGTTTTGCAGGTTAAGCGGGCCGACGGGCACGACGGCTATGACAGCGTCCAACTCGGTTTTGACGATGCCAAGCCGCACCGTGCGACCCTGCCTGAGATCGGGCATGCCCGCAAGGCCCAGACGGCCCCGAAGCGCTTCGTGCGGGAGATCCGCTGCGGCGTTGCGGCTGATCTGACCGTCGGGCAGACGATCACGGTCGAAGCCTTCGCTGCGGGCGACGTCAAGTTTGTCGACGTCACCGGTGTGACTAAGGGCAAGGGTTTCCAGGGCGTCATGCGGCGTTGGGGCTTCGGCGGTCAGCCCGCTTCCCACGGCACCGAGCGGAAGCATCGAGCGCCCGGCAGCATCGGTGGCCGGGCGGCCAACTGCGGCACCGGCCCGGGTCCCAAGAAAGGGTTGCCGATGGGCGGTCACATGGGTAATGCCCGCCAGACCATCCGCAGCCAAATGCTGGTTGGCGTTGATGGCCAGCACAACCTGTTGCTCATCCGAGGTGCCGTTCCGGGTCCAGTGGGCGGTTACGTTGTTGTCCGCCAGGCCAAGACCCGCTCGTGACCGGAGTCCGTTTATGCTGAGCGTACCGGTTTACAACGAGTCCGGCGAGCAAGTCGGTACGGAGCAGATCGACGAGGTTCTGCTCGGTACCGAGGTCAACGCGGCCCTGCTGAAGCAGGCGATTGTGATGTATCACGCCAATCGCCGCCAGGGGCACGCGGTTACCCGCAGTCGTGGCGAAATCGCCGGTTCTACTCGCAAGCTCTATCGCCAGAAGGGCACCGGCCGGGCGCGTATGGGTCCGGTCCGTACGCCCGTCCGGCGGGGCGGCGGCCACGCCTTTGCCAAGCAGGTGCGCGATTTCCGTCAGGCCATGCCGCGCAAGATGCGGCGACTGGCGCGCGACCAGGCGGTGCTGGCGAAAATCCGGAGTGACGAGGTCGCAATTGTCGACGGCCTGCGGTTCGAGGTGCCCAAGACGGCGCGCTTGGCGACGTTGCTGCGGAAGCTGGGCGCCGAGCGCGGGTGTGTGTTCGCGACGGCCGGGCATGACCAGGTTCTCTATAAGAGCGGCCGGAATATCCCGCGGGCAGAGGTTTGCGACGTGGCGGAGCTGAACGCCTTCAACATCCTTTCGCGGCGTAAGCTACTGTTCACCCGGGACGCGTTTGTCGCCTTCCGGGACGCGGCGGCGCGCGTGCAGAAAGTAGGGGCGTAGCGATGGACATCTATCAGACGGTGATCCGGCCGCTGGTTACGGAGAAGAGCTCGTATCAGGCCCGGCGCACGTCGAAGGGCTGCGGCGGCACTTACAGCTTCGAAGTCCACCCGGAAGCCAACAAGATTCAGATCAAGGACGCCGTTGAGAAGATCTACGGCGTCAAGGTCGTGGATGTGCGCACCTCGAACCGGCCGGGCAAGCTGCGGCGTTATCGGTTCAAGTTCGGTCGCACGCGGCAGATTAAGAAGGCGATCGTCACGGTGGATCCTGACAGCCATATAGATTTGTTCTAGCGGAGGCCGCGGGCGCGGAAAGCCATGGGCGTCAAGATATACAAGAAGACATCGCCGGGCCGGCGTTTCGCCAGTGTCAACACGTACGAGGAGATTACGCACCGGCACAAGAACCGTCCGGTCAAGGCCTTGTGCGAGCCTCTCAAGAAGAAGGGTGGGCGGAATCACCACGGCGTCGTCACGTCGCGACATCGCGGCGGTGGCAACCGGCGACTGTACCGCATAATTGACTTCAAGCGCAACCTGGACGACGTTCCGGCCAACGTGCTTGAGATTCAGTATGACCCGAACCGGTCGTGCCATATCGCCTTGTTGGAGTATGCGGGCGGCGAGAAGCGCTACATCCTGGCACCGCTGGGCCTGAAGGCCGGTGACGTCGTGGAGAGTGGCCGGAAGGTCGAGCCCAAGGTGGGCAACTGCATGCCGCTGGCCTCGATTCCGATCGGCATGGACGTGCACAACATCGAGATGAACGCCGGCCAGGGCGGCAAGCTGGTCCGCACGGCGGGTGCTTCGGCCCGGCTGATGGCGCGTGACCAGAACTGGGCGGTGATCCTGTTGCCGTCGGGCGAGATGCGGCAGGTGCGGGTGGAGTGCCGGGCTACGTTGGGGCAGCTCGGCAATCTTGATCATCAGAACATCCGCCTGGGCAAGGCGGGCAAGACGCGTTTCCTGGGTCGCCGGCCGCATGTGCGTGGCAAGGCGATGAACCCGGTGGCGCACCCGCTGGGCGGCGGCGAGGGCCGCAGCAACGGCGGGCGGCACCCCTGTTCGCCCTGGGGCAAGCTGGCCAAGGGCGGGCGCACGCGCAACCCGCGGGCCCGTTCCAATCGGCGGATCGTGCGGCGCCGGCAGACAAAATCGTACGGTGAGGCGAAGCTCCGGCGCAGGTGGTAATCGGCGCAGAGGTATTTGGAATGCCGCGTAGCCAGAAAAAGGGTCCATACGTCAACGAGAAGCTGTTCGCCCAGGTTATTGCCGCGCGCGACAGCGGCCAGTCCCAGCCGATCAAGGTTTGGAGCCGTTCCTGCACGATCGTGCCGGAGTTCGTCGGCACCACCTTTGACGTCCACAATGGTCGGCAGTTCATCAAGGTTTTCGTGACCGAGGACATGGTGGGGCACAAGCTGGGCGAGTTCGCCCCCTCGCGCATGTTCAGGACGCACACGACGCGCAAGTAGCACGGGAGCGCAGACGATGGCATGGTACGCTAAACACAGCTACGCTCGTATCGCCGAGCGCAAGGCACGCCTGGTGGTGGACTTGATCCGCGGCAGGCATTGCGACGAGGCCGCCGAGGTGCTGCGCTTCACTCACCAGCGCGCGGCGCGCCTGGTTGACCGTGTGCTGAAGTCCGCCATGGCCAACGCGAACGAGGCGTCGGCGGCCATGAGCCGGTTGTATGTGTCCGAGGCCCGGGTCGATGCCGGCCCGATCATCAAGCGTTGGCATCCCAAGGACCGCGGGCGCGCGCACCCCATCCAGAAGCGCACCAGTCACATAGTGATTGCGGTTGACGAAAAGGATTAGGCCGTGGGTCAGAAGTGCAATCCAATCGGGTTTCGGGTGGGTGTGACCGAGGGCTGGCGTTCGCGCTGGTACGCGCCGAAGGCCGCCTTTGGCACCTTCCTGATCGAGGATGAGAACATTCGCCGCTTCATCGAGCGGAATCTCAACGAGCGGCCACCGTTTGCGGGGGTCTCGTCGGTCGAGATCGAGCGGACGCGCGACGAGGTGAAGGTCATTCTGCACACGGCCCGCCCGGGCGTGGTGATTGGCGCCAAAGGCGCGGAGGTTGACCGCCTCAAGGAGCAGCTCGAGGAGCTGATCGATCGGCGCGTCTCGGTCAACATCGTCGAGGTGAAGAACCCCGACATCAATGCCCGGCTCATCGGGCAGGGCATTTCCGAGCAGTTGAAGAAGCGCGGCAGCTTCCGCCGCATCATGAAGATGAAGTGTGAAGCCGCCATGCAGGCGGGTGCCAAGGGGATCAAGATCATTTGCTCCGGGCGCCTGGGCAATGCCGAGATGGCCCGCGTTGAGACGCAGATGCTGGGCTCGATTCCGCTGCAGACGCTGCAGGCCGAGGTCGACTACGCGGTGACTACCTCGGTGACCACGGTGGGGGCCATTGGCATCAAGGTCTGGGTTTACCGCGGCAACTACGGCGAGCAGGCGGTGGTGCCCGCGGAAGGGCGCTTCCGGCGCCGCGCCCGGCGTTAGTACGAGGAGTTTGTCATGCCGGCCAACATGCCCAAACGCGTTAAGTACCGCAAGGCCCAGAAGGGCCGCGTACGCGGGAACGCCACGCGCGGCAACACGGTAGCCTTCGGCGACTACGGTCTGCAGTCGCTGGAGCCGGGGCGCGTCACGTCGCGGCACATTGAGGCCGGCCGCGTGGCGGCGACGCACTTTCTGCACCGTGAAGGCCGCGTTTACATCCGCATCTTCCCCGACAAGCCCATCACCTCCAAGCCGTTGGAGACCCGCATGGGCAAGGGCAAGGGCGAAGTGGATATCTGGGCGGCAGTCGTGAAACCCGGCACGGTCATGTACGAGATTGGCGGCGTGGAGGAGTCGGTGGCCAAGACGGCGCTTTTGCGGATTGCCCACAAGCTCCCGGTGCGCACGCGGTTCATTAGTCGCCGGCACAGTCAGTAGGACGACAGGACCATGAGGCTCAAGATCGACGCACTGCGGGCCATGAAGACTGACGAGCTCCATTCCGAGCTGGAGCGGCTGCGGCGGCATCTGTTCGACCTGCGCGCCCAGGCGGTCACCGAGAAGTTGGAGCAGCCCACGCAGCTCGGCGCGACGCGCCGCAGCGTCGCGCGCATCCTGACGGTGTTGCGCGAGCGCGGCGAGCAGAATATCGAACAGCGGCAGGCGCGCATGACGGCGCAGGCCGCCCGGCGGTGAGGTGTAGGATCATAACTGCTTTGACGCGAAACGGATCCGCGTGATGGAAACCGAAGGACCTGGACAGGCTGTACTTTCGCCCCGCAAGTCGCCCGGCAAACGCCCCACGCGCATCGGCGTTGTGGCCTCGGCCGGACGCGACAAGACTATCAAGGTGACCTTGTCGTATCAGGTGAAGCATCCCAAGTACGGCAAGTACCTGCGGCGGCGAACCGCGCTGCACGCGCATGACGAGCAGAACGAGGCGCGCCTTGGCGATCTCGTCGAGGTGGAGGAGTGTCGCCCGGTCAGCAAGACCAAGCACTGGCGCCTCATCCGCATTGTCGAGCAGGCCCCGCAGAAGGCGGCAGGGGGTGGCGCGTGATTCTGCAATACACCAGGCTGGACGTCGCCGACAACACCGGCGCCAAAGCCCTGCAGTGCATCCAGGTGCTCAAGGGCCGTGCCCCGCGCCAGGGCAAGCGCCGCCTGAGCAAGGGCGGGGTGGGCGACATCGCGATCTGCTCGGTCAAGGCGGTCCTGCCCTCTTCCGACCTGAAGAAGGGTGACAAGGTGCGCGTGGTCATCGTGCGCACGAAGTACCCGACCCGCCGGCCCGACGGCACGTACGTGCGGTTCGACAGCAACGCCGGCGTCATCATCGACCAGGAGGGCAACCCGAAGGGCACGCGCGTCTTCGGGGCGGTGGCCCGCGAGTTGCGCGAGCGGAACTTCGCGAAGATCATCTCGCTGGCCGAGGAGGTGTGGTAGCCATGGCGGCCCGCATACGCAAGGACGATATGGTCGAGGTCATTGCCGGCGAGCACAAGGGTGCGCGCGGCAAGGTGTTGCGCGTGGACGCCGACCACCAACGCGTGGTAGTCGAGGGCGTCAACATGGTTTACCGGCACGTGCGACGCAGTCGCAAGTATCCGCAGGGCGGGCGCATCCAGAAGGAGGGCCCGATTCACCTGTCGAACGTCATGCCGGTCGACCCGCGCACCGGGCGCGGCGCGCGGGTGCGCTTCCCGGTGGAACGCGATGCCAGTGGCAAGTTGCTGAAGAAGCGCGTCAGTGTGCGCGGCACGGAGCTGAGCGCGGTCACCCACGCCACCGGTGAGTTCAAGGGCGAGAGACGCTAATGGCACGTTTGCTGGACAAATACCGAAGCGAGGTCGTGCCCGCCATGCGGGCGGAGTTCGGCCGCCAGAACATCCTGTCGCTGCCGCGTCTGGACAAGGTGGTAGTCTCGATGGGGCTGGGCAAGGCCATCCAGGAGAGCGGCAGCAAGGCCCGCGAGAACCGCCGTTTCACCGAGGCCCAGGAGCATCTGGCCACGGTTACGGGTCAGAAGCCGCAGGTCACGCGGGCCCGCAAGAGCGTTTCGAACTTCAAGGTGCGCGCCGGCTGGGATGCGGGCCTCAAGGTCACGCTGCGCGGCCGGCGGATGTACGAGTTTCTTGATCGCGTGATCGCGCTGGCCATCCCGCGCGTGCGTGACTTCCGCGGTCTGAACCCCGGCGGTTTCGACGGCCAGGGCAACTATAACATGGGCCTCTCCGAGGTGGGTGTTTTCCCGGAGATTGACCCGGACAAGGTGACCTATCAGTTGGGTATGAACATCACGATTTGCACCACGGCCGGGGACGATGCCGAGGCACGCCGGCTGCTGACGCTCTTGGGCATGCCCTTCAGGAACTAGGGAACGACTATGGCCAGGTTGGCACTGATCCACAAGTCCAAGCGCGTACCGAAGTATCGTGTACGGGCATACACGCGGTGCGAATTGTGCGGCCGCTCGCGCGCCGTCTATCGCAAGTTCAAGATCTGCCGACTTTGTTTCCGCAAGCTCGCGGGCGAAGGCCGCATCCCCGGCGTCCGCAAGGCCAGTTGGTAAGAGGTGAATTGATGCCGACGTCTGACCCGATCGCCGACATGCTGACGCGGATCCGCAACGCGGTGCGCGTGCGTCAGCCGCGCGTGCGCGTCAAACGCAGCAAAGTCTGCCTGGGCATCGCGCAGGTCCTTAAGCAGGAAGGCTACATCGCCGACTACCTCGCGATCGACGACATGAACCAGGGCGAGATCGAGCTTGATCTGAAGTACGGCGAGCGGGGCGAGGCGGTGGTCCAGGACCTGCAGCGCATCAGCCGGCCCGGCCGCCGCGAGTACTGCGGCGTGGATGGCATGCCGCGCGTCCTGGACGGCCTGGGTATCCTGGTCGTCTCAACCAGCCGCGGCGTCCTGAGCGATCGACAATGCCGGCGCCAGAAGGTCGGCGGCGAGTTGTTATGCAAGGTATGGTGAGCGAATGTCGCGCGT
>CAZYGM010000167.1:0-7269 GCA_964647015.1 uncultured Planctomycetales bacterium | reverse complement strand
CCAGCCGGTCAAGCTCGGCCTGGTACTCGGCCCGCTGCGCGCCATCGCCCACCCAGACGAATCGCAGCCGCGGCTCCCGCGCCGCCGACTCGGCCATGATTGGAATAAGCTGCTCGTAGCCCTTGCGGCGAAACAGTCGGGCGATGGTGCCGACCACGACGACGTCTTCGTCGTATATGCCCCAACTGCGGCGCGCGGCGGCCCGGCGTTGCGGCGTGGGCGTGAAGCGCTCAATTTCCATGCCGGAGTAGATCGTCCGCAGTTTCTGGCGCGGACAGATGCGGGCGGCGACGGACTGCGCGATCATCGCGTCGGCGACGGCGACAATGGCGTTGGATCGGCGGGCGGCCAGTCGTTCCAGCCGGGCGAAGGCGGTCCGGACGAGCCACGGCTGCGTGCGGTTGAAGCTCATCCCGTGAATGGTGTGGACGATGCGAGGCACGTGGGCGTCGTGGGCGGCGTAGCGGCCGATAATGCCGGCCTTGCTGCTATGCGTGTGGACTATTTCCGGCTTGAGCCGCAGGAACTCCGCGCATAGCACGCGACGGGCGCGACAGTCCATCCAGGGGTTGACGGCGCGGATGAGCTCGGGGATCTCGATGTATTCATAGCCGCCGGCGCGGGCCCGCGCCACCAGGCTGCCCTCCGGCCCGTGCGTTGGCCCGGTGATGAGCGTGACCTGGTGGCCGCGCAGGTGGAGACCTTCGCAGGTAAGGATGGTGTTCTCCTGGGCGCCGCCGACGATGAGCCGGGTGATGACGTGGCAGATGTGCATGGGGGGCATTATGTCGCGGCGCGCCAATGTGCGAAACCGGCCGAAACTTCGGCACGCGTCCTATAATAGCAACGGCAGTGTCGCCCCAAGCTGAGCCTAGACGGCAGCCCGCCGACGGTTCTACGGGCTCGGTCGGCTGGGGCCTGATATGATGGTAGTGCGAGGCCGCACCGCGGCTGCGGCCAGTCCGCACGCCGCCAACATGAGGGTCGCCATGTTCATGTCAATCGGGCCGACGTTCCTCCTGCTGCTGCTGGCCAGCACGCCCGCCGTCCCTGCCAATGTTCAACCGGGAGGCGAGCAGTATCTGGTTCGCATTCCCCTGGCCGAGTTGGCTGGGTTGCCGCCGCACCTGCGCGCCCGCTTCGACGGAGAATCGGTCGATCTCACGCCCGACGGGCCGCTGGCGGTCTTGCTGCTGGGCGCCGGCGATCTCGCGGAGTTGCAGCGGCGCGTGCCGAACACCGAGCGTTTGAGTTCCCTGTCGGACTACCTGGTGCAGTTTGCCCCGCGCAACACGCTGGTGCGCAAGCCCGAGCGGCTTACGGCCTATGCGCCATTGGCGGCGCGCCTGGCGCCGGCCATGCCGGGCGAAGCGGCCCGCGGCGTCGATCCGTGTGCCGAGCCGGTCTTGAGTCTTCAGCCGTATGACGAGTATCACACGCTCGCGGAGGGCGAGTGTTTTCTGAACAACCTGGCGGCGGCGTTTCCCGAGATAACGCAGCTTGTCAGTATCGGTCAGTCGATCGAGGGGCGCGACATCTGGGCGCTGCGCGTCACGGATAACCCGGACACGGTAGAGCCGGAAGAGCAGCAGATCCTCTTCACCGGCGTTACGCACGCGCGCGAGTGGGTTACGTTCGAGCAGGTGCTCTACCTGGCCGAGTACCTGACCACGCGCTACGCCACCGACCCACAGGTGCGCCAGGTAGTCGATAACTCGGTCATATGGCTGGTGCCGGCCGTAAACCCTGACGGCTTCGTCTTCTCCTGGGAGTACCAGCGCATGTGGCGCAAGAACCGCCGGCAGGCCTCCTTTGGTACGTACGGCGTCGACCTGAACCGTAACTACGACTTTCACTGGGGCCACGACGACGTCGGCTCCAGCGGCATGCCCAGCGCGGAAACCTATCGTGGCGACGCGCCCGCCTCCGAGCCGGAGACCCAGGCCATTCAGGCCCTGCTCACGCAGGAGCAGTTCGCCATCGCCGTGAGCTACCACAGCTACAGCCAGTTGTGCCTACACCCCTGGGGCTACACGCCCAACGTGCTCACGCAGAGCCACACCGTCCTGACCGCCCTGGCCAACAAATACGTCAAGCTGGTGCACGGCGTCCACGGTGTTCGCTACACGCCTGGGCCGGCCGCCTACACGATCTACCAGACCAACGGCGACTTCACCGACTACGCTTACGGCCGGCACGGCGTGTTGGCCTTCACGCCCGAACTGCGGCCGGCCTCGTCCGCCGAGGGCGGCTTCCTGTTGCCCGAAGCGCAGATTCTGCCCACCGTGGAAGAGAACACGGCGGCGGCGCTGTGGCTGATGCTGAACGTGGCCAACGCGTTCGAGTACGTCCGCCCCGACGGCCAGACGCTGATCGAGACGCCGGCCGAAGGCCCGAACCACTTCGCACTCTCCCTGGCGCCGACGAGCCAGAAGCCCGAAACGGCCTTGGGCTTCCCCATGGCCGCCGCCCCGCAGTGGCACGCCTGGCGCGACGACCTGGAATACCAGCCGCCCGGCTGGGCGGCAATGGACGCGGACTACGAGGCGGCGGCGGTCGAAGGCGGCGGCAGCGGCCGCGGCTATCGGCTCGACATCGACGGCCCGGAGCTACTGGACTGGGCCACGGGTCTGACGTCCTACCACGTGCTGCCGTACGTGTTCGAGGATGGGGCCGAGATCGTGCTGTCGAACGTGCAGCCCGGCTTAAACTTCCTGGGCGTGCCGACGCGCACGGCGCTCCTGCTGCAAGACATCGCGCTCGAGCAACGGATTCTCGCCACCGGCCCGTCCTACGACGGCGAACTGGACTACGGCGTGAAGATCCTTGACGAGCGGACGGCCGTGCAGGACGCCGAGGCACCGGCGCCTTGGCTGGACTGGACCTGGGAATACGTGGACTCAACCGGCGGCGTGCACCGATCGCATCCGACCGGGCAGGATGGGGCCAACCCGGCGGTCCAGCCGTTCCGCGCCTACCACGTCAACGTCAACGTGCCTTCATACAAGTTCGGCAGCCGGGACGAGGTCGAGCCGGTCTATGTCCTGCGCCTGCCCGGTTTCATCGCGTTCGACTTCCCCGACTGCAACCACAACGCCACGGACGACGCCGTCGATATCGCCGCCGGAACGAGCCTGGACTGCAATAACAATGGAATTCCCGACGAGTGCGACCTGGCGAGCGGCTTCAGCGCGGACTGCAACGGTAACGGTATCCCGGACGAGTGCGACATCGCCTCGGGCTTCAGCGAGGATTGCGCCGGCAACGGCATCCCCGACGAGTGCGAGCCGGACTGCAACGACAACGGTCAGGCCGATTCGTGCGACATCTTCTACGGCATCAGTGAGGATTGCAGCGGCAACGGCATCCCCGACGAATGCGAGCCGGACTGCAACGACAACGGGCAGGCCGATTCCTGCGATATCTTCTATGGCACCAGTCTGGATTGCGACCTGAACAGCGTACCGGACGAGTGTCAGCCGGGCCTGTTCGCGCCGGTGACCATCCTGGCCGACGGCAACGTGAGCGGGGCGTTCGTGTATGCCCTAATGCAGGCCGGCCACACCGTGCGCGTTCCCGGCCGCGATTCGCCCTGGCTGAACTACCTGCCGCGCTACAACGTGCTCGTGCTGGCCATCAACTCCGCCGGAGCCGATCCCGCCGAGGAGCAGGCCATCGACGCCTTCGTCGCGGCCGGCGGCGGCCTGATCATGTTCGCCGGCTACCACGACCAGTACCAGGGCGCGGCGTACCCGCTGAGCGGGCGCGCGGGTTGGACGCGTCGCACGAATACCAGCGTGGCAGACCCGGACCATCCTCTGTGTTTCGAACTGGGCGAAACGTCCACGCTCTCGGGGTTCAGCAGCGTGCCGGTGCCGCGCCCGGGCGCTGAAGTCGTGCTCACGTGGGCCGACGGTGTGCCATTTGCAGTTACGTTTGCCCACGGTGCGGGTCGAGTCGTGTACTTCAACGACTTGTGGGGCTGCTACTTCCACAACTGGTATGGTGATCCCGAGTACGGCAACCGGCTGATGCGCAACGCGCTGGCGTACGTGGCCCCGGAGCTGGCGCGCGACTGCAATGGCAACGGCGTCCACGATGCCTGCGACCTGTTCACCGGCACCAGCCTGGACGAGAACGACAACGGCATTCCGGACGAGTGCGAAATCCCCGGCGATGTAAATTGCGACGGCCTGGTCAACGCCCACGACATCGACCCGTTCGTTCTGGCTCTAGTTGGCCCGGAGGAATACAAGATCGCTTACCCGGGCTGTCTGCTGACGTCCGCCGACTGCAACGGCGACGGCTTGGTGAATACGTTCGACATCGACCCGTTCGTCCGCCTGCTGACCGGCTGGTAGGCGGACGGGGCGAGGCGCGGTCGGAACGGACGGCCGACCGCCACAACCGCCCGTCAACTGCGTGGACATTGCCGCCGACCGGCGTCAGAATAAGGGATGCGGAGCCGGTGCGGCGTGGCCGGGGTCGTGCGGCTCAAGTCGTAGCGCCCGTAGCTCAGTTGGACAGAGCAACGGCCTTCTAAGCCGTTGGTCGTAGGTTCGAGTCCTACCGGGCGCGTTCTGCTCCACGGCGACATAGCAGCCCCGCCCGCCCCCATGTCGCCACGTACGGCAGTCCCGCCTCACAGACAATCACCAGCGCTTTTGTCGGCGAGCACTCGCAGCAGATCACGATCGCCTGGACTTGCCGCAACCGTTGGTGCCAACGGGATCGGCGCTAGTCACGCGGCCCGCCGGATACCGATTAGTCGGCCAGCGACCGGGCCGGCAGGGCGCCAAGCGCTCCGCCCCAGTCGGGTAGCCGCGGATCGCTGCAGGTGCTTTTCCTCAGTTCGACCGTGGAGTGCCGCAGTGTGTGTCTTTGCCACGCGCGGCGCCGCCCAGCCCTTGCTTGCCCAGGTGGCGAACATGTGCCGCAGCGCATGCACGTTCGCAACACGCCCGCGGTCGACGCGCGTCGTTACGTCTGCCGCCGCGCCAACCTGATTGATGGTGAGTCAAGAACAAGGCTGGGCCGCAGGCAACTCTGGCGGCCGCTCCACTGGACCGAACGTGGCCACTAGTCTGGCAACGGACAAAGACAAAGCCCTTCGACCTGCTGGCCGGAGGGCTTGTTTTGAATGAAAGTCGGGGCGACAGGATTTGAACCTGCGACCTTCTGCACCCCATGCAGACGCGCTAGCCAGGCTGCGCCACGCCCCGGACACTCCAATCACATACCTTACGAGTTCGTCGCACCCGCGTCAACCTGCCGCTTGTCGTCCTGCGCCCGCGCGCTCGGCTCACGCCACAGACGCAGTGCCAGCACGCCTACCCCCCCCACCAGCAGCATGTCGGCCACGTTGAACACCCACGGCCACAAATCGCGGTCCCCGAACATCTTCGTCGGAATCTTGATGAAATCCCGCACATACCCGACCTCGCGCGGCAGTGCCTCCACCACCGTCGGCGGCAGCAGTATGCCAACGTCACCCGGCGCCGCGGGGTACTCAACCAAGCGGACAGCCCCGCCCTCCGGGCTATCGGACTTCACGTACCAACGCTCAATGCCGCGCACATCGCGCCACGGCACCAGCCGCACGTAAAGGCGGTCGTACATGTTCCCCAAAGCGCCCGCCAGGATGGCCGCCAACGCAATCTGAAGCACCCAACTGCGGGCCGGACTCTGCGCGAACATCACGAAGACCAGCACCAGTGCCACCCCCGAAGCCAGCAGAAAAAGCGTGGTCTGACCGCCGCCGATCCCGAACAGCGCCCCATCGTTCATCATCGTCTGGAATTCAAGCACCTTCGGAATCAGCACCCGCCGCCCACCCTGGCGCAGCGTCTGGAAGGCCCAATCCTTCGACCACAAGTCGAGCACCAACCCCACGACCGCCACACCCCAGAAGCGCAGGTGCGCCCCGAAGCTGGTCAGGGCGTGCTTGCACGCCGGCGCCGCCGCTGGGCCAGTGTTGCCCGACACTCGGCTCGCAGCCGGCTTGGGCGCCCTACTTGTTTCCTGGAAAGCCAACTATGCCAACCTAACGTTGCTTGCCCGTTTCCTGGGCAAGCACGTATTCGTAGCAGTACTTGGCCCACGGGTTGGCCTTCAGTCGCGCCTTGCCGATCGGCTTGCCCGTAGCCATGCAGATACCGTAGGTCCCGTTGCGGATGCGCGCCAGGGCCTCGTCGATCTCCTTCAGAGTCGCGCGGCCACCCTCGATCAAGCCCAGTGTGAACTCCAACTCGTAGTTGTCCGTGCCCAGGTCCGCCATGTGAATCGGCATGCTGGAGAGATCCCCGGCCGCATTCTGCCGGCTGTCCCGCAGCGCCTCATCACGCATCGTGTGCACGTCCCTCGTCAACTGCGCCCGCTTATCCAGCAGCATCTCGCGAAACTGCTCAATGTCACGGCTACTGAGCATACTCTTCTGACGCGCGGTCTGCGGCTTGCCGTCGTCGCTGCGCGGTTTGGACACCTTGGCCTTAGTGGTAGTCCCGGCAGTCGCCCGTGGCTTGGTCGTTTTGCGCTTGGCAGTCGGACTGGAGCGCACCTTCTTCTTCACCGTGCCGGCAGACTTGCTGGCGCTGGTCGCCTTTCGAGTAGCCGACTTGGTCCCCGCCCGCGCGGCCTTAGCCGGGCCACGGGCCTTCTTCGTCGCTTTGCGTGCGGTTGTCTTCTTCTTGGCCACGAGTGCTCACCACCTGATTCGCGCCAACCGCGAACCAGACCGGCCCGCGGCAAGACATCAAGGCCGACACGCGAGCGCAAAGCGCCAGCGTACTCGGCCTAGCCCCGTTATCATATCTATCTATCCCGACGAAGTCAATTGCACGCATCGCCAGAGCGGCGCGCACCACCATAAGACGCTGTCTTGCAATAACTTACAAAACAACTGCATGGTCCATTCTCAACCCGCGCTGCCCGATTCTCTGGTGATCGCCCGCCAGCGCCGCAGCAGCCGCCCCGCGGCGCCCGAGTCCAACGCTTCCCGGGCACGTTGCGCCCCCGCCACCCAGTCATCGGCCAGACCGGCCACCCACAGCGCCGCGGCCGCGTTGAAGACCACCACGTCCCGCGCCGGCCCCGGCGAACCCGCCAGCACATCCGCAACAACCCGCGCGCTCTCAGCCGGGCTCCTGACGAACAGCGCCTCCAGCCGCGCCGCGCCAACGCCCACCACGCCCCCGTCCACCTCCTCCATGCGCAACTCCAAGCCGTCCCAGCGCGCCACCCGGCTCGGACCCGAAACGCTCAGGTCACACA
>CAZYGM010000166.1:0-7285 GCA_964647015.1 uncultured Planctomycetales bacterium | reverse complement strand
AGCCGGCCGCGGCCAGCGTGCAATGCTCACGGATGCACGTCAGCACATCTTGCAGATAACGCCGCTCGGGCACGTGATAATGCACGTCGTTGGCGGCCACGAGCGGAACGGCGACCTGCCGGGCGAGCCTTGCCAGCGCGGCCAGCCGGTCGTCATCCGGGCCGTCGTACGTCAACTCGGCGGCCAGGTAGAGCCGCTCAGCAAAAATCTCGCGATATGCCGACAGCGCCCCGGGCAGTCCGCGATCCGCAAGATCTATGTGGGCAGGTGAATCGGCACCGCCGGGCGGACGCGGCAACGCCAGCGCTACGAGCCCCTCCGCCAGGTCGCCGATGTCCGGCAACGTAATGGCGCACTCACCCTTGGGCTGCCGCAGCCGTCCGCGCGTGATCAGCCGCGCCAGCCGGCCGTACGCCGCCCGATCCGGCGCGAGCAGCACGACCGGCGGGGCATCGGTCGGCAGAATCTCCGCCCCGACTAGCAGGCGCAGCCCGTGCTCCTTCGCCGCCACATGCGCCCGCACCACGCCCGCCAGCGAGCTCCGATCCGTAATTGCCAGCGCTAGATAGCCCAGCTCCGCGGCCCGCGCGACCAGCTCCTCCGGGTGCGCAGCGCCCCTCAGGAAGGAGAAGTTGGAGAGGCAGTGCAGCTCCGCGTATTCGACGGCCATAACGCGCTTCGGCCAGTGCCCGCCCGAACAGCCGGACCAACCAGCCACGGGCGACAAGTGTGCTACAAACTCGGCGTCCGGCTGCTCGGGCCTGGCGCGCAATCCCAGCGCAACCGGCCGCGCTCAATTTCCCGGCCGGCCACCTCGCGACCTTGCACCCCGTGACCATAGTATACCTAACAAACTACAAACAGGCAAGGCGTGATGCAAGACATTGCGCTATTCGGCTGCGCTCATCAGAACTTGGGCGCCGCGCCGGGAAAGTGCGACCGGCGGAGCAAATTGGCAGCGCAGTGCGGCGAGTTGCACATCCGAACGTTAACGCGTAACGGCGTTGGCACTTGCGCGCGGTTTTCGGCGGCGCGCCGCACGTGGCAGAATGCAGACGACCGGAGAAATTTCAGCTGGCGCAGATTTTTTTGTTTGCATGGGCGCGAATCCGTGCTATATTAGTGCTATATGGGCCGAAGGGATGTGAGTAACGCTCGTTCGGGAAACCTCACGAGATGAAGCTCGGATAGCGACAAGGGAGCCGGCGGTGCGGCTTGTGCCAGCCTGCGACCCGTTCCGCCAAGGAACGTGGAGCGGCCGGCCCGCATCGCCAGGAGAGGAGCAGTTGTGCCTATGCGCACGAACTCGTGTACGCGGTCGCGCGTGCCAGCGGGGCTCGGGGATTCGCCACAGCGCCGGTTTCGTCGGCAATGTAGCAACGCTTTCTGAAATTGACTGAAGGGCAGGGTGGTACAGCCACATGCCACATGTTAAGCCGGCCTGTGTCGGTCGGCGTGGCAACCATGCTGGTCACTGACTTGCCATATGGAGGTGTTCTATGAGAACTTCTGTCAGCGCTTTGATTATGGTCTTGAGTTTTGTGTCTTTTGCCAACGCGGACATCCATTTCACGGACCTCGGCACCGGTACGCCGCCGGCCATGCTCGGCAGCTACATGATGCTGCCGTTCCCGGCTGATACTCAGCCGCTCTCCACGTTCGTCGATGGCGTCGATACTCCTATCGGCGGGCGCGTCGAATTCAGCTATGACCTTGATCACCGCATGATCGGTGCGGGCTGGGGCACCTGGAGCCACGGCTACGCCGGCGATGTCTACTACACTGGCGGCAGCTTCGATGACGTTACGCTCTACATGCCGGCTAACACAGGGGCCTTCTATCTTTACGTCGAGCCGAATCCCTTTGCCATGTACGACTTCACCGTGACGGGTTACAGCGACCAGGGCGATCTGGTCAGCGCCACCTTCGGCGTCGACGGGTCGGCGGGTGCCCACGGCTATGGCTTCCACACGACTGCCATGCAGAGCATCGACTCGATCACCGTCTCCACGGGCGGCGTCGTCGACTACGCCATCGGCGAGTTCGGCATTGCCCGCGTTCCCGAGCCCGCGTCGCTGGCGCTCCTGACGCTCGCCGGACTGTTCCTGCGTCGCCGCTAGGCTGACGCTTTTCCATTATTGAACGCGTGCGAAGGAAGGAGCTTCTGAATGGATAGTCTCGGTTTTGCCAAGCGTCTGCCCGTGGTGGTCGCCTTGCTGACGGGCGCTGTGCTGGTGTCGGCCGCCTCGGCCGGGGTGGTGGCTGATCTCAGTGTCGGCACGGCTGCCCCGCCGGCGATTTTCGGCGGCTATACGATGACCCCGTTCCCGCTGGATCCGCGGCCCCTGATGCAGGACGTGTCCGATGTTCCGGCCCCGGGCGGCGGAGTAGTGGGCTTCTCGCCCAGCCTCAATCATCGCCGTATTGGAGACGGGTGGGCTACGTGGAGCCACGGCTACACCGGCGATGTTTACTATACCAATGGCGGGTCGTCGGCCACGCTGACGCTTCCGGCCAATACGTATGCCTTCTACTTCTACGCCGAGCCCAACAACTTCGGGTTCTTCACGATCACCGCCACGTCGAACAGCGGCGCGAGCCTGACCCAGCAGGTCGAAGGCTCGGCCGGCGCGCGTTTCTACGGCTTCTACGGCACGGACGGTGATACGATTGCCAGCATCACTGTAGTGGCTGACTCGGCCGCCGGCGGATTTGCCGTGGGCGAATTCGGCATCGCCCGCACCGCCACCTGCGACGGCCTCAATATATCGGCCAGCGTCGGCACGGCCGCGCCGCCGGCCACGCTCGGCGGCTACCCGATGACGGCCTTCCCGCTGGACGGACGCCCGCTCGGCCAGATGGTCTTCGACGTGCCCGCCCCAGGCGGCGGTACGATCGACTTCTGCCCGGAACTTACGCACGTCCGCATCGGCCAGGGCTGGAGCACCTGGAGCCACGGTTACACCGGAGACGTGTATCACACTTCTGACAACCGGGTAACCATGACGCTGCCAGGCGGCACCTTCGCTTTCTACTTCTACGCCGAGCCCAACCTGTTCGGAACCTATACCATCACGGCGGTCGCCGATGACGGTTCATCTATAACTCAGAGCGTGACCGGCCTGTCCGGAGCCCGCTACTACGGCTTCTACTCCTGCAATGGTGCCGTGACCATCCATAAGATCATCGTCACTGCCCATCCGGACGCCTCCGGCTTCGCCATCGGCGAGTTCGGCATCGCGCGTCTACCGCGCTGCACCGGCATCGGCGCCGACCTGAGCCCCGGCACGGACGTCCCGCCGCTCTCGCTGGGCGGCTATGACGTGATCCCGTTCCTGCCCGACACGCGGCCGATCTACGATGATGTGACCAGCGTCAGCGCCCCGGACGGGGGCAGCCTGGGCTTCGGCATACCGCTCAATCACCGCCGCATCGGAGATGGTTGGGCCACCTGGAGTCACGACTACGTCGGCGATGTGTACTACACCAACGGCGCCACAGAGGTTACTCTGATACTGCCGTTAGACACGCACGCTTTTTACTTCTACGCCGAGCCCAATCCGTTCTCGCCGATCATGTTCATCGCGCGGGCCAGTAACGGCATGGAGGTTAGTGAGGTTGTGAACGGCGCATCCGGCGCCCAGTTCTTCGGCTTCTACTCCTGCGACGGATCAGTCGCGCTGACTTCGGTGACGGTGATCTCAACCACCGACTTCGCCATCGGCGAGTTCGGCATCGCCCCGCGCGACCGCGACGAGTGCCACCTGCTGGCGGAGGGCTCCGTCGGTACGGCGGCTCCCCCGGCCGTGCTGGGCGGCTACGACATGATCCCGTTCCCGGCCGATCCGCGGCCGCTGTACGACGAAGTGTTTGACGTTCCCGCGCCCGGTGGCGGCACGCTCGTGCTTGTCGAGGGCGCCAACCATCGTCGCATCGGGGATGGTTGGTCCACCTGGAGCCACGACTATGCCGGCGACGTGTACTACCGCAATGGCGACAGCCTGCTGCTGCTGCCCCCGCCGGACACGTACGCCTTCTATCTCTACGCCGAGCCCAATCTGTTTGGCACCTACTGGATCACCGCGGTCGGCAGCGACGGCACCACGCTCACACAGAACGTGACCGGCGACTCCGGGGCGCGCTATTACGGCTTCTACGCGTGCAGTTCGCGCACTACCATCGAGAGCGTCGAGATCACGGCTGATCCCGCCGCCCTCGGCTTCGCCGTCGGTGAATTCGGTATCTCGCGCCTGGCGCGCGACACCGTACTCGGCGATATGAACTGCGACGGCCTGCTGAACGCGTTTGACATCGACCCGTTTGTCTTGGCGCTGACCAATCCGGCCGGCTATGCCGCCGCTTATCCATGCTGCAATATCTTCGCGGCGGATGCCAATCAGGACGGCTTGATCAACTCGTTCGACATCGACCCGTTCGTGCAGCTTCTCGTCGGCGGGTAACCCGCAGGAACCTCGCACATACCTCCTGCGCGAAGGCGCCGGGCCTACGGGCCCGGCGTTTTCTTTTCGTCGGCCGCCCCGTGCTCCTGCGTCTGCTCAGCCGACCACAGCAGGACGATCCGCCCGACGCGCGAAACCACTTCGCAAGGTACGCCCCGCGCCAGCTCAGCGGCCGCACGATCACACGTCGCCGCATCAGGAGCCTTGATTCGCACCTTCAGCAGCTCGCGCTTATTGAGCAAGTCGCGGATGTGCGCGACGGCGCCCTCGCCGATTGCCTCTCCGGCGATGGTGACGGCAGCCTTCAGGTGATGCCCGTGCGCGACCAGTTCCCGCCGCTGCGCACCACTCATGCCCATTGCACGCTCCTACATAAGATCCGCTTATTGTACTAGTATGCCACCGGCACTACTATATCTTGCGGTGCCGCTTGGCGCCACAGCGACCGCACGGCGCGCCTGACGGCGGGACAGCCGCGCGCGGCCGACTCTGATACTCCAGGCAATCTTGGAATTCGGCCATGAGCAGAACGAGCGACACGCCGACCATGGAGCAACCAGCCACGCTCTTCGACTTGCCACCGGCACGCGATATCCCCGTTGGCTCCGTCAGCCAGCCCGCCTACGTTCCCGCGTCTGACGATGAAACGGAGGATGCCGGCGTGGCTGCTGCCGAAGATCGACCCCGGACGCCCGCCGATATGTCCGCCAACCCCGCCCCCAAGCGCCGCTCGAACGCGCGCGCCGCCAAGTCGGCCGGGTCCGGCAAGGTGGCCAAACGCGACCGCACCGTCACAGCCGAGACGCTCGCCACCCAGCAGCGCGACATAAGCGTGTCCGAGTTCTTCGCCAAGAACCGCCACCTGCTCGGCTTTGATAACAAGCGCAAGGCGCTGCTCACGACGCTGAAGGAAGCCGTGGACAACAGCCTGGATGCCTGCGAGGAGGCCCACATCCTCCCCGAGATCCACATCCGCATCGACCAGCTCGCTGAGGAGCGCTTCCGCGTCAACGTCCGCGACAACGGCCCCGGCATCGTTAAGGCTCAGGTCCCCAACATCTTCGGCAAGCTGCTCTACGGCTCGAAGTTCCACCGCCTCAAGATGGCCCGCGGACAGCAGGGCATCGGCATCTCGGCCGCCGGCATGTACGGCATGTTGACCACCGGCCGGAGCGTGAACATCAAGTCGCGCACGAGCCCCAAGAAGGAAGCCCACCACTTCCAGATCCAGATCGACACCGCCAAGAACCGCCCCGACGTTATCAAGGACGCGCCCGTCGAGGTCCCCTGGGAGCGGGGCACCGACGTCAGCATCGAATTGCTCGCCAGCTACACCAAGGGCCGCCAATCCGTTGACGAGTACATCGAGCAGACCGCCATCGCCAACCCGCACGCAGCGATTCACTTCCGCGCGCCCACCGGCGAAGTGCGCGAGTTTCCCCGCGCCACTGATGAGCTCCCCGCCGAAACGCGCGAAATCCAGCCCCACCCACACGGCATCGAGCTGGGCATGTTGATGAAGATGCTCAAGGAGTCCAAGGGCGTGAAGCTCGCCGGCTTCCTGCAGAAGCACTTCTGCCGCGTTTCGCCCACAGTGGCCCAGCGCATCTGTGCCGCCGCCGGCCTCAGCGACAAGGCCGCCCCCGGCACCATAGGCACCCACGATGTCGAACGCCTTTACCAGGCCATGCAGTCCGTCAAGGTCATGGCCCCGCCCACTGACTGCCTCGCGCCCATCGGCGTACGCAACCTCCTGGCCGGCCTGCTCAAGGAGGTCAAGGCCGAGTTCTTCACCGCCACCACGCGCCCCCCGGCCGTCTACCGCGGCAATCCCTTCCAGATCGAGATTGCCCTGGCCTACGGCGGCCAGCTTGCCGCTGAGGGTGCCGTCCGCGTCATCCGCTTCGCCAACCGCGTCCCGCTGCTCTATCAGCAGTCGGCCTGTTCGGCATACAAGTCTGTGCTGGATGTGGATTGGCGCAATTACGGCCTCTCGCAGCCCAGCGGCTCGCTGCCCGTCGGCCCGCTTGTCATCATGGTCCACATGGCCAGCGTCTGGGTGCCCTTCACCAGCGAGAGCAAGGAGGCCATCGCCGACTACGACGAGATCCGCAAGGAGATTCGGCTGGCCTTGCAGGAAAGCGGCCGCAAGCTTGCATCCTACGTGCGCCGCCGTCGGCGCCAGCGCATGGAGGCGCAGAAGCGTGACATATTCTCCCGCTACATTCCGGACGTGGCCGATGCCCTGGCCGGCATCACCGGCACCAACGCCGACCGCGTCATGCAGACCCTCCAGCGCATCGCCAAACGCCGCACGGCCCAGGCCGATGTCGTCCTGGACGAAGACGGCCGCCCGGTGGCCGCCGCCCCGCCGGTTGAAGCCGATGACTTGGCCGGCGACGACTCAACGGTCATCGTTCCCGAGAACGAGCCGGAAACGCTCCCGGCGGATCTATTCGACGATGACGACAACGGCGTCGCCAACGGTCAGGCCCGCCGCAAGCGCGCGCGGCGCAAACGGGCGTAGCACTCGGCCATAATGCCGGGGCGCCTCCGTAGATGCGCAACGTAGCACCGCCGGGGCGCCTGCCGGCTGTGGCGGAGGACCAAAGTTGAGCAGCAGCCAACCCCACGCCGCGCCGCGCGTATGCTCCGCTAGCGCGCTTCGCCGACCAGGAGTTGCAGCATCCGAAAATCAACCAGATCGATCACGCCATCCAGTGACAAATCCAAGGCCTCGCAGCCGGCGCCCAACACGCCGCCCGCCTCTGTCTCACAATCCGCAAACGCCGCCAGCTCCACCGCCGTCACGCGACCATCCCCGT
>CAZYGM010000165.1:0-7360 GCA_964647015.1 uncultured Planctomycetales bacterium | reverse complement strand
CCCGCGGTCAGCGGGCGCGGCCGACGTAAATCGCCTCCTTGCCATCGCTGAACGTGACATGGAAGGCCACCTCGTCGGCGTCATTGAGGATGCCGGAGCGGCCGGGCCGGTTGGTTTCCGGCCGCGAATCGGCCTTGATGGCCGTGATATCGGGTACGGGGATGTTGGCGGCGGGATCCACAATGACAACCAGCCGCTGGTTGGTCCAGAAGCCCAGGCCCGGCGTGTTGCCGGCCGTCCGCGTGTAAGGCACTACCGCCCGGCCAAGGTTGTTGATCGCGCCGCCCGTGTCGTCCCACGTGAGGGCGACGCCCGTGAAGTCACCGGACATTGAGGCCGCGATGCTTACGCCGCTCGTGCGGTCCACGATGTGCGGCGTGCCGCCAGCCAGGACGAGCACGGCGCCGCCGTCGCTGACGCCGGAGACCAGGTTGGTGGCATAGGTCGTGCCGTCGCCGGCGGTCAGCTCGGTCCACTCGACCTCGGACCAATCCCAGAGGATGACCGCGTCATCGGTCTCGCTGCCGACAGTGATGGGCGTTTCGATGGCGATGTGTCCGTTCTTGCCGATGGCCATGGCGTTGTAGTACTCCCCCTCGATGCCGTAACGGGCTCCGGCCGGCAGTCCGGGCAGCGACAGGCTGGGGCGATCATCGATGACTCGGGAGACAACGCCCGGGCTGGTGCGCAGGTATATGCCGTGCGAGCCGGTGCCGCCCGCATAGCCGCCCTGGAACAGCAGGTAGCCGGCGGGGTTGAGCGTGGTGTGTTCGAGGAAGTCGGCGAAGTAGGCGGTCGTGCCCTGATCGGGGACCGCGCCCTTGGCGATGAGGGTGGAACTGCTGGTGGCCATGGGCACAACCGGCGTGACAACGATTCCGTCACTGGTGACGGCGGAAGTCACGACGGCGCTGCCCGACATGAGCGGGCTCAGCGAAGTGAAGCGTACGCGAAACATGACTATGCCCAGGTCGCTGACGCCGTGGTTGGCGAACACGAAGAAAGTGGCCGCCGCCGAGACATCGAGCGCCGCAGCAATGCTGGTGGTATCGGCCACGCGCAGCATGTTGCGGTCGCTGGCGCGCCAGCGGAACATGCCGCGGTAGCTGGTTGAGGTCGGCGCCGGGTCGCCCGTCATGGTCGATACGAACATCAAGCGTCCGGCGTCCCCCCAGGCGATTGGTTCCTCAAGCGGGTCGTATTGCCCCGGCAGCGAAGAGTAATCCCCGAACCGGCCGGTAGAAGTGCCGCCGGGAAGTTGACCGGTAAGGTTGGGGTTGTCATCTGTGATCCGGACGATGGTGCCGTCTTCCCACACGTACAGCCCGCCGTTGCCGAGCGCGCTGGGGCCTTCGTAGTACGCCCAGAAGGCGACCCGACCGTCGTCGTCGATAATCGGGCTGCCGAATTCGGTGAAGGTTGTGCCGGCGGGTTGCTCGGGCACTGCGGTGCCAGTCTGGACGATCCGCTGGCGAGAAAGGGCGGTCGGTACGGGGATTTCGTCGTCGCCGCCGACGTCATCGCCGCCGTCGTCGGTGCCGCCGCCTGAGCCGCCGCCGCCTGAGCCGCCGCCGGTGCCGTCGGGGAAAAGGTCCTCGATACCGCCGCCGCCACTGCCGCCACCGCCGTTGTTGCCCCCGTTGTTGCCCCCGTTATTACCGCCGTTGTTGCCACCATTGTTGCCCCCATTGCCGCCGGTGGGACAACCGCCCAGGCTGAGCAGCATGAGCACGGCCACCAGCATGGCTGCAGACCTGGCTAACCACAGCGCGCTTGTCTGGCAGGAACCTGATCGTCGCATCGTTACGCACTCCTGATATGGCGGCCGCGGGAAGATCCCGGCGGAAGCCTGCTTTCCCGACTAACAGTCTATGGGTCGGGTCAATCGAACTCCACGGCGTTTTCCGGCCGCGACCAACCAGCATAGCAGGCGGGGTGGCAGCAGCGTGTCCGCCGGCGGTGGAAATCGCCGGCTGAGGCCTATTCGTCCCGTACTAATATTCGAACCAAACGGACCGCCCCCGCTACAAGCAGCGACGCGACCAGCAGAAAAAGCAGCATCCCGACGGCAAAGCTCAGAATCAGCCAGCTTGGCTCAAGGAGGGCGTCGTGGACGGCCGGCACCAACGACCCGAGGAGGCCGATAACCAGGCCGGCCAGCACGATAGCGCCCAGGGTGCCACGGCGATTACCCTCGAAGGGCGCCATGCGCACCGTCAGGCAGATGGCCAGATACACGAAGAGCAGGGCCGACCAGGACGGCAGGTCGCTGTCCAGGATGCCCTGCAGCACGCGCTCCATCAGCGAGATGCACGCCCGCAGCAGGTCCCAGAACAGCGGCAGACTCTTCGGCAAGCTCTGCGAAACGTGCGTGAACTCGGCCGTCCGCAGGCCGGCGAGGACGTTCCAGCCCCAGTAGCGAGCCGCCACGCCCAGGCACACCGCACACGCTGTCAGCGGCAACAGGCCCACAATCACAGGACCGATAACCGGCAGGCGCTGCTTCTCGGGGGTTTCGGCCTTGGGGTCGCCTTTGTCGTCGTCGCCCATTAGTTGCGCGTTGCGCACCGGGTTACCGGTGACCAGCAGGCCGAAAACGTGGCCGAGCTGGGCGACCAGCGTGCCGGGCAGGAGCACGAAGTTGACGACGCGCGGCTTGATCAGGCCGCTCCAGATCTGATGCACGCCCCACGCCGAGAACATGATCACCAGCAGCCAGAAGGTTAGTGCAGCGTAAAGCATGGTCCGACCTCGCTGTGCGCCACAGTTACGTGACGGCCGGCCGCAGTCCGTTGCGACCCGGGCGCGACATTATCCCGCGCCCGGCCATCATTGCCAGTGCAACCCTTCGCGCTAAACCGGCGGCGTGGCACGTTTGCCGGCGGCCGGTGGCGAATTACACTGCCGGCGAGCAGGCATGAGCGAATTGGATATATCAGCGGCGTTGGTCGGCCAGGACGTCTGCAACCCGGCGCGGCCCGAATGGGGCGTCGGGAAGGTGCTGCGCGTGCAATCGACGAGCGCCGGCGGCGTGGTGCGGCATCGCGTCAGCGTGCAGTTCGCGACGGGTCACCGCACGCTGCAGATTCCGCCGGGCCGTTTGGTGCTGCCGGAGGCGTTGGCCGCCCGGCCGGAAGGCTGGCTTGATCGGGCCGGCGGCACCGACCTGGACGCCCGACTGCGGGCGCTGCCGGATTTCGTGCGGGAGTTCCTGGGTACGCCCCGGCAGCGTCTGCTCATGCAGGCCCCGCTGTTCGCGCGGGATGAGACGCCGGCCGACTTGGTCAAATGGGCGCGCGAGCAGACGCGCGTGGCGGACCCGTTGTCGCGTTGGACACGCGATGAATTGCAGGCGGCCTTCGCGGAGTTCCGGACGCGCCGGGATCACTTGTTGCGCGCCACGGCGGGCGAGGTGCGCCGCGCCGGCGGACCGGAAGCAGTGACGCGGGCCCTGGCCACGCTCGAGTCGCCGTTGCGGGAGCGGATGGAGACGGTGCTGGCGGCCGGCGGCTGACGCGGCCCGCGGCATCAGAGCCCGGGAGTCCCCACGCGGCCGAGCGGTTTTCGTTTTCGGGGCCCTGGCGCTATACTCTGCCCATGCGTTCGCTCGCCGTAATCAACCAGAAAGGCGGGGCCGGCAAGACCACCACGGCCGTCAACGTCGCGGATGCGCTGGCGCGCGCCGGCGAGCGGGTGCTGCTGATCGATCTGGATCCGCAGTCGCACGCCACGCTGCATCTGGGGGTGCAGCTTGGAGCCGAGGAGCCCAGCGTCTACGACGTCCTGGTGCGGGACGTTCCGGTTCGTGAGGCGTGGCGCTGCGTGGCAGAGCGACTGACCCTGTTGCCGGCCGGCATCGACCTGGTCGGCGCGGAGATCGAGCTGCGCGAGCGGCCCGAGCGGGAATACGCGCTGGCCCGGGCGCTGGAGTCGTGTGACGGCGACTTCTCGTATTGCATCGTTGACTGTCCCCCGTCGCTGGGCGAACTGACGATAAACGCACTGGCCGCGGTGGATGAGCTCATTATTCCCCTGCAACCGCACTTCCTGGCATTGCAGGGCATGGGCCGACTGTTTGAGACGGTGACACTGGTGCGCGGCGTGCTGAATCCGCGGCTGCGCGTCAGCGGAATCGCCCTATGCATGTTCGAGACCGGCACGCGACTGGCGCAAGAGGTGCTCACCGACATCACCGAGTTCATTGCCGCGGCGGCCCCCGACGACGCGTGGTTCGGCGCGCGGGTGTTCGATACCAAGGTCCGCCGAAACATAAAGCTGGCGGAATGCCCCAGCTTCGGCCAGACGATTCATGCCTACGCGCCGGGCAGTCATGGGGCGATCGACTACCAGGCGCTGACCGAGGAAATCGTGCGGGCACACGCCGCCGCGACGGTCGATCGGCCGGATGCGACCGAGCCGGTCAGCAAGCCGGTCGCGGATGTGTTGCCGGCCGGGACGGCCGTGCCCGAGCCGGTGGGGCCCAACGCCGCGCTTATTCTTCCGCATTCGGCGGACCGGCCAGACCCGTGACGGCGCATAAGACGACGACGTTGCGTTCGCCCTGGGACCGCTGGTACCGGCACGCCCTGCCGGCCTACTGGATCTTCCTTTTCAGCCTGACGCACTTCCCGGCACCCCAGCTACCGGTTCGCGTTCGCTGGGCCGACAAGCTCACCCATATGGCCTGCTTCGGCCTGCTGGCCTTCCTTTTCTGGCGCTTCGGCGAGACGT
Organism: uncultured Planctomycetales bacterium; assembly: GCA_964647015.1. GTDB lineage: Bacteria > Planctomycetota > Phycisphaerae > UBA1845 > Fen-1342 > JAAYXS01. The sequence goes on along the minus strand of CAZYGM010000165.1, from coordinate 2,629 downwards.
TCCGGCGGCCCGTGTCGAACCGCTTTGTGTGGCTGGCGCTCTTCTGGATGGGGGCATATGCGGCCCTCGACGAATGGTCGCAGTCATTCGTCGGGCGCGGGGCGGACGTTGTGGACTGGGTGGCGGACATGCTGGGCGCGGCCCTCGTACTGGCTGTGCTGGAGTGGCGCCGGCGCCGGCTCCGGTCCGCCAACCAAACGCTGGATTCACTGGAGACCCGGCGCTAAGATCATCCACCAGCGGCGGGATGCGTGAGCAGCCCGCGCGTGGCGAAATCCTGGAACGAAAGCAACATGCTTTACCAGCTTCCCCTGGCACCCCGATACGCGCAGCTCTCCGATGACGAGTTGCGGCGCGGCATCCAGAAGGCCAAGGACCGCCTGGGCCGACGCCTCGTCATCCTCGGCCACCACTATCAGCAGGACGACGTCATCGCCTTCGCCGACTTCACCGGCGACAGCCTCAAGCTCGCCCAACTCGCCGCCCAGCAGAAGGAAGCCGAATTCATCGTCTTCTGCGGCGTCCACTTCATGGCGGAGTCGGCGGACATGCTGACGACCCCGGCCCAGCAGGTCATCCTCCCCGACCTTTCCGCCGGCTGCAGCATGGCGGACATGGCGGATATCGATCAGACCGAGGCGGCGTGGGCGTTCCTCACGGCTCATGCCGGCGCGCCCCTGACGCCCATCACCTACGTGAACTCATCTGCGGCAGTTAAGGCCTTCGTCGGTCGGCAGGACGGCGCCTGCTGCACCAGCTCCAACGCCCGAACGGTCGTGGAATGGGCCTTGCACAGCGCGACGCCCAGCCACCCCGACGCCGGCGGACACAAGATCCTGTTCCTCCCCGACCAACACCTGGGCCGGAACTCGGCGTTCGCCTTGGGCTGGCCATTGGAGAGCATGGTCGTCTATGACCCGCATGAGCCGAACGGCGGGCTGACGCCGGAGCAGGTCCGCCGGGCCCAGTTCATCCTGTGGAAGGGGCACTGCTCGGTGCATCAGCTCTTCACGGTGGAGCAGGTGGCGGCGATTAGGGCGCTGGATGAACCATACCGGATAATTGTGCATCCGGAATGCCCCTGGGAGGTCTGCCAGCAGGCCGACCTCGTCGGCAGCACCGAGTTCATCATCCAGTCCGTCCGGCGCGCGGAGCCCGGCTCGCATTGGGCCGTCGGCACTGAGATCCACCTCGTCAATCGCCTGGCCCGGTCATTGCCGGACCGAACCGTCCGTCTCCTGGCCGGCATCCAATGCTTGTGCACCACCATGTACCGGATCGACCTGAAGCACCTGTACTGGGTGCTCGAACGCCTGCTTGCGGGCGAGGTGGTCAATCGAATCACGGTCGATGACGACACTCGCCGCTGGTCACTGATCGCGCTTGAACGAATGCTCGAGTTGCAGCCGTCTCGGCCGGCGGCGGCCAGATAGCCGCCGGGTAGACGCCCGGCTTGGTTTCCGGTGCGTTGTCAGCGTGGGCATGGTGGCGGTTGCACGACAAACCGCGACTTAAGGGTGGCGGCACAGCTTGGTCGATAAGGGGGGCGATGAGCCGACCGGCGTGTAGGCCGGGCGGTACGGGCGCCGATACTTCCGGTTTGGAGGCAGAAACGATGTTCTGGACAGCGTTCTTCGCGGTGCTATTGGTGATGCTGGGAGCTTTGCAGGTCTTCGGGCCCATGTAGCAGCCGTCTCTGTGGGGACGAATACTTGGGCGGCCGCAGAAGTTATGGGACATTGTCCTCGGATTCTGTGGCTAGGCAGGTTCACTGCCCTCCGCACGGATCTGGGTGCCACCGCGCGATCATGACATGCGAGCCGCTCGTGGCCGTGCCCAGTAGCCGCAATAGACGCTTCGGAGCATCAGGTTTTCCGTTAGCTGGCCAGGCGTCCGGCTGCCGGATGGTTGCGACGTCCGAGCGACGTAAAAGTCGCTTCTGGCGCCCGGAGGTCTCACCGCGGTATAAGCGCGTGCTCTCGCTGCGGGGCAGACGAGGGGGGCTCTGACGCTCTCTTTAAGCGTAACTTACTGAGGTTTTTCACAAACAACCGCAAATTCGGATTGTCGACGGCCGAATTCCTGTATAATGGCGGCGAGGCTTACGCGTCGCGCTGAACGCGTGTCCGCGGAGGCTCCGGAAGTGGGCAGAGACGGCTAGTCCGCGGGAGCATCGCACGTGATGAGTTGGCGGGGTTGTCCATGCGGACTGGATGGCGCTGTCGGCGCGGCAAGCCGACAGGTATTCAGGGCGTTCCATGCTGTTTGACTGGAAGGGGTTTTCGATGTGCAGGCGAAGTTCCGCGGTACTGTTGTTCTGGTTGCTGGCCGTGTGGATGGGCAGTTCCGCTTCCGCGAAGGTATGGTACGTTGACGATGACGCGCCGCACGACCCCGGCCCGGGTGACCCTTACGTGAGCGACCCGGATGCCGATGGCTCGGCCGAGCATCCTTTCGACAAGATCGCCGATGGCATTCTCTTCGCGCAACCAGGAGACGTGGTCATTGTGCGCGATGGGACGTACAGCGATTGGGGCAACTACAATCTGAACTTCCTCGGCAAGGCGATCACGCTTCGTTCTGAGAACGGGCCGGAGAACTGCATCATCGACTGCGCCCATCTGGGCCG
>CAZYGM010000164.1:0-7530 GCA_964647015.1 uncultured Planctomycetales bacterium | reverse complement strand
CGCCGGCCAGCGCAGCCCCTCAAGGGATCGGCGTGCATCTCGACACGCCCGTTGCTTTGCTGGGACTGCCCTGGGGTGGCCCGCCGGAGCCTTCGACCGAGCACTCGAACCGCGCCGCGCCGCTCGAACCGAGCCGCGACCGTAAGGGAGCGGTGCCCTTGTGCCCTCGCACATTCGAGCATTCGCCTTTCGCGTCGCACCCGCTCGCATCGCGATCGCAGCGCTGAGAGGACGCCAATCGCATCGGCTGTGAACCGGGCCGCGGCTGCCTGCAACGGAACCGCCGCCTCGCGGTCACTCAGCGCAGCACCGGAGCGGATCTTTGACAACCGAATACAGAGGCCCCGGGCAGCCGGACGCCTCGAAAGCGCCGTGCCATCGGCCCCGCGACACAATGGTGTCCGACCAAGCCGACACGCGACGAGCCAAGCCTCGCCGACCAGCGCCCACGAGACCCGTCCGGCTGCTAACAGCCGAATCCCAACCCGGCGAATGCCACCCCGCCGAATCCGTGCCGCACCGGCGATACCGCGTCCATTCAGCCGAGTTGTTGCCCGTTCGTCGAGCCCATCACCCGCGAATCCCCCCGGGGACCGCCTGCAGCGACGACAGGTCGGCCACTGGCCCACCGGCGGTATTCTGCCTGGGACACGCGGTGCACTGGCAACATATGAGGCGTGTTCGCCATAAATTAGGCACCTGGTCCCGCCCTGCCCCTTTCAGGACAAGCTTAGTGCTCAATTCCTGCGGACGGTTGCCGCTGGCCCGCTGTCCCAGTATATTATGACGATTCGCCCCTTAGGCCGCAGCAGGTGTTCTGCTGCAAGGGGCAGGGATAGCTATGTTTATCCCCTTCTTGGCGACCGATCCGGCGCCCAGCTGGATGTGCGCTTTTCTTGTTTGCGCCTCTGCGCAGGACTGATGCATGCTTGACCCCAAACTGCTCGACTCCATAAAGGTTACCGACGACGAACTGGATTTTGAGTTGAAGCAAGCCTTCGGCGACGACTTCGGCGGCGAGGTCATGGACAAGGCCCTCCAGGACACCGTCGGCGACTTCGCTCCCAACAAGATCATCAAGGCCCGGGTGGTGAACATCGCGGACCGCGACGTCATTCTCGACATTGGCCTCAAGAGCGAGGGCATTGTCAGCCTGGACGAATGGAAGGACGCGTCCGACCTGGATGTCGGTGACGAGATTGAGGTCCTGGTCGAAGAGGTTGAATCGGAGACCGGCATGGTGTTGGTCTCCAAGGCCAAAGCCGACCGGATCCTGAACTGGCGCCGCATCGTGGAGACGACCAAGGAGGGCGACACGGTCAAGGGCCGCGTTCTCCGCAAAATCAAGGGTGGCCTGCTGGTGGACATCGGCGTGCTGGTGTTTCTGCCGGCGTCGCAGGTTGACATCCGTCGGCCGGCCGACATCGGCGAATTCATCGAGCAGGAAATCGAAGCCAAGATCCTCAAGATCGACGAGGAGCGCCGCAATATCGTCATCTCCCGTCGCAAGCTGATCGAGGAGGAGCGCACCCGCGCCAAAGAGAAGCTCATGGCCGAGATCGAGGTGGGTCAGCTCCGCCGCGGCACCGTGAAGAACATTGCCGACTTCGGTGCGTTTGTCGATCTGGGCGGCATCGACGGCTTGCTGCATATCACGGATATGTCCTGGGATCGCATCGATCATCCCAGCCAGATGTTGAAGATTGACCAGAACATCGAGGTCAAGATTCTTAACATCGACCGCGACCGCGAGAAGATCGCCCTGGGCCTGAAGCAGAAGGAAGAGAACCCCTGGGAGCGCGTCGCCGAACGCTACCCCGTGGGCAATCACGTTCGCGGCGAGGTCGTGAACATCATGAACTACGGCGCCTTCGTCAAGCTCGAGCCGGGCGTAGAAGGCCTGGTGCACATCTCCGAGATGAGTTGGACGCGGCGCATCAACCACCCTTCGGAGGTGGTCGGGCTGGGCGACGTGATCGAGGTCGTCGTGCTCGAGGTCAACAAGGACAAGCAGGAAATCTCGCTCGGCATGAAGCAGACCGAGGTCAACCCGTGGACGACGGTCTCACAGAAGTATCCCCCGGGTACGGTCGTCGAGGGTACCGTCCGCAACCTGACCAACTACGGCGCGTTCGTTGAAATCGAGGAGGGCATCGACGGCCTGCTCCACATCAGTGACATGAGCTGGACCAAGAAGGTCAGCCACCCCTCCGAGATGATCAAGAAGGGCGACCGCCTGCGCTGCGTCGTCCTGACCGTGGATCAGGAGAAGATGCGTGTCGCGCTCGGTCTCAAGCAGATGACCGAGGACCCCTGGCTGCGCGCCGTTCCCGAGCGCTACCAGCCCGGCATGGTTATCCGCGGCAAGGTCACCAAGATCACGAACTTCGGCGTGTTCGTCGAGCTTGAGCCCGACCTGGAAGGGCTACTGCACGTTTCCGAGCTGGCTGATCACAAGGTCGAGAATCCGCAGGACGTCGTGAAGATCTCCGACGAAATCGACGTAAAGATTCTGCGGGTCGACACCGTCGAGCGAAAAATCGGCCTTTCCAAGAAGCGTGCCGACTGGGCCGGTGAGGGCGCCGAGCCTGGCGAGGCGGAGGCCCAGAAGAAGGAGCGGAAGCGCCGCGGCGGCTTGCACGGGCCCAGCGACAACCTGTCGATGGACGACATTCACAACGTGCTCTTCAAGCGGCCTGAGCCGATCGGCGAGGTTAAGCCGGAGGAGTCGGAGCCCGAGGAGGGCACCCCGGACGATTAGTATTCGCCGAACGATTCTGAGCACCATCGGCAGCCGGGCACCGAAGCGGTGCCTGGCTGTTGGTTTGTTGGCGGGGGCGCAGCGGACTGACACAAGGCGGGGAAGTGCATCTGGACGACGGCTTGCCTCGCGCGTCCTGCCGCCTGTGCGCTATTCCGCCACCGCGCGTACGCAGTCGATCAGGGTGCCGTCGACCCACTTGATGGCCGCGACGACCTTGTCCTGCAGCTTCGGCTTGGCCGGGGCGCCGCCGCACATGCGCTCGACCTCGGCCTTGATCTCCGCGATGGGGCGAATGGGCAGGCCGCTATCGCTCGTGGCGTCGATGAGGTCCTGGCGGCGCGGGTTGATGGCGATGCCGCGCTCCGTCACGATGACGTCGATCAGCTCGCCGGGGCCCACCACCGTGGTCACCTCGTCCAGGATCACGGGGATGCGATCGCGCATGCTCGGGATCGGCAGGATGACGCAGCGGCCGCTCAGGCAGTTCTGCCAGCCGCCGATGCCGTGCAGCAGCCGGCCGTCGGAGTGCGTGACCACGTTGGCGTTGAAGTTAACGTCCACCTCGGTGGCCCCCAGCACCACGGCGTCGATGAAGGTGGCGAAGCAGCCCTTGCCGTGCCAGTTGTAGCTGGTAAACGGGCTGGTGTCCTGGTGGCGCGGGTTCTCACGCATGCTGCGGACGCCGTCGAGGTCGAAGGTCTGCCCGTCGAGAATGTAATCGGTCAGCCCCTCTTCGAGCATCTCCACCAGGTACTTCGTGCTGCCGCCGCGAATGAAGCGCGCCTTGACCCCCGCCGCCTTCATCATTTCCTTCAGGTAAATGGCGAAGCCGAGTGTCGTTCCGCCGGCGCCGGCCTGGAAGCTGAAGCCGTCCTTCATGATGCCCGCAGCGCGCACGAACTGTGCGGTCAGCTCGGCAATCATGAGCCGGTCCGGGCTCTTGGTGAGTTGCGTCGTGCCGGAGATGATCTTGGCCGGCTCGCCGATCGAGTCCATCACGACGACCTGGTCAACGTTATTGCCCTGAATCTGCCAGGGGATACAGGGGAACGGCACGAGGTTGTCAGTCACCGCGATTACATGGTCGGCGTAAATGCTGTCGACCAGGCCGAACCCCAGCAGGCCGCAGGCGGAGGGCCCTTCGAGCGCGTTGGCGTTCCCAAACGGATCGCACTTCGGCGCCGCCAGGACGGCAATGTCGATGTGTATCTCGCCGTCCTGCACGGCCTGCCAGCGTCCGCCGTGCGAGCGCAGCACGCCCATGCCGCGCATCTTGCCGGTCGAACAGTAGTTGCCGATCGGCCCGTTCATCGAGCCTTCCACGCGCGCGATTACGCCCGATTCCAGCAGTTCGATCAGCGGCTCATGACACGGGAAGCACGCCGAGGGGAACCAGATCAGGTTCTTGACGCCCAACTCGGCGGCGGCCCTGAACAGCGGCACGCCGACGCGGTCGCCGTTGCGGAAGTGGTGGTGCGAACTGATGCGCATGCCGTCGCGGATGCCGGCCTTCTGGAGCGCCGCCTTGAGCGCCTCAATGTTGGCGCGCTCGCCCCCGCCGGCCGCCTGGGCATTGAACACTACCTTGTCGCCATCCAGCGGGTAGTCGGAGCAAGTCCGCACGGGCGGAGCGGCCTTGCGGCCGGTGGGCCGGTACTTGCCCACGCCTTGGAAAGGGACCTGCTCCTGCCCATTCACGACCGTGGGGACCAGCCGCCCCACTGCATTCCTAACCAGTTCCACCTGCTGCGACATCACCGCATCCTTCTACTGTCAATCCCGGGGGACCTAGCCGGGCCACGGCCTGCGCCCGGCTGTTGCGGACGAACTCAGGCCGCCGTGTCGGGCCGCTAGGCCACCTGCACGTACTTATCCGCCTTGGCCTGGCAGATGGGGCACGAATCCGGCGGGGCGCCGAACTCGATGTGTCCGCAGACGGGACACAGATACACGCTCGTCTCGGCCAGGTCCTTCCCACGCTGCACCGCCGCCAAGGCCTGCTCGTAAAGGCGCGCATGCACCTCCTCGGCCTGCACAGCGTAGGCGAACATCTTCCGGGCCTTGTGACCCGCAGCCGTGGCCTGCGCCAGCATGGGCGGGTACATCTCCTGGTACTCGTAGGTCTCGCCGGCCACGGCCGTCCGCAGGTTTTCGGCCGTGGAGCCGATGCCGTCCATCGCCGCCAGATGTCCCTTGGCATGGAGGTCTTCCGCCTCAGCGGCGGCCCGGAACAGGCGTGCGACATTGGGAAAGCCGTCCTGCTCGGCCTTCTGGGCAAAGGCGACGTACTTGCGGTTGGCCTGGCTCTCGCCTGCAAAGGCTTCCTTGAGGTCTTTCAGCGTATCAGACACTGTGCTGCTCCTTGGTTTGGACTCGGCTCGGCTTGGTAATCCTAACTGTCGCGACGACGGTTGTCGTCGCCACGTCGCCCGCGACGGCGTCCTATGGCGTCAACCCCATCGCCTTGGCCAACTCGACCACGCGCAGAGCGCGCTTCACGACCGGCGGGTCGATCATCTTGCTGCCGAGCGCCACGGCCCCGAGCCCCTTGGCCTGGGCCTCCTCGAAGGCGGCCACGATTCGCTGGGCCTTCTCCAACTCGGCGGGCGCCGGGGCGAACGCCTCGTGGATCACGCGAATCTGCCGCGGGTGAATGCACCCCTTGCCGTCAAAGCCCAGCGATCTGGCCTCCAGCACGCTCTCGCGCAAGGCCGTCATGTCCGACACGTCCGAGAAAACCGTGTCGATCGGCTGGACGCCGGCGGCCCGGGCCGCGTTGACCACCTGGCAGCGGGCCCAGAAGCTCTCCCGGCCTTCGTTGGTGCGCTGCGTGCCAAGGTCGGCCGTGTAGTCTTCCAGGCCGATTGTCAGCGCGCAGATGTTCGGGCTGGCCGTCGCAATCTCGTACGCCTTAATCGCCCCCAGGGCGCTCTCGACGATCGGCATGAGGTAGATCGGGCCGGCGCGCCCGGACGTTTTCAGCAGCTCGGCGATGCGGGCGTCAACGTCGCGGACCTGCTGCGGATCCTCCACCTTCGGGATCAGGATCACGTGGACGTTGTGCGGCACGATGAACTCGAGATCTACCAGCCCGCGCTCGCCCTGGTTGATGCGCACCATGCGCTCGCTGCCCCGAAAGTCGATCGTCCGCAAGGCGTTACGCACCAGCAGCCGGGCCTCATCCTTGACGGCCGGCGCGACGCTGTCCTCCAGGTCCAGGATCACGCCGTCCGGCTCGTGCAGGCCCGCGTTGAGCATGAACTTCGACTCGTTGCCCGGCAGATAGAGCCGGCTGCGGCGGAAACGGTCGCGCTGCGTCGGATACTGCGCATGAGCCTCGAATTCCGGCAGGTAGCCCGCCCCGACGTCCCGCCCCAGGCGCCGCACGGCGGCCTCGATCCGGGCCGCCAGCACGAACGGCAACGCGCCGGCATCCTCCACCTGGACCGCCGCATGCTTGACCCCCAGCGTGTCCAGCACCTCGCGCACGAGCCGGCGGGTCGCCTCGCCGTACATCGACTCGACCTTGGTCTTCAGGTCCAGCTCGAGCCCACCCGACGTGGTCGGCGTAATCTTGACCCAGCAATCTGAGCGCACGTCGTCGCCGCGGCGTCCGGCCTCGGCAGACTCAACAGTCGTCGGCATAGATCGTCCCACTTTCCATCCGCTCGTGACCCAGCCCCGGCGCCGGGTTAGAACCTGGCGACCGCGTACCTGCGCGTTACGGCGTATACGTCGCAGTCGCGAGGCGTCATGATTGCGGACCGGGACGGCCTGGTCAATGGCACCGCGTTCTAAGCGCTGTTGCCGAACCGGCTGGGGCAGCGCTAGTCCGCCTCAGCAATCCGGCGTTGCTTGGGCGGCGGATGGCTAGCTCCTGCCCCCGCCGAGCAGGCCGCCGCGCCGGTAAATGGTCATCTGCGCGTCGGAGAATGGCGTGCCCTGGATTGTCAGGCCGTCTGACAGTCGCTTGAGCACGCCGGTGGTGAAGTCCACCTCGACCTCGTCGCCGGACGCGAGCCGCCCACCGACCGGGCCGACCGTCATGATCGCCAGGCCGGCGTTAATCGCGTTCCGCTCGTAGATTGCGCCGAACGACTCGGCCACGATGGCCGCCACGCCCAGGGCGCTGAAGCAATCAACCGCTTGTTGACGCGAGCTTCCACAGCCGAAGTTCTTGCCGGTTACGATGATATCGCCCGGCCGGCAGCGCTTGGCGAAGTCCTCCCACCCCGCCAGGTTGTCAAACGCATACTGGCCCATCTCGGCCGAATCGGTAATCGTCAGGTACCGATTGTGGTAAATCATGTCGGTGTCGATGTTGTCCTGCGCAACGTACCACACGCGGCCGGTGACCTTGCTGGGACGAGCGCCGGACTCCGCGGCCTTAGCCGCCGTTCCAGCAGCCTGCCGGCCGGCGGTCGCAGCGCGGCCGATCGCAAACGTGGCCGGCTCACTCGGCATCGCGGACACCGACGTGATGGCGCCGGCCACCGCGCTCGCGGCGGCGGTCTCCGGCGACGCCAGGTAGACGCTGCCTTTGCCCTGCTTGCCAGGGAAATTCCGGTTACCCGTGCTCACCGTCACTTCTCCGGGGCCGTTCTGCCCGATCTGCCCCGCCGCGCAGCCGGCGCAGCCGGCGTTGCCGACCAGCGCCCCGGCGTCCTTGAAAACCTTGAGCAAGCCGTCGTCGAGCAGCCGCTGCCACATGGCATCCGTCGCCGGCACGATCTTCAGCACCACGCCCGGGGCCACCTTGCGCCCGG
>CAZYGM010000163.1:0-7634 GCA_964647015.1 uncultured Planctomycetales bacterium | reverse complement strand
CAGTCCGACCAGCGGCCCCTCATTCTGGTGACGGTTGAGGGCGGCGGCTGGCACCACCAGACCGTGCGCATTCTTCGCCGCCTATCGCCGGAGGAGTTCCGCTTCGCCTACGTCTACGGGCATGTGGACGAGCACCATTACAGTCGAAGGCTGGCGATGCCGCATGCCGGCGCGCGTTACCCGATTCACCACATTGGGCAGACGCGTGGGCGTCCGTGGCGGCACGTGACCAACGTGGGGCGGCTGGCGCTGAGCTTCTGGGAAGCATGGCAGTTGCTGGTGCGCCTGCGGCCGGCGGCGATTCTGGCGGTGGCGACGCCCGTGGCGCTGCCGCTGTTCGTGGTTGGGCGGCTCTTGGGGGTGCGCTGCCTGTTTGTTGAGTCGCTGACGCGCGTGCGCGACTTGTCGCTGACGGGGCGGCTCATATACCGCCTGCGGCTGGCCCACCGCCTGTACGTTCAGTGGCCGGGTCTGCGGGAGCGCTATGCCCGCACGAGCTTCGCGGGAGCGATCGTATGATCCTGGTGACGGTCGGAACCGAGCGGTTCGATGAGCTGGTGCGGGCGGTGGACGAGCTGGTCGCCCGCGGCCAGTTCGCCGGCGAAGTGCTGGTTCAGATCGGGCAGGGCCAGTACATCCCGGAACATGCGGCGCACGTGCGGTACCTGCGTGACATGTCGGCACGCATCGCGCAGGCAGACCTGGTCATAACGCACGCCGGCACCGGCTCTGTCTGCGACTGCATCAGCAGCGGGCGGCCCTTCGTTGCCGTCGTGGACCAGCGGAAGTCAGGCAACCACCAGCTCGAGTTCGCGCAGGCCCTGTCGGAGCGCTTCGATTTCTGCTGGATCGACTCGCCGGCCGCGCTCGCCGCCGCGCTGCCGCAGGCCCGTCCGGCCCGGCCGCTGAGCCAGTTCGGCGTGGCGGAGCTGGCCGACGACATCCGCCAGGCGGTCAGTGGCCGGCAACGCCGCATGCAATTTGTGTAGCCGACCGGGCCTGCCCGTCCAGCCCCTTTAAGTTCGGTGTCAGCGCCGGTTTTCCAGGAACGCGGCCAGGCGCGTCATGCCCTCATCGATGTTTTCGAGCGAGTTGGCGTAGGAGATACGCAGGTAGCCGGCGCCGCCCGGGCCGAAATCGACGCCGGGCGTGACTGCAACGCCCGCCTCTTCCAGAATCTCGAATGCGAAGCGCATGACGTCGTCGGTATAGTCGCGCACGTTGACGAAGACATAGAACGCGCCGACCGGCTCGGTGAGCACGTCCAGGCCCATGGCATGCAGCCGCCGCAACACCAGCCGGCGGCGCTCGTCGTAGCAGCTCCGCATGTGCTCGACTTCTGCGACCGAGTCGCGCAGGGCCGCAATGGCTGCGAACTGGGCGAAGTCCGGCGGGGAGATGAACAAGTTCTGCTGCAGCTTCTGCACTGGCCGGACGAGCCATTCCGGCAACACCACATAACCCAGCCGCCAGCCCGTCATGGCGAAGAGCTTCGAGAAGCCGTTGACCACGACGGCCTGGGGAGCGAACTCGCGGATCGAGTGGGCTCGGACGCCGTAGACCAGACCGTGGTAGATCTCATCCGAGACGATTACAGCGCGGCCGGCCAGCAACTCGCTGAGCTGCTGCATGCGCTGGGGCTGGGTGAGCGTGCCGGTCGGGTTGGCCGGCGAGTTGAGCACGAGCGCCCGCGTGCGCGGCGACATGTGGGCCGCCACAGCCTCCGGATCGAACTGGAAGCCGTCCGCCTCACGTACCGGGGTCCGCACGGGCACGCCCCCGAAGGCGCTTACGAAATTCGGGTAGCAGGCGTAGTGCGGGTCGGTCAGGAGCACTTCGCTGCCGGGATCGAGCAGGGCTGCGAACAAGAGTAGCATGGCGCCCGAGCTGCCGACCGTCACGACGATCTGATCGGGCGACGTCGGCACGCCATACTGTTCGCGCTGCCAGATGGCGATGGCCTCGCGCAACTCGGGGTGACCGAGCGAGTGAGTGTAATGCGTGCGGCCGGCGCGCAGGGCACGCAAGCCGGCTTCGAGTGCCGGCGTCGGCGTGTCGAAGTCGGGCTCGCCCACCTCCAGGTGGATGATGGAGCGCCCGCGACGCTGCAGTTCGGCGGCGCGCTCCAGCACTTCCATGACAAGGAAAGGCGGCATCTCATTCGCCCGTCTGCTCACGTGGCCCGGCCGCGCGCCGTTCTCCATTTCCGCTCTCCGGGGAGTCGTGGTGCCATCGGCGACCGGCCGAAGCGGCCGCCGGGCTGGATGTTAACGCCAAGTGACGCGGCCGTCTCGCCGTGGTGAAGCCGCGGCCTCAGCGCGACAGGTCGAACGCGGCCGTCACCTGCGAGCCGTAGATGGGGTACTCGATCCGGCAGCGGTAGCCGCGGAAACGGTCACCGGTCCAGCCGAGCTTCTCACAAATATGTCGCATCAGTTCGACGTAGCGCGGCATCTCGGGGTTGCGGAACTTGTCGATTCCGGTGCCCAGCGGCCGCACGGTCTCGCACAGGTCGAGGCGGTCGATATGGCGGGTGGGGTCGTTCACGTCGGCGACGCCGTCAAACGTCGTGTCGTATATGAACAACTGTGGGTCTGTTCCGGGAAACACCTCCTCGTGGACCAGGACGTCGAAGACCAGCACTTTGGCCGGCGTGGTGACGTCGGCCGAAGCATGCCGCAGGCGTGGCGGTGAGCCCGGCAGGTGGCGGGGCATCTCCGCGAGGTTGACCTCGGCGAAGACGAGGTCGATGGCGGAGCGCGGCCCGAAGTCGTTGCCGGCCAGCGTGTAGTGGACGACGTCGCCCACGTGGTGAACGTCGAGCTGCGGCGCCGGCGCGCTGCAGAACTCGTCCACGCGCAGGCCCTCGACGCCCTCCACCGGGCTGAGATCGAGAGTGCGCGGCACGCGCGGCGTATCCTCGCGGCTCAGCCGGCGGGTGCTGAACTTCACCGTGGCGCCTGGCCGGAGGCGCTGGAGGCCCAACATTCCGAAGAGGCACATGACGTCCAGGTGAACGCCGTCGGGGGCGAGGTTCAGCATGATCGCCGTGACGTGCTTGTCCGTGGCGACGCCGAGGAGTTGGCTCATGCCGCGAAAGACGGTCTGCTTACGGCGCAGCTCGAACTCAGCCCGCGCCGCCGGCAGCCAGGCGCTGAGCATTGCGTCCAGCGCGCTGCGGTCGCCGGCCTCCTGGCGGATGAGGGCTTCGAAGCGGCGAACGGCTTCCTCCGCTGCGGCGATTAGTTCAGGTGCAACGCCTTGGCGGCGAGCGGCGCGGAGGAGGCGGCGGAGCGGATCCGGTCCGGGGGCGGTGTTGAGGACGGCCATTGGGTCGGGGTTGCGGAGGGCCTTGAGGACGCGGCCGGCGAGGAGTTTGTCCACGCCCATCGTCCGGGCCAATGCCGCCGGGGCGTGAGTGCCGTAGGGGATGGCGTCAAGGACGGAGCCGATACCGGCGGCCAGATCGCGTCCAACAGCCATGATTCGAGATTTGAGCTCGCAGCCATCCGACTTCGTATCATCCAGTGCATCAAGTGGTTCAGTCATTGGTCACCAAATGATCTCAAACCGTTTACTGCGAAGGCATTATATCTCATTGCGTGTTGTGTAGCAAGTGCCGATCGTCGCATCCTGCAAATATCCTGGATACATCCTGGAACTACCATTGAAGTGACACCCCAGTACCCGCTACAATGCTCCTACAACCGGTCAGGCAACGGAGGTGCAAGTTCCGCCCGCCGTTAGCCCGGTCAACCACCGAGACCGGGCACGACGCGGGGCAGTTCGCAAGTCGGGGTCCGTATGGCTCTAGCGGCCGGCGCGGCCAGACGCCGCCCACCAGGCCAAGCCGAACCACGACGTTCGTCAGGGTCGTTGTGGCAGTTGCGTAGGGCGAAGCGAGCACAAGAAGCTCCGCCACCCACGGACAAAGGAGACACGTCATGAAGAACATCAACCTGCTTCTGATCGGGGGTTCAGTTCTGGCCGTCCTGGCTGCGGTACCGATGGCGGCCGCACAGTGGCCCGCCTCAGAGGGCCTAGCCATCGCTGACCGGCCCGGCGAGCAGATCAACGCCAAAATCCGCGCCACGGCCGACGGCGGCTGCTACATCAGTTGGCTGGACAACGCCGCGGGCGGGTACGACGTTTACCTGCAAAGGCTGGACGCCGGCGGCTACGAGATGTGGACACACAACGGGATTCTAATTGCCGACCGCTCCTACAGTTGGGTGCAGGATTACGGCCTGGACGTCGACACGGCCGGCAACGCCCTGCTCGCTTTTCGCGATGACCGCTTCGGCGGCTCGGCACGCGTCACCGTCGTCAAGATCGCCCCTGACGGCAGCATGCCCTGGGGCGCCAATGGCGTGCAGGTCAGCGGCGCCGCCATCGATGCCACCTCGCCCGCCATTGCCGCCACTACCGACGGCGGTGCGATCATATCCTGGGGCGCTGAGCCGGGCATACAGCTTCAGAAGCTGAACGCGGCCGGCGTGCCGCAATGGCTGGGCGGCGTCACCATTACTCCGCCCAGCGGCCACTTCTTCAACGCCGACCTCCGGACAGCAGACGATGGCGGCGCGATCCTATCAATCGTCCGCCAGGGCCCGGAGTATTGGAGTGCCAGGGAGCTATGGGCTCAGAAGTTCTCCGCCAGTGGCACCACCCTGTGGGGCACTGATCCGGTGATCATTTTCAACGACGGCAGCCTGCAATACGGCTATCAGCCGGACTTCATCCCGGACGGCAGCGGCGGCGGCGTGTTCATGTGGTACGAGACGAGCCCGCTCCAGTGCTATGCCCAGCACGTCCTGGCCGACGGCACCGAGCAGTTCGGCGACAACGGAGCGGAGGTCTCCACGGCGTCCTCGCGCGGCCGTGTCAACCCCTGCGTGGCGTTCAAGCCGGACACCGCCGAAACGTTCGTCTTCTGGCTCGAAGTAAATGCGGCAACTCAGTCTCACATCGGCGTTTACGGCCAGAAACTCGATGAGGGCGGCGGCCGGCAGTGGACCGCCCAGGGCATCCAGATCTACCCCTGCACGACCGAGGACATCGGCAACATCGCCACTTTGCAGCACGGCGACGGCGCGCTGGCCTTCTGGATGGGCTCGCAGGGCTACGCGCAGGAGCGGCTCTACGCCACCCGGCTGGATACGAACGGCGACTTCGTCTGGGCACCGTCCATCCTGACAATCTCGGATGTGCCGTCGGAGAAGTGGCGCTTGGCGGCGGACTCCGGCCCGGATGGCCGGGCGCTGCTGGCCTGGACGGATGACCGCAGCGGCAACCGCGACATCTATGCGCAGATGGTCTGTCCGGACGGAACGATCGGCGAGTGCGGCGTCACGACCGGGGACGTGAACTGCGACGGCCTGATCAACGCCTTCGACATCGACCCGTTCGTGCTGGCTCTGACTGATGCGGCGGCGTACGAGGCCGCCTATCCGGACTGCGATATTTCACGGGCCGACATCAATGGCGACGGGCTGATCAACGCGTTTGACATTGACCCGTTCGTCCAGCTTCTGACGGGCCGGTAGTCGCGGGCCAGTGCCAGTCGAATCTGCCGGGCCGCCCTCCGTGAGCACGCGGGAGGCGGCCCGGTTCGCAAGCACCACGCGGGCTGGGCCGTCCTGTTGTGTCCGTCCTGGCGGCGTAGGGGGTGCTAATCCGCTGCCGTTGCGTCCATCGCCCGACCCGTTTATGTTGCCCTTCTGCAGCGAGCCGGCCGGCATTTGCCGGACAGGTTTGTGATCGCCTCTCAAAGAGATTCAGACGGGCACGTGTGAAGGAGAGTCCAGGATGACCGGTCCGGATTTCGACACCCTATATCGGCAATCCATTGATGATCCCGATGCCTTCTGGGGCAAGGCGGCGGAGGACATCCACTGGTATAAGAAACCCACGCGCGTCCTGGATGCTTCGCGCAAACCCTTCTACCGCTGGTTCACTGGCGGAGAGCTGAACACGTGCTACAACGCGCTGGATTACCACGTGGAGCATGGCCGGGCCGACCAGCCCGCGCTGATCTACGACAGCCCCGTCACAAACACTGTCAAGAACTTCACTTATCGCGAACTGCGCGACGCGGTGGCGCGCTTCGCCGGCGCCCTGCGCCAGCAGGGCGTCCAGAAGGGCGACCGGGTAATCCTGTACATGCCCATGATTCCCGAGGCGGTCGTCGCGGTGTTCGCCTGTGCCCGCATAGGCGCGATCCACTCGGTGGTCTTCGGCGGCTTCGCCCCAAAGGAGTTGGCCAAACGCATCGTCGATGCCCAGCCGAAGCTGATCGTCTCGGCCTCCTGCGGCATCGAGGGCAAGCGCGTAATCCCGTACAAGCCGCTACTCGATGAGGCCATCAAGCTGTCTGAGCACAAGCCGGACAAGTGCATCCTCTTCCAGCGGCCGCAGGCTCAGGCGGACATGGTCGCCGGCCGGGACCTGGACTGGCACGACGTGCTGGCGACGGCCGAGCCGGTGGACTGCGTGCCGGTGGCGGCCACGGATCCGCTGTACATCCTGTACACCTCCGGGACGACCGGCGTGCCCAAGGGCGTCGTGCGTGACAACGGCGGCCACGCGGTTGCGATGAAGTGGTCCATGAAGGCCGTGTACAATGTGGAGCCGGGCGAGGTGTACTGGGCGGCCTCTGACATCGGTTGGGTCGTGGGGCACTCGTACATTCTCTACGCGCCCCTGCTGCACGGCTGCACAACCATCCTGTACGAGGGCAAGCCGGTGGGCACGCCGGACCCGGGTGCGTTCTGGCGGGTAATCTCTCAGCACAAGGTGAGCGTGCTGTTTACGGCGCCGACCGCCTTCCGCGCCATCAAGCGCGAAGACCCCAACTGCGAACATCTCAAGAAGTACGATCTGGGCAAGTTCCGCACCTTGTTCCTGGCCGGTGAGCGTTGCGATCCCGACACGCTGCACTGGGCCGAGAACATGCTGAAGGTGCCGGTCATCGATCACTGGTGGCAGACGGAGACCGCCTGGGCCATCGCGGCGAACTGCCTGGGCCTGGGGCGCCTGCCGGTGAAGCCCGGCTCGCCCACCAAGCCCGCGCCCGGCTATGACGTGCGCATTCTCGACGAGGGCGGCAACCCCGTGCCGACGGGCAAGATCGGCAGCATTGTTGTGAAGCTGCCGCTGCCGCCGGGCTGCCTGCCGACGCTGTGGAACAACGACCAGGGCTACCTGGACTCGTACCTTTCGGCCTACCCCGGGCACTACCTGACGGGCGACGCCGGCATGTTCGACGAGGACGGCTACATCTACATCATGGCCCGCACCGACGACATCATCAACGTCGCCGGCCACCGCCTTTCCACCGGCGGCATGGAGGAGGTCCTGGCTGCGCATCCGGACGTGGCCGAGTGTGCCGTGATCGGCGTGGCGGACCAGCTAAAGGGCGAGTTGCCGTTGGGCTTCGTGGTGCTCAAGGCGGGGGCGAAGCGCACGCCGGCCGAGCTTGCGCAGGAGCTGGTGCAGATGGTCCGCGACCGCATCGGGCCGGTGGCGTCGTTCAAGCTGGTCAGCGTGGTGCAGCGGTTGCCGAAGACGCGCTCGGGCAAGGTACTGCGCGGCACGATGAAGCGGATCGCCGACGGCGCCGAATGGCAGATGCC
>CAZYGM010000162.1:0-7749 GCA_964647015.1 uncultured Planctomycetales bacterium | reverse complement strand
CGGTTCCGTCGGGCAACTGCACCTTCACCATGTGGATTGATTCCTCATGGGAGCGGGTTCGTACTGGTCGCCGACGTCGAAAGAAACTGCATACCGGACAAGAGGTTCCAGCAGCTCACGGATGACATGCGTCGAGACCACGACCTTACGAGCCGCTCCGCGTGTTTCACGCCTATGTCTCGGTTGTTCGCATGGTCATCCTAAGACACACCTCCCCGGCCAGCGGAGGCCGGGCCTTCAAACCAACGGAGAGTGTAGGCGGGCAGTGTACCAGAAGTCAACCCTGCCGCTTGCCGCAATCACTATCGGCGGCTCGTGCTGGTCGGGTTTAGTCGTGGCGAGCGCAAGTCTTATGGCGATAGGCAGCTATGTTCAGGGCCCAGCGCCTGCCCTACGCGCCGGACTTGATGTCGCCGCGCTCCCGCATGGCCTGGAATGAGTAGCCGGTGATGAAGAGCATGACGAGGAATCCTGGGACTAGCAGTGATTGTCCGGCCGCCCATTGTCGAAACGTGCCGCCAATGCTGGGCGCTATGGCGCTGGTCAGGCTCACCCAGCCGACGACGAGCAGAACGGCGCCCTGCAAAGTGGATAGAACTACTCGCATGCCCCGGTAGGCGAGCAAAGAGAATACTCCGCCCAGCCCGGCGCCAATGCCGCCGAAGACGAACACGATCATCTGCGGCAGCCCCAGTTGCACGGCCAGGTACCAGGCCAGCGCACCCCAGGTCGCCATGGCTGTGGCAAATAACGCGGGTTTCTCACGATATATAGATGTGGCGACACCGATTCCCGCCCCCAGGAGGCCGGAGACGCCCACCAGGTCGGGCGTCAAATGGGTCATCTCGGCGCCGACCACGAAGACCAGCCACCCCAGGCCGGCACAGGTAACCGACAGCAGAAATCGGAAAAGTCTGAAGCCCGCGAAGGCGTACACCAGCCCCAGGCAGAATATCAGCATACCCGTAAGCGCCGGCTGTGCCGCCGCCCAGCGAAACAGGTTACCCTGCAAATCCATCACGGCGGGTGCTCCTGAGGCTCAATGACGGTCCGTCTCAGGAGTTATCGTTGATTTCGGTAGCAGATTTGATAAGCGGCGTCAGCCGAGCGCTGACGCCGAGGCACCCGGTCCAGTCCGTTTCAGCGGGAAACGGTTGTTATAGGACGTGTCACGCCGTGACGACCTGTCCCTCGGTCTCGACTTCCGGCTCAGCCGGCCGTTCCGCGCTGCGGGTTCGCAGGTCATACAGGTTTGCCAGCAAGGAAGCGAGCCACACGCCGCCGACGGCCGTGAGCCAGCCATGCATTCCAACCACCTGAACGTACTGGAGCCCCGCCGTCCAGACTGTGTTGACGACTAGGCCGACGGCCTGCAGCAGCAGCAACGTCCCCAGCGTTGCCCCCAGGAACGCGCGTGCCACTCTGGGCAACAGTATGCCGAAGATCAGGCCCGCCAGACCGGTGGACAGGGTGATTGCCACGAGGCTGGTCCGGAAGCCCGGCACGACCGCCAGCAGGTAGGCCCACAGCCGGGCGGCGCCGGCCGCCGGCAGATTACTGGCGGACTGCGCCGCCGCCGCGTCCGGAATCGTCACGCCATACAGGACATCGGAGCCGGGTGTTTCCTGCGCGAGTCCCCAGGACGAGTATCCTGGCAGGTGAGGCTTGATTGTCTTGACCGTATAGAGCGACAGCCCCGCCAAGGCGAAGACACCTGCGACTGCGAACGCCAGCCACACCCTGAATAGCAGCAGCCCGAGCAGCAACCCGCAGACACCGGCCACCGCGAGCGTCGCCCACAACGGGGTGCCCACGAGCCGCACCAGGAGCGGGCCGCCGGCCATGCCCAGCCCGGCCGTCGCCAGCCCCGCCAGAATGGGCGCCAGCCGACCGCCCTTGACCAGCAGGACCAGGGCCAGCAATGCGAGCGCTCCGGCCATCGCCAATGGAATCCATGTCGCCGTGTGCGCTAGATGCTGAGCGACGGTTTCGCGGAACATATCCAGTAGTTCTTTCATTCAACCACTCCGGCGCGGCCACGCGGGCTCAACAGGCCGCGCGCCGACGCAGCGCTTATCCCCAGGCAGGGCCGGGGATTACGGCGAGACCCGGTGCAGTACGCTGTGCTTGTCGCGCACATCCAGACCCTCGAAGTTCGGCAACTGCCCATGCTGGCGATAGAGCGCCCACAGCGCCTCCACCTTGCGCTGGGCGCTGCTTTCAATATCATATTCCTGCCCAGGTGGCAGCCCCCAGGAAATGTACTGGCCCGGGTGGATTGTTCGCAAGCGCAGCCAACCGTCGCGCGCGTTGAGGCGGTTTTCGTAGTTCGCCACGTCAACCGCGCGAATCGAATCACGCAGTCCCGGGGGCAGGCTGGCGTGCAGATACTTCACTAACTCCAGGCCGGCGTGCACGGCCGGGTCGTCCCAGGCCGCACCAACTGCGGGCACCCGCGAGGTCACCCCTTCTACGAGAATGACGTTGGAGTCAACCGGCGGCAGATACGCAGCGCCCGCCTGCCGAGGGAGCCGCACGCCCTCCCCGTCCACCAGGTGGCCCATGTCGTTGCGGACCACGTACGTCAGCCACTCACGGAAGCGCGCCTCAACCTGGACCACGCCATCGGCCTGCTTGGACACGCGCCACACCTCGGCAATCCACGGCGAAGCTTCGAGGGCCGCCTTCAAGTTTGCACATAGCGTTGGTGTGCGCAGGTCGGCGTCGAAGAGCGGCCGGGGACCGTGGCGCTCGGCGGCCGTCCTTATCTCGTCCAGGACCAGTTCATCGATGCTCGTGGGCACATCAACCCACCGCAATTCCCACGAGCCGTCGCCCTGTGCCTGCAGTGCTAATGGTTCGAGCCGATGCAGGCCGTAGGCCACGGCCGCCAAGCTACCGCACCAGAGCAACAGCAGCCCCAGCCGGCGAGCCGCTGCCAGGGACATCTGCGGGGTGTGTGTTTTGCGCCGCGTGCGCGGTGTGGGCCGTGCGGGCGGCTTCTTGGTTTTGCGTGTCGGGCGCCTCATGAATTCGTCCACGCCATCCGGACCAGCCGCTCGACCAAGTCTCCGAAGGGCACACCCAGGCGTGCCGCCGCCTTGGGGACCAGTGAATGGCTCGTAAAGCCGGGAATCGTGTTGACCTCCAAGAACCACAGCGTTCCGGCCTTATCCACCATCCAGTCTACCCGGGCCAGGTGCCGGCAGCCCAGGGTTTCGAAGACGGCGCGACTCTGCCGCTGTGCCTCTGCCAGCAAGGGCGCCGGATGGCCGGCATCGAAGAGGTATTCGGTGGCGTTATCCTCGTATTTCGCCGTGTAGTCGTAAAACGTCCGCTTGGGCCGGACGCAGATGGGGGGCAGCGCCTGCGTCCCCACAAAGCCGACCGTCAACTCGTCGCCGCTGATGAACTGCTCGACCAGTGCCCGGCCGAAAGCACTCACGACCGCGTCAACCGCAGGCGCGAAGTCCTCGTTCCGGCGTACCACGAACGTCGCCACGCTGCTGCCCTGGTCGGCCGGCTTGACCACCAGGGGCAACTCCAGGCGCGTCGCGCGCACTCCGCGATCGGCCGCGGTCCACTCCTCGTAAGCCGGCGTGGCGAGACCCAAGGCGCGCACGTGTTGCTTGCTGATGATCTTGTCCATGGCGGCGGCCGACGCGGCGGATCCTGACCCCACGAAACGTAGCCCGCGCTGTTCCAGGATCTGCTGCAACTGGCCGTCTTCGCCGAACGTGCCATGCAACACGGGGAAGATCACGTCCGCCGGCTGGTCGAGGGCGCTCAGGTCGTCCGGGCTGATGTCGGCCGCGAAGACCGCGTGTTCGCGGGCGCGCAAGGCCTGAGCCACGGCCGCGCCAGACTCCAGGCTTACGGCGCGCTCAGCGCTGGGCCCGCCGCGCAGTACGGTCACGCGCAGACGCTCGGGCTGTCTGGCTTCTGGAGTAGTCATGGTCTCCTTCGCGAACCTCCACCAGCCGGGCCGGCCGGCGCAAATTGATCTACCAGATCTCCACTTCGAGCTCGAGTTCGACGCCCGCACTGGCGCGGACGCGCTCCTGGGCGAGCGCGATCAAGTCAAGGACGTCACGCGCGGTCGCGCCGGCGTGGACCACGAGGAAATTCGCGTGCTTGTGGCTGACTTCGGCGCCGCCGACACGCACGCCCTTGAGCCCGCAGCGGTCCAGGAGCAGCCCGGCCGGCTGCTCGGGCGACGGGTTCTTGAACACGCAACCTGCTGAACGCGCCCCGAGCGACGGCTGCGCGGCGCGCTTCTCCTGCCAGATTGCCTGAACCCGGGCGCACAGCTCGTCCGCCACCCCCATTCTGAGTGCAAAGCGCGCCGCCAGCACGATCGCGCCCGCCAGCGACGTGCGGCGATACGCGAAGCCCACCTCCTGGGCCGACCGCGTTGAGACCTGGCCGTCCGCATCCATCACGCGCACCGACTCGGTGACCGCGCCGACGTAGCCGTACTTGCCGCCCGCGTTCATGCGCACGATGCCGCCGACGCTGCCGGGAATGCCCGCCAGATTCTCCAGGCCCGCCAGGCCGCGCCGCGCGCTCTCCGCGACCACCGTGGGGAAATCCGCCCCCGCGCCGGCCGAAACCGCGCCGCCCTCCCACTGCACCAACTCCCAGGGCCCACCGACGAGCCGAATCACGGCACCATCGAAACCTTCGTCCCGCACGAGCACATTCGCGCCGCGACCGAGCAGACGCCACGGTACGCCGTGCTCCCGGCAGCGGCGCAGCACGTCGGCGAGTTCGGTCTCGTCGCGCGGCGCAAGCAGCCAGCGCGCCGGCCCCCCCAGCCGATACCACGTGTGCGCCGCGAGCGGCACATCAACCTGGCAAATCCGCTCGAAGCCGGCGAAGCAGTTCATCGGCCACTTTCCACACGTCGCCTGCGCCCATTGTCATCACCACGTCGCCGGTTGCCACCGCGGCTGCCACGCGCGCGACGATGCCGCTGAAATCCGGGATGTACTCGGCGGCTTGGCCGCGCGCCCGAATGCGCGCCACCAGGTCCGCCGCACATACCGCTTCGCGCTCGCGTACGCTGTCGCGCACGAAGTAGATGTCCGGTACGACTACCTCGTCGGCAACTCCGAAACTCTCCGCGAACTGGCTTAGGAGGAAGCGCGTGCGCGAGTGCTGGTGCGGCTGGAAGATGCACCACAGGCGGCGCGGTGCGAACCTCTCTCGCGCGGCACTCAGCGTCGCGCGGATCTCCGTCGGATGATGCGCGTAGTCGTCCACGACGCGCACGCCGCCGACATCGCCGCGCAGCTCCAGCCGGCGCTGCACCCCGCTGAAGCCCGCGAGTCCCTCCGCGAGCCGCTCCCAGGGCACGCCGCAGTTATGCGCCAGCGCTGCGACGGCCAGGGCGTTGGCGACGTTGTGCCGCCCGGCCAGGCCCAGGAGGACGCGCCCGAGGGCGGTGCCCCCGTGCCAGACATTCATGCCGTAGCGTCCCTGCTCGACCGCCAGATCGGTGGCATACCAGTCGGCGTCCGGGGTAGACCCGTAACGCACGACGCGGGTCGCCACCTGCTCGGCCACCTGCCGGCACTGCGGGTCCGCCCCGTTCACGACCAGCAGGCCGTCGGCGGGCAACCGCCGAGCGAACTCGCCGAACGCCGCCGTAATCGCCGCGAGGTCCTGGTAGCAGTCGAGGTGGTCCTCCTCGATGTTCAGGATGGCGGCCCGCCGGGCGTGGAGGTTCAGAAACGAGCGGTCGTACTCGCAGGCCTCAGCAATGAAGTGCGGCCCGTCGCCGACACCGCTGCCGCCGCCCAACTGCGGTGCGCTGGCCCCCACGACGAAGCTCGGATCCCGGCCCGCCAGTCGCAGTACGTAAGCCAGCCAGGCCGTCGTAGTGCTCTTGCCGTGCGTGCCACTGATGGCCACCCCCTCGCAGCGTTCCATCAGGGCGCCGAGCAGTTCGGCGTACTTGCAGACCGGCAGGCCGCGTTGCCGGGCGTCGCGAATCTCGGGGTGATCGTCTTGGATCGCGGCCGAGCGGACGACCAGGGTCGCATCGGCCGGTACCGTCGCCGTGGGGGTTTGCGTCTGCACGTGCGCCCCCGCCGATCGTAATATCGCCAGCTCGGCCCCGTCGCGCGCGTCGCTGCCACTGACGGCCGCGCCGCGCCGCAGCATGAACGCGGCCAGTCCGCACATGCCGCTGCCCCCGATCCCCACCATGTGCACGCGCAACTCGCCGAGGTCGTCGGGGAGCACGAAGCCAGTCTCACAGGACCCGCGCGTCAATACGACATCCGTGTGCATGACAACTACCCACCGCCACGACCGGCTTCCTTGCCGACCACCAGTCAGGATAGCCCGCCGGGCGCCAACACACAACTGTAGAGCGTCCAATGGCCGATCCGAATCCCGAACCAACGGCGGCGCGGTGCGTTTTAGCCACGGGGTATTTGACAAGCGCCCGGTCGTACAGGACAACCGTACCGGGCGCCGCCGTTTCGCCCTCCAGCAGGCGGACGGGACCCACGGAGCGTGCGATGGCAGCGACGGACGCACAGAATTCCGCCGGCCCGGGCGCCAGCAGTACGCCCGCCGCCGCGCGCGAGGACCGCCGGGTGCACGCCGGCGCGCAGCTCTCGACCGCGGCACTCATCATCGGTATTGCCCTCTTACTGGCCACGTTTCTGTTGATCAGCCCGGCCCGCGAGCGCACGTATCCCGGCGCCATCCCGTGGAGCGACTTCTCGATCCTGCGGCCGCTGACGCAGGTCCTCGCACTGGGCGGACTGGCGGCCACCGAACGCGGCACCGAGATCAAGGACTTCGCCCTGCACCTTGCGGGCGTCGCCGGCCTGTTGCTGTTGACGATCCGCGCCGCCGCGCTTGGCTTTGCCAACGCGGGCCGGCGTCAGCTCGGTCAACCCTGGCTGGCCGCGCAGTTACTGCTGAGCGCCTGGGTGGTGCTGTCGGCGGCGAGCGCCCTCTGGGCCGGCGATCCCAATCTCGCCGTCGGACAAGCGGCGCTGTATGCCTTCGCGCTTGGTTGGGCACTGGCCCTGGCCTGGACGCTAACGCCGCGCGACGTGGAGCGCCTGCTCGGTGCCCTTGTGGTGGCGGCGGCGTTGGCGGGCGTGCTGTGCATCTGGTACTTCCACGAGCGCAACCCGCATCACCGCCCGGGGTTTCCGGTCGGCAATCCGGCGACGCTGTCGGCCGCCATCCTGCCGGCCATCCTCGTCGCGATCGGCGTGCTGATTGGTGCCGGGGCTGCCCGGCTGCGCCGCGAGTCGGCGGCGTCATTGTCGCTCGTCGTGGCAGCGGGTGCCGCGCTGGTGCCGCTGGGGTGGTGTTTTCGACTGGCCGGCTCGCGTGCCGCGATGATCGGCCTGGCAGTCGGCCTGGTGACGATGTGCTACCTGCGGGCCGGCCGGCGGCTACGTTGGTTCATGGCGGCGGGTCTGCTGGTGCTGGCAGGGCTCGGGGGAACATGGCTGCTGAGCCACTCCACTTTGGACGCCGCCATGGCGCGTGGCGCAACCATCCGCTTCCGGCTGTACGCCTGGCGCTACGCGGCCGAGCTATGGGAAGAGAGTTGGCTCACGGCCATAGTCGGCCAGGGGGCCGGCCAGTACCCGCGTCTGGCCGCGCAGCTTGCCCTGCGCGACCGCAGCCTGGACCCCAGTGCGTTCATGGATGCCGAATTCGTCGAGCACGCCCACAACGAGCTCTTCGAGATCCTGACGGAGATCGGCCTGG
>CAZYGM010000161.1:0-7849 GCA_964647015.1 uncultured Planctomycetales bacterium | reverse complement strand
GCCTGCGCATACATCACGCTCCGGGCGGCCGGGGTTATGGGATAGGCTCTAAGTAGGTCAAACCCAGCCTCACCCGGCCCCACGGGCCCATCGACTACTGCTACCACCATCGGACCGCTCCTTTCGGCGCACAATCAGACCGCCGCCGCAACACAACGCGTCGCGTCGGCGCGCGGCCAGCGGTGCCCGGGGTCGCTGGCCGCATCTGTCTTGTCCTGGCACTGCGTGTCACCGCGCTACCGCTCCCTGAGTGGCCCCAGCAGCCGCGCTGTTGAACCGCCGTCCGACCATCAGCTACTTCCTGCGGGGTGTCGCCGGCCGCTCGACGGGCTTCACCTCAGTCAGCACGACGAACAACATCTCATCCCGAAATACTTGCAGGGTGTAACGCCCGGCCACGGCCTCCGGTTCCAGGCCACACGCTATGATCGCGCGGCTGACGTTCACCCGCCGCCGGCCGGCATCGCGCCGCCGCGGGCCCTTGCCCGTGGTGACCACCGCGCACGCCATCGAGCGCTGTTGCTCGCCATCGCGCACGGCGCGCAGCCCGATTCGGAATGAGCCCTTGTCGGCCAGCACGATCGCATACTTGCCGATGCCGACCGTCTCCAGGTCCGCAGTCCGGGCCAGCAAGGTGCCGTGCTTGCCAAGAGTGCACTCGCCTTCGCCCAGCGGGGCGATCTGCAGAAAACTCCCCGGCTCCACAATCTCAAACGGCATTCAGCACCTCCTGGCTGTCGCGCCACAACGCGCGCGAATCGCAACAAACGGTGGGCACGCCCGGTAAGGAGTCAACCCGGGCGCGCCCTGAAACGAAACACGACAAACGGATCACGCGTATCTCCTCACCGCTCAGCCCGCCGCGCCCAACAGCAGCCGGCCGCCGGCGGCCTCATCAATATCCAGCACAACATTCCGTCCGAACGTGCACCGCAGCGCCTCCTGCAAGTCCAGCACGTCGAGCGGATGTGCCAACGTGCCACCCGGCGGGATCGCCATATCGATCGCCAGTTGCAGCACACCCAGCGCAAAGCCCAGCCGGCCGTAGCCTGGCACATTCGCTAGGTCGCGCAGCCAGCGCACCGCGTCCGCCGTCAGCAGCTTGACGCGGTTGTTACGCACGATCTTGACGACGTCCTCGACGGTGTAGATGCCGCCGCCGTCGTCCACCTGGCAGTCGGCGTCGATGTCCAGCACCGGCCGCATGCGCCGCGCGGTCTGCGGGCTGATGGGGCTGCGCTCGCCCGTGCGGCCCGCAAAGATCAGCTTCTTGAAGCCGTGGTCGCCGAAGAACACGATCGGGATGTTGCGCCGCGCGGCTGGGTCGGAGATGTCGTGAATGTCGCGCAGCATCTCCAGGCCGTCGCGCGTCAGCTTCTGGGCCTCGTCAATCACGATGACCGTGCCGCGGTGCTTCCGCAGCCAGTCCTTGAGCTGCAACACCCGCCGGCTGTGCGAACGGTGCACAACGCGCCGCAGCCCGCCCGTCGCAATGGCCAGTAGCTTACTCACGCCGCGCGCGTCGCGGTGGGCCTCGTCGGCCCGTATCAGCAGCACGCCGCCGCGGTCAGCGGCAAAGGCCCGGGCATGTACGCTCTTGCCCGTGCCCGGCGAGCCGATGATTACAGCCATGGTGCCGTTGCGGATGCTGGAACCGATGGTCCCGAAGATGGCCTCGCTTACCCCGATGCGGGCCGTCGTGCGGAAGTCGTAGCGTCCGGTGTGCGCACGGTCATCGCCCAGGAACTGGTCCATCTTGCGCAGGATGGCATCGGTGTCGCCCCTGTAGACCCCCCGCACAACCTCGACCAGCGTGCCCTGGGCGATGCCGATCAGTTCGGCCAGGCGGCCCCAGGACAGCGGCTGATTGCCGATGCCATGATCGTCGCGATACGCGCGGATGTCCCCGATAATCTGGGCGCGGATCTCGTCCGTTAGTGCCTGGCCGTCGCGCACGAGCCGGAATTCCAGGCGCCCGGACTGTGCCAGCTTGGCCAGGCCCTCGTCACGGGGTGTGCCAGGATGGGGTATGTCAGGTGTCATCCGGCCGACTCCATGCGCCGCCAGTACGCAGCCAGCCGCTCGCTGCGTGACGGCTGCGCCTGCTCGGCGGCCGCGGTGATTTCGTCTTCCCGCGCCCGCTGCGCCAGGCGCTCGAAGCCCGCTCGAACGGCCGGCGCGGCGGCCTTGAGCGCGGCCGCCTGGCGCTGCCGAGCGCGCTGGACGGGCTCAACCAGGTCCGGCCGGACCAGCGTCACATCGGGTGCGGCCGCGGCGGGCAGCTCCGCCCGCACGCGCCGCTCGCGCGCCTGGGCCCGGTCGGCCTTGCGCCGCATGATCTGCTGCGGCGTGGTCTCCAGCAGGAAGTCACGCGCGGGCAGGTACTCCTTGGCCAGCCGCCGGAGCCGGGCGCGGTGCTGCGCGGCGGCGCGGACGTCCTCTTGCGTGGCGCCGGTCAGCTTGCGGTTGTGCGCGATCACCACGTCGCGGGCCTGCTCGTCGTAGAGCCAGACATAGCCGGCGTCGTCCGGGTCGCGCCGCACCAGCACGCGCCGGCCCTGCCAGCGGAACACATCCTCGTCCCACGCGCCGTACTGCACGCCGGCGACGCGCACGCCGTCGCGCCCGACCTTGCGGTAGCCCACCGTGCAGGCGCACAGGAAGCGCAGCACGCTCTCGTCCACGCGCCGCACCTCCGTGCGGAACTGCTCTATTGCCAGGTTGGGCGACAGGCCGTACATGCCGTCGCCGGTCTGCGGCTCGGCGTGATAGGCGCGCAGGAACTCGGCCCAGGCGGCCCGCACCTCGTCCAGCGTGGGCAGTTGCCACACGGGCAGCCGGGCCGCGTCGTCCGGGCGGGCATCGATGCGGTTGCCGAACCAGCTTGTGAAGTAACGCTCGAAGCGCTCCACGACCTGCCGCCAGGTTGATTCGATCATCTTGGCCCAGCCCTGGTAGGGGACGGCGTGGTGGCGCGTGGCGCCGGTCTCGCGGCACAGGTCGCCGATGCGCGGGTCCTCGTAGAGCTTCGGCCGCAGGCGCGCCCCCAGCCCGGCCTTGTAGGCCTGGCCGTTGTCGTAGTAGTAGTTGCGCGCGCAGCCGTAGTCGCGGTGCATCTGCATCAGCCCGGCCAGGATGCCGTCGCTGTTCTCGGTCGCGCGAATGTCCGAGCCGACGAACGTGCGGCTACGGACATCGAGAACGCCGGTCAGCACGGGCCGGATGGCGCGGCCGGTCTTAGCCGCGTCCGGGGCCTGGGCCCGCAGGTTCAGGACGTGGCCGTCCAGGCTGATCCACTCCAGCGGCGCAACCGCGCTGTACTCACGCGCGATCTTGGGCAGGCAGGCCGCCTCGAAGCGCTCGGGTGACTGGGCCAGCGTGCGCGCCGGGCCGGGGTGCCGGCGGACGAACCAGCGCCGCATGGTCGGCTCGCTCGGCAGCGCAGCGCCCAGCTCCTCGGCGCGGTCGCGCGCCGCGCGCCAGGCCTCGCGCAGGCTGAAGCGGTTGGCGTGCAGCGCCAGGGCCAGGTACGCCTCAGCCACGCGCGGGTCGATCTGGATGGCTGGCTTCCGGCCACTGCGAGTTGACCGCTGGTCGATCGTCTCACCGTGTGCCGCGCGTTTCCGTAGGCTGAGCATCGCCGACCGGCCGCAGCCCAACCCGCGCTCGCGCGCCCAGGCCCCGTGCACACGTCTGAAGTTCTCGAAGTACGCCGGACTGGTCGGTGCCAACTTTGGGTGTTCGGCCTGGAACTGCCGATCGCGCCGCAGTAGCTCCATCGCGTCCAGCGTCTTCTGGCGCAACCCCTGAGATCCGGCCGCCGCGTCGGCTGACACGCGCTCCGGCCGCTGGATGTTCTGCAGAAATGCGCTCACCGTCACGCCCGGCGCGGCACTATGCTGCGGCAGCAGCGCGTCGCCGCGCGCCAGCAACCGGTGCCCCCGCCGGCAACGCTGCTCTTCGGGCAGGCCGCGCCACCACCGCTCAACCGCTTTGCGACGCGCCACCGCGCGACCGGCAAAGGCGCGCAACAAGTCGGTCGCGGGGAGCCAGCCGTAACGGCCGGCCGAGCCCGACGCGTCCCGCACGGCTAGTGCAGTTGCAGCGGCGCCCATGTCAATTGCCTCCGAACCCGCGGGGGATCAAATATGACAAACGCTTGCTCCGCGACTTCACCTCGCGCAACCGGCGCCGCATTGTGCTGTAGCATGGGAGGCTGACGCCGAGCTCATCCGCACGGGCGCGGGCCGCGCGCCAGGCCGCGCGGACGCTTGCCCCGCCGCTAAGCTGCCGCGCAAACAGGCGCCACAGCCGCGCGTCGATTGGCGCGCGACGGCCCACCGGCCGCCCGCGCGTATCGATCAGCGACGGGTAGCCGCCTGCGGCGCAACGACGCCGCAATTGCCGCCACGCGGTCAGCCGCAGGCGCGTCCCCGCGACGGCGCCTAGAATGGCAAGAAAGGCCGGATGGGTCAGCCGCACGCCGCCCTCCGAGCACGCGCGTCGGCACTCGGCGTAGAATTGCAGCGCGAACGCGCGTCGGTGAAGCAGTTCGCGCCGGCGGGGCGTCAAACCGTCGAGCAACGCCGCCGGCAACGCGGGCGGGGGAGTCGCATGGGCCGCTGCACGCGAGCGATGACCAGCCGCCCAATGGCTGAACGTCGATGGGCAGCAATAATGATCGAGGCCGAGCTCGCCGTGCACAACGCGCGCCGACCGGCCCAACAGGATGCGCTCGCGCGCGACGGCCAGCAGCGGCGCCGACACCTGGCCGAACCACGCGCTGCGCGTGCCGCGGCACCGCCGCGACCGCACGGGCCGGCGAGAAGAACCGGCGCCGCTGGCGCCTCCATGCGCCAGCGACGTCGCGCTGCGAGCACCGGGCCGCCGGCCGCCGTGCCGCGGCCGAGACGGCGCCCGGCCAGAAGGAACGCCGCCCGCTCGCGAACGAGCGGACGGCGCCGCGCCGGCGATGGGCTCGCACTGGCGTTCCGTTGAGAATTGTGCCGACCACGCGTGCCCCATCGCCGCACCCTCGCCTGATCTGAGTCAGCGCCCTAGCGGCCCCGCGACTAGACGCCGGACGGCTGATCAACCTTCGACAGGGCCTCAGCTTCTGAGGCGCAACGCTCGTAGCGCGCCGACGAATCGAACCGGCGATCGAGCGCATCAGCCGGCCACGAGACCGTAAACCAAGTGCCGCCGATCGCGGCGGCCACCTCCGCGACCAGCTCGTCGATGCGATTGCCGAATCGCAGCGTCGCCGCCGCGTCGGTCTCGTCCCGCGCGGCCTGGAAAAGCGCAAGCGCTCGATCGAGCGTTTCGCATTGGTCCGCGAGAAAGTCAACGCGATCGTCAGGGCCCATCTGTGAGAGAAGATCGCGGCCCACAATCGCCACACTGTTGCCGTTACCCATCACCGCACTCCTTAGAACGCAACCACTTACAACCGCCGTGCGAACGTCGCACGGTAACTTGAGCCGTCAATCGCTGGCGGACGCTGCCCGTGGTAACACAACGGCAATGTCTCGCACGCGTCGCCCCATCACGCGCGCAAGAGCCCGGGCGACTCGCACACCGACCGGGAGCCCAGCATTAATCCGCGTGATCTGATTGCGATGGATCCCCGCGCGCGCGGCGAGCTCGCCGCGCAGAAGCCCGGCCAGTAACCGATATCGCTCCACGGACTCGGCATCAACACGCAGCTGCATACGAGCGCCAATTCACTCTGTGTGAATTCATATTCACCCCGCCCCGGACGCCTGTCAACCCTTCCGTCGCACTTTTTTTTTCACACCCCCCCCATTACCTTGACGCCATGAACGACTTAAAGGCGGCCGGTGCATGGGTTCGCGCTCGCCGCAAAGCCCTGGGGCTATCCGCGATGGCGCTGGCCAGAAAAGCCGGTCTGAGCGTCAATTACGTAAGCGTGTTCGAACGCGGAGAGCGTCTGCCCCGATGGGATACCGCTCGCAAGATATGTGAAGCCCTGGAGGTCACACTCCCCGAACAGCAGGAGTTTTTCCGGCTGGTGGACCTGGCCGGCAAGCCACCGATCGCCCAACAACTAACCCTTGGTCTTGGCCATCTTGGCGTGGGCATCGCCGCCTGGCACTATTTGCCCCGCTTGCTGGAAGAGGTCGAACACTCGCTCATTCATCCAAGTATGTTGTCAAGCGACGTCCTCCTGTTCGACGTCGTTGGTGGCCTTGCGTCATCCCTGGCATGGCTCGCCCTGATCATGAAGGGCGCCACTCGCACGCAATGCGACACGATGACAGCCTTCGCTCGAAAGAGGTTCGAACTGGCATCGGACTTCACCGAGCTATATCCGAGGGCGTTCGGGACCCGGAACGCATCACACGGCGTTATCGATACAGCTTCTGCGCTGCCCTCCATATGGCGTGACCAAGCGTTTGCGTCTCCCGGGTCATCGGCTAAGCTCACCCGTCTACTGCACCGTTGGTCCTATGAACCACGCGCGTTTACGGTGCATGCGAGGCTCTCAGTGCACTTCAAGGCCGTGCTCACCGAGAAGAAGTACGGATTCATCCAGCAGTGGCCTACCCTAGTCAGCAAGACGCATGAGGCCATGATCGCTCGGTATCTGTGGAACATCTTGGAGCTGGACACACACGTGGGCCCGTACAAGCCCTCCCTCCAGGAACTGGATCTCACTGTCCTCTTGCGTTCCTGCGCACGGGAGATTCCGTTGGAGTCCGACATCGCGTCGCCGCCGGTCGACACTCTTCGGTACCAGGCCGAGCGCGGCCTGGCTGGCCTCGATTTCGTGCAGATGCCCGAGCCCGTTAGCCTGCCTGGCGTTACCGACCGACAGCACAACTGGTTTGTCGCGGCTCGCTCCCTGGATTTCGCCGTTCGCCTCTTTGAAGTACCACAGCTCGGCGACGCCGTCTTCGGATGCTCTCGGGAGCAGCTGACAGAGTTCTTGGATCGCGCAAGTGACTGCACTGGCTACTCCCCACACAGTGACGACACAGCCCCCTGAGCCGAAGGCCACCGACCAGGCCGGCGCATGAGATGCCGTAGGCCGCCGATCCGAAGCGGCCGCCAGCCATGGGACGACTTGCACAATGGGCCGAATTGCGCATGCTATCATGCTTGGACGCTTACCGGCGGGCGCGGGCGGCGCGGCTTGCACACGAGCTGAGGTCAGGATGCGAACGACGAAGGCACATACCGCCAAGGACAAACGCCAGGGCGTCACGCGGCTACCGGGCCGCCTGGCCCGCCGACGCCAGGTCAGCTTCGCCGTGCGCGAGCGGGATCACGACGGCGTCACCCAGGCCAAACGCCGCTTCGGTTCGTTGGCGGTTGCGCGATTCGTAGCCGTGCTTCTCCGCGAGGTCGAGCGGCTGGCCCGCGGCGCGGATCGCCGGTAGTCCAGCGGGCCCGGCACGCCAGCCTAGCAGGCACGCCCGTCATGACGCCCGCTTGCCGCCGCCAAACGCCACCCGACTACCGGCGGGCATGAGCCCCTTTCGAATCCCCCTCGACCAGCCGCCGAACGCGGCACCTTGCCCCCGCCTGGCTCGCCTGCCTCACCTCCCCGGCGGCGCGGGTGACCGATGCAGGACCCCGAAACCGGCGCCGCACGTTCCCCCCGGTCCCACCCCGCCGCGCCGCGCGCCCCAGGCTCCCCGCCGTCACCGGCGCCGGCCAGGCGAGGCCCAAAATGCCGCGACATCCGTCGCCCGAAAACGCCAAACCGCCGCGCGGCCGGCCTTCGGGAGCGCTCCCGGTACCGGGCTGGCATTTTCGCCGCTGGCCCATCGCTGTCAGCGGGCGGGCAAAGTGTACCGGCGATGGGCAGGTGAAGACCGGCCAC
>CAZYGM010000160.1:0-8099 GCA_964647015.1 uncultured Planctomycetales bacterium | reverse complement strand
GCGCGCTGCCCAAACGCAGAACCACGGGGGCCGCATCCGCCAACGCCGCCCGGTCGCGCGCCGGACGCACCACGCGCGGCGGCCGACCGGCGGCCGTAACCCGCGCCGCAACCCGCGCCGCCAGCCCGGGCGGGGCAGCGGCCGCCCGCTGCGTATCCAGGGCCCGAAAGACGGTCGCCAGCGCCTCGTGCTGCGCCGCCAGCCGCGCATCGGCCGCCAGCCGCAAACGCAGATCAAGCTCTTGTTCAGGACTGAGCCGCCCCAAGTGCAAATCCAGGAGCTGCGAATCAAACACATCTTCAGACGACATATGCGCTGCCCAATCCTCAGTGGTCACGGCCGGCCGCTGGTCGTGCCGCGCGCTTGCCCCTGCCACATACGGGCGAAACGCGTAACAGCCGCATGCAACCGAGATTTCACCGTGCCAACCGGTATATCAAGGATCTCCGCGATTTCCGCGTAAGCCAACTTCTGGTAATAGCCAAGCATCAATATAAGCTGCAAATGCTCCGGCATTCTCGCGATCAGTGCACGCACGGCCTGCCGTGTCTCTTCAGCGCCGCGCTCCTCCGCGACCGACGGTCCGTCGGCCGCCAGCAGTTGCGCCGCGGACGGGCCCTCGCCGTCCCCGCCGGGGCTGTCGAGGGTCTGCTCATGCTTGCGGGCCCGGCTGCGCAGGAAGTCGCGCGCCTTGTTGGCCGCGATCGTGTAGAGCCAGGGCCGAAACGACCGCTGCGGGTCAAACGACTGGGCCGCCAGATGCACCTGCAGAAACGTCTCCTGCACCAGGTCTTCCGCCGCGGCGTCGCCCACGAACCGCACGAGGAAACCATGCAGGTCATCAGCATAGCGCCGAACCAGGAACTCGAAGGCGCCGGCGTCACCCGCCAGGTACTGCGCCAACAGCTCCTCGTCTCGACAGCTTTCCACAACATCCTCTCTGAGTACGCCGGCTGACAACAACGGTTCGAACTTATTCGCGCTGACCGCCCGGCCTACTGCCGGCATGACCGGCCCGACATTATCGGATGCTGCCGGCCGAAACCCTCACCGTCCATAATACCGTCCGCACCGTCGCGCCCAACCCTGCCGACCGACAGCCCGGCGGAACCACCAGTATATGGCATCTCCCGGCCGGCACTTGCGAGTCTGCGGCGGGCGGGACAGAATCGCTGGTCCTGTTCGCCGGCCGCCCAGGCCGCCGGCCTTCTGGCGCCTAAACCACGTTGCCCCGACCCCTTAGAAACGCAGCCCACCGGAGCGCACCGCCATGACCGACACCGCCGCCTGGCCGACTGAAGCGCTCGGCGAAGCAGCGCTGGCGGCGCTACTCGAGGCGTCGGCTGCCATGAACGCGTCGCTCGAACCCGACACGACGCTGCAGGAAATCGCCCGTCTGGCCGCCCGCGTCCTGCACGCCGAGGGCAGCTCGGTACTCCTGCTCGACCGCCTGGGACGCAAGCTGGTGTTCCGGGCGGCCACCGGCCAGAAGGGTGCTGTCCTGCTGGGCGAGGAGTTCGACGCAACCCTGGGGATCGCCGGCCGGGTCGCCGCTACCGGCCAAGCCGTGCTGGTACGCGAAGCCCGGCGCGATCCGGATTTCTTCGCGGGCATCGACGACAAGACCAGCATCACCACGCGCGATCTGATGGCGGCCCCGCTGCGCTACCGTGGCACTATCATCGGCGTCGTCGAGGTACTCAACCGCCGCCAACCCGGGCAGTTCACCGAGCGCGATCTCGACGTGCTCCAGATTTTCGCCAACCTGGCGGCCATCAGCACAGCCAACGCCCAGACGCATGAAGCCGTCAAACGCGAAAACCGCGGGCTGCGCGCCGGCGTCCGCCTCGATCAGACCATCGTCGGCGACAGCCCCGCCTTGCGGGAAGCGCTGGCCCTCGTCGAACGCGTCGCAACCACGGACGCCACCGTACTGCTACTGGGCGAAACCGGTACCGGCAAGGAATTGACCGCCCGGGCCATACACACACGCAGCCCGCGACGCGAGCGCCCGTTCATCGCGCTCAACTGCGCCGCACTACCCGAGACGCTGCTCGAGAGCGAGCTGTTCGGCCACGAGGCCGGCGCCTTCACCGGCGCCGTTGGCCAGAAGATCGGCCGCTTCGAACTGGCCGACCAGGGCACGCTCTTCCTCGACGAGATCGGCGATATCAGCCTCGCCACCCAGGTCAAACTGCTGCGCGTCCTGCAGGAGCGGGAATTCGTGCGCGTCGGCGGCGTCAAGACGGTCGCATGCGACGTACGCATCATCGCCGCCACCAACCGCGACCTGCACCGGGCCATGGAGCGCGGTGCGTTTCGGGAAGACTTGTACTACCGGCTCAACGTCTTCCCCATCACGCTGCCGCCGCTGCGGCAACGCCCGGCTGACATCCCCATCCTGGCGGCACACTTCGCCGGCGCCGCGGCCCAGGAACTCGACCGACCCAACCCAGAGATCAGCCCGGACGCCCTGCAACTACTGCGCGCGTATGACTGGCCGGGCAACATCCGCGAACTGCGCAACGTGATCGAGCGCGCCGTGCTGTTGTGCGACGGCCAAACCATCGAGCCCGCCCAATTCCCGCCGGAAATTGCCGACCAGACTACCTATCCCACCGCCGAAGAGGTCCCGTCTGCGCTGGAAGAGTACGAGCGCGCGATGATCCTGAAGGCCCTGGACGAGCACGGCTGGAACCAATCCCAGGCGGCCCGCGTGCTCGGGATCAGCCGCGACAATCTGCGCTATCGCCTCCGCAAGTACGACATCCGCCGGCCCGACGAAACGTAGTCGTTGATCTTGTCTAGGCCAGGAAACCGGCGGACCGAGGCTCCCGCCGGCGGGCGGCTGCCCCCGCCGCGCCGACCTCCAACCGGCTTCACAGCACCAGCTTGTAGCCCACCGCGTGGGCCGTAAGGATATGCTGGGGGTTCTTGGGATCCGGCTCGAGCTTGCGGCGCAGGCTGACGATGTGGTTGTCCACCGTGCGATCCGCCGGGTACACGCCCGCCCCCCAGATCTGCTCCAGCAGATCGACGCGCGGCACGGCGGTCCCCTGCCGATCGAAGAGCATGCGCAGGATCTCGGTTTCGTAGTAGCCCAGCGGCGTCTCCGCCCCGCCTGAGTCGACGACTTTCTGATGCAGCAGATCCACGGTGCGGTCGCCGACCCGGAACTGCGTCCGGGCCGCCGCCGGAATCTCCGCCCGGCGCAACGCGGCCTGAATGCGCGCCAGCAGCTCCTTCAGCCCGAACGGCTTGGTGATGTAGTCATCAGCGCCGAGCTCGAGCCCGCGAACCTTGTCGATCTCCTGGCTGCGCGCGCTTAGGATCAGAATCGGCATCGTGGCCCCGCCGGCGCGCAGCCGCCGGCACACTTCGAAACCGTCAATGTCGGGCAGCATGATGTCCAGCAGCACCAAGTCGGGCCGACGCTGTGCCACCAGGGCAACACCCTCCGCGCCGGTGAGCGCGTGGGCGACGGTGTGCTGCTCGAACTCGAGGTTGTCGCGCAACCCCATCGCCAGATCCGGCTCGTCCTCGATGATTACGATGTGAGCCATGCTCAGGTCCTCACGTTGGCCATGTGCAGAACCGCCACCGGCCCGAACATTATAAGTGGAATCCACGCCACCAGGGCGGCATGCTCACTGGCCGTCATGCTGTGCGCGCAGAAGGCCACCCCGAAGAATGCCCCGGTCAGCAGCAGGGCGCGCCCGCCGGCCACCAGCACACTGATGGGTTCACGCGTCAGGAAGAACGGCAGCGTCAGGCCCAGCAGCAGCAGTTGCAGCAGCGGCTGCGTCAGCCAGATGTGGCGATTCATCCGCACACTGGCCAGGTTCGGCAGGTTGCGGCTCTTGAGCAAGGCGTTCATCTGCCGCAGGCTGAGCAGGCCGGCCCACTGGGCCGATTGCCGCAGGACCAGCTCCTCCGGCGACAGGGTGAAAGCGTACTCGCTGACCGGCTCGTAGCGCACGCCGAACTGGCCGGACTCGGCGTCGGTGGGGGCGGTCTCGACGATGCGCCGGCCGACGTCCAGACGCCAGGTCTTGCGCTGCGGATCGTGAACGGCCGCGTCAGCCTGAATCACATAGCTGCCGTGGCTACGCGGCTCGACGATGACGACGTTCTCCAGCCGCCCGGCGCGCAGGTTGATGCTGCGGGCAGTCAGGATGGCGTCGTTGTCGTCGCGGGCGAAGTCGATGCCGCGCGCACGCGTGCCCACGACGTCGTTGCGATGCCGAGCGATCATGTGGGCGAAATTGGGCAGCACAAACTCGCGATTGACCATCCATAAACCGACCAGGACGGCGGCGCACAGCAGGATCGGCACGGCCAACCGCTGCAGCGGCACGCCCGCCGCCACCAGGCTGGTCATCTCGTTGTTGCGCAGCAGCATGGCCACCGTGTAGGCCCCGGCAAAAGCCAGCACGGGCCCGCCAAGCTGCATGAAATACAGCGGCAAGTTGTGGCCGTAGTAGTCCACGATGGCATACAGCACGCCCGTGAAGCTGAGTTCGCGATTGTCCGTGAACTCGTCCAGGTTCACGAGCAGGTCACTGAGTATGTACAAACCGCAACCGACCGTCAGCAGCAGCAGGTAGCTGCGGAGGAAAGCGGCCACGAGATAGCGGTCGATGGTCGACATGCGCGCAGGCACCTCCGTCAGCGTCGGATCCCCAGCCGCAGTATTAGCGCGTCCACCAACGCCAGCGCCCCCAGCCCACCCCACGTGAAGACCGGACTGAGAATCTCCGTGCCCTCCTTCTCACCCAGCGAACGGGCCATCACCATCAGCACCAGGACGGTGCCCAGCGGAATACACGATAACGCGAAGGCTGCCAGCGCCCGGGCCCCCCTAAAAATAACGCCCAGCACGGCGGCCATGAGCACCGTTACCACCGTGCTGCTCGCATAGCCCAGCCTGAAATGAAAAACCGCCGCCATCTTGCGACTCTGGCGACCCGCCTCGACCTGCAGCCCGGCGCGCTGCGCCTCCAACTCCGTCGATGTCGGCAGGACCACCGTCGGATCGAAGATGTCCGCATCAGTGAAACGGCCGATGTCCGCCAACAGCTCATCCGGCACATGCAGCGGATCCGGCAGCGCAAGGTTCGTCATGGTGCGACCGGCTGCGTACTCGCGCGCCCGGGGATTGTGCTCGACAACCGGCTGGTCCGTAGCCCGCAACTGAAGGCGCAGCGCCCCGGCCAGCCGGTCCACCGACCACGGCGTCAGCAGGGCTACCGGAGCTTCATAATAAAGTGGATCCTCTCCGTCCGCCGCCAGCTTCTCAACCCGGACACCCGTCAGCGTCAGACCGCGCCGACCGGGCTCGGCACCGGCCGCGCTGATGCTGTACTGCTTGTCCCGCTCGCCCGTCAGCACCAGCGGCCGGCCGGCCGCGATCAATTCGGCGGCCGTCTGGGCAAAATGCTGTTGCTCGAGGGCACGCCGGAAGCTGCGCACGTCCGGCCTGAGCTGGTCCGTCTCCCAGGGCTGCTCGCGCCAGCGCACCAGCGTAGCCAAGTCCACCATCGACGCCCGCCGCTTGAACGGAATCGGCACCGGGATGGGACCCAACGGTTGGCGCCCCAGGCGAACACTGCGGCCGCGCACGTCGAAATCGCGCCCCTCCTTCACGTACAGCGTGACCTCGATAGGTGTCGTGCGCCCGTCGAATTGGCACAAGCCGAACTCGGCCGCGGCACAGCGCACCAAGGCGCCCTGCGCATCGATCTGCAGGAATACGGGCTCTTCGATCAGCAGGTAGCTGATGCCGTCCCCCACCGGTAGCGCCCGTTCTTCCAGGGCGCGGGCTGTCGGCACCTTCGCGCTGCGCGCCGTCAGCAGGTAGGATTCACCGCGCGGCTCATAGCGCACGTGACCTTTGACCTGGAAGCGTTGCAGGGCCATGTCGCGCAGGTTGGCCCGGGCGTACCGGTCGAGGCGGTGAATGAAATCGGGGATGACCAGGTCGCCGAAAAGCAGCGTGAAGGCCGCCACGAACACCGCCAGCAGCACGGCCGCCACGAAAAGCCGGTGGATGTTGATGCCCGCCGCCCGGCAGGCCTGTAATTCGTTGTCCGCTGCCAGCCGCCCATACACCATCGTCGTCGCGAAGAGGGCCGCGACCGGCATCGTCAGCGTCATCACGATCGGGATGAGCATGGGAATCACGCCGAAAAGATCGCCGGCGTTAACTCCCTCGTAGCTCAGGATGTTATAGAGGCCGCCGCCCATGGTGAAGACGGCGGTCAGGGCAGCGAGCGTCAGTCCAAAGGTCTTGAGCAGCTCGCGCAGGGCATAGGCGTGCAGCGTAACCATCAACGCCGTCCTCGCTTCACGGGCGCACCCACATCGCCCGCGCTCCGTGCCTGGTACCTGCGGCCCGCAATCATCCGGGCCACTCTATTGCCGCCGGCAGGAGTGTCAAGCAAGCGGGCCCGCTCACGGCCATCGTCATTCCGGCATTACCCGCTCGGCACGTTTGAGCACCACCGCCTGCGAAGTACTGCCGTCGATGCGCACCTCCAGCGGTTCCGCCAGCCGCACGTGGCGAATGTGGTCAGTTTCGTACCTGGCCGGCTGCGCCTCCAGCCAGGACCAGTCGATGCCGCCGCGCCGGGCGTGCGGATCGACGGCGAGATAGGCGATGCCGTAGGTGACCAGGTTGTGGAAGAAGTGGCTGCCCTGCGAGGGCTCGACCGCGTAGTTATCCAGCGTCGTCTCCGTGATGACCCGGGCCGCGGAAATGTCGCCCCAGTTGACCGGGATCCCCAGTGCCGGCGTGGATGAGCCCCAGCGGCCGGGCCCGATCAGCAGGTAGGGACAGTTGGCCGCCAGCAGGGCTTCGTTCAGCCCGCCGATCTCCGCCGCAATCTCGCGCGTGCAGCCCGGGTCAAAGCTCGCCGGCTTGACGAAAACGATGTCCCGGAGCTCATCGATTATGCCGTTGCCCAGCGCCCGGGGACTGTAGCACAGGACGTCGCCGCCGGCGCAGGTACCCAGCTCGACGCGATCAAGTACCTCCTCGCACCCCATCGCAGGGCGCACCTGCAGGACCGCGAACTGCTTGGGATCACTAGCCAGGTTCACCGCAAACTCGATCTCTACCGGCCGGTTCATGCCCGATTGCCCCATCTGCAGCAACTGCTTCAGTATCGGCGCCAGGGGGAATACCCCCGACTTGAGTATGTGGGCGAACGTCACGACAGGGATGCCCGGTCGGCTCAGCCCGTCGTGGAAAGCCTGCTCCTCGCGAACCCAGGCGGATGCCACGGACGCCAGCGTGCCATGCCGTCGGGCGCTCTCCAAATCCAGCCGCACGAGCGCCCGATCGCGGTCGGCCCCCGGCCCGCCGTCGGGCGCGTTGAGGTCTAGCGCCAGGAAGACGCGCTGCGATTCGTTCAGGAATGCCTCGCCCAGCTCAAGTTGCGGCAGAACCTGCGAGTGGCTCGGCGAGAAGCGCAGCCCGGCCTCACCGTCGAGCACCAACTTGCCCAGACCCAGCGCGACCATGGCCACGCCGTCCGCCGGCTTCATGTGACCATAAGGGTAGTAATTGAAGGAACGCGCCACACCGGCGAAGTCCGGGTAGTAGTGCTGGCCGTGCCGCGCCCCCACCACCGGCTGCAGCACCACCGCCATCTTCTCTTCTTCAGCCCGGTGCGGCGTGGCGCTCAGGTAGCGGCGCGCCCGCCCGGCATACGTGCTCGCGTAGACCAGCCTGATGGCGTCGCAGAGCTGCGCCAGCCGCACCCCCTCATCCGGACT
Organism: uncultured Planctomycetales bacterium; assembly: GCA_964647015.1. Lineage (GTDB taxonomy): Bacteria > Planctomycetota > Phycisphaerae > UBA1845 > Fen-1342 > JAAYXS01. The sequence continues at coordinate 320 of CAZYGM010000160.1, read as the reverse complement.
GTTGTTCGGGACCATGTGCGTGTCATAGATCCCCGCGAACGGATGGTAGAGCGAGTCTTCCAGCAGGCTGGAGGAGCGCACGGCGAGCGGCGCGCGGACGGCGTCCAGCACGGCGCGCAAATCGCCAATGATGCGCTCGGGCAGCCGGGCTGCCAGGAAAGCCCGCGTGAGCCGTTCGTCGTCCGTGCTGCGCAGGGCCGGCAACCGCAGCCGGTTGCTCTCCAGAAACTCGTCGAACACGTCCGTGCCGATCACGACCGAGCGGGGCACCTCGATGTCAATCCCCGGGAACTCGGCTTGCAGGTCGGTGCCGGCCAGCA
>CAZYGM010000159.1:0-8138 GCA_964647015.1 uncultured Planctomycetales bacterium | reverse complement strand
CCACGGTGGCTTGCCCGACTACATTGGTGGCAGTTCCGGTCTGGAGGCCCGGCTCACAAAGCGGGTTTGCGACTACTCGGCGGCACCGAACGAGTTGTCGCAGAAGCGTGAACTGGCCAAGCCGCCTCAGACGTGGGACCACGATGGACAGGCACGTGCCTTCCAGCTCTCCATCTTTTGCCGCATGCTCTTCTCGTGCCTGGTCGACGCCGACTTCCTGGCGACCGAGTCATTCATGCGACCGGATCAGGCTGCCGGACGCCGGCAAGCGCAGCCCGCCCTGGCAGAATTGGCGCTGGTGCTGGATGAGTACCTCGCGAGCAAGGAGGCCAGTTCGCGGGATACCCCCGTAAACCACAGCCGCCGGGAAGTACTCCGGGCCTGTCGCGCGGCTGCCAGTCTGCCATCTGGCTTTTTCTCCCTTACCGTGCCGACCGGCGGCGGCAAGACTCTGTCATCATTGGCCTTCGCGCTGGCGCACGCGCGGCAGCATGGCCTCCGGCGTGTCATCTATGCAATTCCATTTACGAGCATCATCGAGCAGAACGCCGAGGTGTTCCGCGCGGCGTTTGGCCGGGCGGGCCGGCATGTCGTGCTTGAGCACCACAGCAACTTCGAGCCCCCGAAGACTGCTGACGCTCCGGAGGACGAAGCGCAAACGCCGTGGCATCGGCTGGCCGCGGAGAACTGGGACGCGCCGCTGGTGGTTACGACGAATGTGCAGTTCTTCGAGTCGCTGTTTGCCAGCAAGCCGTCCCGCTGTCGGAAGCTCCATCGCATTGCCCGCAGCGTCATCATCCTCGATGAGTGCCAAACGCTGCCGGTAACCCTGTTGAAGCCAACGCTGCGAATGCTGGACGAACTCTGCCGCAACTACGGCTGCACAGTGGTGCTATGCTCGGCGACGCAGCCGGCGGTCCAGCACCGTGACGACTTCCGCATCGGTCTGACCGGTGTCCGCGAGATCGTCAGTGAACCCCTCAGGCTCTACGAATCGCTCCGCCGAGTTGATGTGGAGCGGCTCGGGAAGCTCGACGACGCCGGCGTAATCGACCGCCTCCGCCAGCACGAACAAGTCTTGTGTGTGGTAAACACGCGCGGCCATGCCGCCCGCTTGTTCACGGCGCTCCGCGCGTCCCCGGAAGGCAGCGCCGGCGTTTTTCATCTCAGCGCGCAGATGTGCGCCGCGCACCGTACCGACGTCCTCGCTCGCATTCGCAAACGGCTCGATCCAGACAATCCGCGGCTCTGCCAGGTCGTCAGCACGCAGTTGATCGAAGCGGGCGTGGATGTCGATTTCCCGGTCGTTTTCCGGGCGATGACGGGTCTGGACTCCGTCGCGCAGGCCGCGGGGCGCTGTAACCGCGAGGGGCGCCTGCAGCGCGGGAAGGTCTTCGTGTTTGACACTGACGTCGATCCGCGCGGTGACTTGCGCTCCCGCCGCCAGATCGCGGCGGAGGTTGCGCCGCTGCATGACGACCTTCTTGGTCTCGACGCGCTGGAGCATTTCTTCCGGCTGAACTACTGGTCGCGCAAGGACGACTGGGATCAGCAGGACATCCTCGGCGCGTTCAAAGCCAGTGCGGGATTGTGCTTCCAGTTCCGCGCGGCCGCCGAAAAATACCGGCTAATCCCGGATACCCAGAAGCCGGTGATCGTGCCTTATGGCAGGCACGGCCGCAGAATCATCGCGCAGCTCAGCCGCTTGACCCAGCCGCCCGGTCGGACCTTCGACCGCCGGCTGCAGCGCTACACGGTGGGTGTGTACGAACAGCAGTTCAACCAACTGCGCGACAACCAGTCAGTCGCACTGTACCACGAGCGCTTCTGGGTCCTGGAGAATGAGAACGCCTATCACAGGGATCTAGGTCTGCTAACCGACACTGCGGGCTTCAACCCCGCGCATCTGCTCATCTAGCCAACTCGTTTTCTGAAAGGAGGTCTTGTGTGAGCACAGCCGTGAGACTCCGCGTCTGGGGCGCGTACGCCTGTTTCACGCGCCCCGAAATGAAGGTCGAGCGCGTCTCATATGACGTCATGACGCCCTCGGCCGCCCGCGGCATCCTGGAGGCTATCTACTGGAAGCCGCAAATCCGCTGGGTGGTTCAGCGGATTCACGTCCTCAACCCGATCCGTTTCACCAACCTGCGCCGCAACGAGGTGGGCTGCAAGGTGGCCGTCCGGGGCGCCACCGGCGCTGTCTCCGCCATGAAATCCGGCCGCGGCGGGTTGGGGATCTTCGTCGAGCAGGAGCGCCAGCAGCGAGCCGCCACCGTCCTGCGCAACGTGGACTATCTCATCGAGGCCCGCTTCGACGTGCGGGGCGGCGACGACCCGCCCCCGAAGCATTACGAGATGTTCCGGCGGCGAGCCGAGAAGGGGCAGTGCTTTCACCGGCCCTACCTCGGTTGCCGCGAATGCGACTGCCATTTCACATGGCACGACGGTGAACCGCCTGTCGGCTTCTACACCACCGGACAGCCAGGCGCCGACCCGCCCGAGCGTGACCTAGGGTTCATGCTCCACGACATCGACTTCGCCAACGAGATGACGCCCCGCTTCTTCCACGCGGTCATGCGGCGGGGCGTGATCGAGGTGCCGCCCTTCGAGATGGCCGAGGTGCGCCAATGATCCTCCAGAAACTTGTCGATTATTACGACCGCCTGGCGGCTGAGCCCGACAGCGACATCGCCCCGCTCGGTTTCAGCCGGCAGAAGATCAGCTTCGAGGTCGTGCTTAATGCCGACGGCTCGTTGTCCGCGTTGCACGACGCACGTTCCGAGCAGAATGGGCGCACCGTGCCGCGGCTGCTGGTCGTGCCTGGCCAGGCCAAGCCGTCCGGCTCCGGCATCAACCCGGGGTTTCTGTGGGACAACGCCCAGTACATGCTCGGTTTCAAGGCCGACGACCCGAAGCCGCAGCGCACGAAAGAGGCCTTCGAAGCTTTTCGGGATCGGCATCTGGCGCTCGAAACCGAGATCAACGACGCGGCGTTTTCGGCCGTATGCCAGTTTCTTCGCACCTGGGCGCCCGAGCAGGCGCCGGCCCACGCGGAACTGGCTGAAATCGCCGTAGCGTTCGGCGTCTTTCATCTGGCCGGCCAGACAGGGTACGTCCACGACCGTCCGCAGGTTCGTGCCTACTGGCTCCGTCAGGTCGACGAACTGGACACTGACGCGCCGCGCGTGCCGTCGCTGATCAGCGGCGAGGTGCAGCCGATCGCCCGCCTGCACGAGCCGAAGATCAAGGGCGTCCGCGGCGCCCAGAGTTCCGGGGCCACGCTGGTCGGCTTCAATGCGGACGCGTACGAATCCTACCGCAAGTCCCAGAGCTTCAACGCACCAGTGGGAATCGCCGACGCGTTCAAGTATTGCACGGCCCTCAACCGCCTCACCACCGCGCGGGATCGCCAGGTTCACCTCGGCGATACAACCGTCGTGTACTGGTCCGAGAAGGCCACGCCCTTTGAGGACGACTTCTTTGGCGTCTTCGAGAGCCAGGACGCGGAAGACAGCGCGACACTGGAGCGGCTGAAGGATTTTTTCAAGCTTTTGCGGCGTGCCGCGTCTGGTGCCGCCTTCGAGGACGGCAAGGTGCCGTTTTACGTGCTCGGCCTCTCGCCGAACGCGGCGCGCGTTTCGGTGCGCTTCTGGCTGACCGGCACCGTGCAGCAGTTCGCCGAGCGCCTGGGGCAGCATCTGGCAGACCTGGAGCTGGCCGGCGGCCCACCGAACGTGCCGCCGATCTGCATTCAGCGCATCATCGATCAGACGGCGCGCGAGCGCGCCGATATCCAGCCGTTGCTGGGCGGGGCAGTACTGCAGGCCGTGCTCAGCGGCGGGCCGTATCCCGCGTCGCTGGCGGCGGCCGTTCTGCGCCGTATCCGCGCTGACGGCCAGACCGGCGGCGCTAACGGACATATTCGTGCATCCATCCTCAAGGCGTACCTCATCAGAAAGGCGCGCCTTGGCAAGCAGCAGGAGACCGTTTCCATGGCACTCGACAAAGACTGTCCTCATCCGGCCTACCAGTTGGGCCGCCTCTTCGCCGCCCTGGAGAAGACCCAGGAGGACGCGCTCGGCGGCGACCTGAACGTCACGATCAAGGACCGCTACTTCAGTTCGGCGTCCGCGAACCCCGTGGCGGCGTTCCCGCGCCTCTTGCGGCTCCACGCCCACCATCTTGACAAGCTCGGCACCGACAAGCGGGGATTCAAGATAGTCCGCGAGAAGCTGGTCCAGGAGATCTGCGATCGTATCAGCGCCGCAGACGGCTTCCCTGCCCACTTACCGCTCGACGAGCAGGGGCTCTTCTTCATCGGCTACTACCACCAGCGTCAGGCGTTCTTTGCTTCCAGCAAGACCACCGGCGAGGCGTCCGCCGTCGCCGACACGGAGGAGTAATCCATGAGTACGAACCACAACCCGATTCAGAACCGCTACGACATCGTCTACCTCTTCGACATCACCGACGGCAACCCCAATGGCGACCCCGATGCGGGCAACCTGCCGCGCATCGACCCCGAGACCGGCCAAGGCCTGGTCACCGACGTCTGCCTGAAACGCAAGATCCGCAACTACGTTGGGCTGCGGCACGGCGAGAAACCGCCGTACGAGATCTACGTGAAGGAACGCGCGATCCTGAACAGCCAGCACGAACGGGCCTACGAGGCCGTCGGTGAGAAGCCCGAGAAACGCAAGATGCCCAAGGATGAGAAGAAGGCCCGCGAGCTTACCGCCTGGATGTGCCACAACTTCTTCGACATCCGCACCTTCGGCGCCGTGATGAGCACCGATGTCAACTGCGGGCAGGTGCGCGGTGCGGTCCAGTTCGGCTTCGCCCGCAGCATTGAACCGATCGTGTCCGCCGAGCACGCGGTCACACGCTGCGCCGTGACGACCGCAGCGGAAGCAGAGAAACAGCAGGGTGATAACCGCACAATGGGCCGCAAGTTCACGATTCCGTACGGCTTGTACCGCGTGCATGCGTACATCAATCCCATCCTCGCCGAGCAGACCGGCTTCTCGACGGCCGACCTGGAGCTCTTCAAGGAGACCCTCGGCCAGATGTTCGAGCACGACAAGTCCGCGGCGCGGGCCAACATGCGGCCCTGCCGCTGCATTGCCTTCAAGCACGACAGCCAGCTCGGCAACGCCCGGGCCGATCAACTGTTCGCCCGCGTGAAGATCGAGTTGAAGCCCGAGTTGGCGCAGCAGAAGCGTCCGCCGCGCAGCTTCGGCGATTACGTGATCCATGTTGATGACAGTGACCTCCCGGCGGGCGTCAGCATCGAACACTGGGTGTGAACGATGGGCTGTCCGGCTGGTCACCGATGCAAGGTGACCAGCCGGCGCCCGCCGCCTCGCCACCATATGCCTTGAGGAAGTCGCCATGTACACCGAAGACGACCTCCTGCCCATCTCGGCCTTGCAGCACCTGCTCTTCTGTGAGCGCCAGTGCGCGCTCATCCACATCGAGCAGCTCTGGGCCGAGAACCGGCTCACGGTCGAGGGCCGCCATCTCCACGACAAGGCCCATTCCGGACCCAGCGAGTCACGCCACGGCGTGCGCATCGCGCGCGGCCTGCCGCTCCGATCATTCCGCCTTGGTCTCGTCGGCATCGCCGACGTCGTTGAGTTCCACGCCGCAACGCCCGCCCAGCCTGTCGACGCAACAGCGTCCCAGCACCCTCCCCCCTCGCCAGCCGGACGTGCGCCGCCGGGTACCCCGTTTCCGGTTGAGTACAAGCGCGGCCGCCCGAAACGCGGCGATTACGACCGCGTGCAGCTCTGCGCCCAGGCCCTGTGCCTTGAAGAGCTGCTTGGCGTCGCCGTTCCGCGCGGCGCACTGTTCTACGGCCTCCCCCGCCGCCGCGAGGAAGTCATCTTTGACCCCGCTTGCCGCAGGCTCACCGAGCAGACGGCGAGCCGGCTGCACGACTTCCTGCGTACCGGCCGAACGCCGCCCGCCGTACGGCTGCCCAGGTGCCGCAATTGCTCGCTGCGGCACTTGTGCCTACCGGAAGCCACCGGCGGCGGGCGCTCCGCCGCCGGCTACGTGCAGCGTGCGCTGCGCCGCCTCGCCGAAACGACGAACGACGAAGGACTCGCGCCATGAAGCACCACCTCAACACCCTGTTCGTGACAACCGCCGGAGCCTACCTCGCCAAGGACGGCGAATCAGCGGCCGTACGCGTGGAGAAGCAGGTGCGCCTGCGGGTTCCGCTGCACAATCTGGGCGGGATCGTGTGCTTTGGCGGCGTGGGTTGCAGCCCGGCGCTGATGGCCGCGTGTGCCCAGGCGGGCGTCGCGATCTCCTTCCTGACCTCGGCCGGCCGTTTCCTGGCGCGCGTGTCGGGATTCACTGCCGGAAACGTCCTGCTGCGCCGCACTCAGTACCGCCGTGCAGACGACGAGCCGGCGTCGCTGAACATCGCGCGCAACATGGTTCTGGCCAAGGCGGCCAACTCGCGCGGCGTTTTGCTGCGTGCGGCGCGCGATCGCCCAGAGAGCCCACACGCCGAGCCGCTGCGCTCCGCTGCGGCGCGTGTCTTGGCAACCGTGGACGATATCCAACGAACAACGAGCTGCGACCAGCTTCGTGGCCTGGAGGGAGACGCTTCCCGTGTGTATTTCGGCGCCTTTAACGGCCTGATAACCAACCCGAGCGAGGCATTCGTCTTCCGTGGCCGAAGTCGGCGTCCGCCGCGCGACAACGTGAACGCCCTCTTGTCGTTTCTCTACGCACTGCTAACGCACGATGCCCGCTCGGCCTGCGAGGCGGCCGGACTGGATCCAGCCGTCGGCTTCCTACACGTCGACCGCCCCGGGCGGCCGAGTCTCGCACTTGATCTCATCGAGGAATTCCGGGCGTTCATCGCCGACCGCGTCGCACTCAGCATCATCAACCGCCAACAGGTACGACCGGATGGCTTCACACAGAACGAGGCCGGCGGCGTACGCATGAGCGACGAGACCCGCAAGACCGTACTCATGGCGTATCAGCAGCGCAAACAGGAGCGGCTGATGCACCCGTTCTTGGGAGAAGAGACAACTGTTGGACTACTGGTCCATTTGCAGGCTCGGCTGCTGGCGCGATATTTGCGCGGCGAACTCGACGCCTATCCGGCGTTCATCGCGCGCTGAACCCGGTTCTGAGTCAGGGAGCACGCATGTTCGTACTCGTCACCTATGACGTCTCGACCACGACAGCCGCGGGACGCCGCCGACTCGCTCAGGTGGCCCGCGCCTGCAAGGACTTCGGGCAGCGGGCACAGAACTCCGTCTTCGAATGTCAGGTGGATCCGGCACAGTTCGCCCAACTCAAGCACCGCCTGTTGGCGATTGTCGATGTGAAGCAGGACAGCCTGCGGTTCTACTTCCTGGGAGCCAACTGGCGCCGGCGCGTTGAGCATCACGGCATCAACCTGACGGTCGACCTGGACGGCCCGCTGGTCGTCTGACGCCGCCGCCGCGAACCACAAGCGCCCGCGAATGGGCCGGGAGGTTCGCGATTGCGGCAAGCCGTTATTTGACAAGTACATACTGTCCCCCGCGCGCCGCGAGCACTGAATCGCGCCCGCCCCGCGCGCGAGGTACGCGGCCAGGCCGGTCTTCGCCTTTGGTACAAAAGGAGTTACGATAGAAGCGTCGCCCGCCCCGCGCGGGCGTGGATTGAAACGCGTTGTTGAAGTGGATGTCGGCCTCACCGTCGCCGGGTCGCCCGCCCCGCGCGGGCGTGGATTGAAACTGGGGGCGGCTGGCGTACACGAGCATGGCGCCACCGGTCGCCCGCCCCGCGCGGGCGTGGATTGAAACTCGGGGATCGAGGGAAGCTGGCACGTCGGACGGCGTCGCCCGCCCCGCGCGGGCGTGGATTGAAACTTGAAGTGGATGTCGGCCTCACCGTCGCCGGCGGAGGTCGCCCGCCCCGCGCGGGCGTGGATTGAAACGTGCGGACCAACGTCATCCGCCTCCAGGCCGGGCTCGTCGCCCGCCCCGCGCGGGCGTGGATTGAAACTTGCGCAGGTCGGGAGTCAGTGCGCGGAGCCTCGTCGCCCGCCCCGCGCGGGCGTGGATTGAAACTTGCTGGCCATGTCGCTCGGCGCGAACTCAGTCGTCGCCCGCCCCGCGCGGGCG
>CAZYGM010000158.1:0-8152 GCA_964647015.1 uncultured Planctomycetales bacterium | reverse complement strand
ACCGGAGCGGATCTTTGACAACCGAATACAGAGGCCCCGGGCAGCCGGACGCCTCCGCAGCGCCGCCTTCCGGCTCGACACGAGCCCCCAATCGCGCGCTTGCCCACTGTCCACCACGCGAGCCAGCGCGGTCGCTGTAACGCAGTCGTCTCGCAGCGCTCAGCGTCGCCGACCCAGCAGGACGCCGGCAGCCACCAGCAGGACCAGCGCGGTCGGCTCCGGAATGATGCCGGGGCTGGCGATGTCGCCGCCGGCCGACATCCACGAGCCGTACGCGTCACCCACCGCTGCCAGCACCCAGCTTGTCTGGGCTTCCGTGAAGCCGTAGTCCGTTGCTGGGATGTTGCAGCTCTTGTTCTGGGTACGCACGGTGCCGGGGTAGTCCTGGTCGCCGTAGCTCAACTGGTCCACCAGGTTGTCGCCGGCATCGTAGAGGTTGATCTGGTCATTGCGACCCAGGTTGGCCGAAAGCTCGCCGATGATGGCGACGCCGGTCAGGCCCCAGGCGGCGGCAAAGTCGCTAGCCAGTGCTTCCGTCAGGATCACCGACTGGCCGGGGGCGACCAGGCCGAAGCCGCTCAGGTCCACGGTTCCCGGCACCTGACTGTCGTCGTCAAAGCTCCAGCCGGTCATGTCAATGAGATCCGGCCCGATGTTGGTGAACTCGATGAACTCGCCGTCCGTGCCGGCGTACATCCACTCGGAGATCACCATTTCGGCCGACGCCACGGGAAGCAAACAGACCACCAGACCAAGCGTAATAGCGCGCCTCATGACCTTCCTCCTGTGCTAAAGCGCGTTCTCGGGATTCGCCTCGAAGGCCGCGCGGCCTTCAACTTCGTCGGGGCGCACGATGCGCCTGTTAGTGCTGGGCGACGAATCCACAGCGCCATGATCCATCATGTTGAATCGCAAATGAAGCCAGGATTAAAAATGAGCATCGTCGGCTATGTTTCGCGCCCCGGCAGCCCGGCTGTCAATATCTCGTAAGATGGCGTCTCAGAAGGTTTTACGGCCTGGCTTCTTCAGGAGCGGCCAGCCGGCGGCGACGAGGATGGGATTTCATCGTCGGTTAATGCCGGGGAGCGCAGGATTCAGCGAGCAGGGTAGGCGGGTCGCTCTAAGGAGAGACCGCCTGCGATGATTCTGCACGCGGTTGGTGGCGGGGCGAGCTTGGCGCCATGTTCGGCCGTGACAGGGAAGGGTAGTTCGATGCACGAGAAACCCGGCAGCTTCCTGGCACGGCGCGGTCAGCTCGGGCTGCCGCTGGCGGCCTGTGCGTTGGCGGTATTGCTGGTTTCGCAGAGATACTGGCAGGGGGTGGAGTCCGGCGTGAGCGAGGAGGCGGCGGTAAGGCCACAGGCACCTGGAGAGGTGCCCGGTGCCAGCGGCGATCTGCAGGGACCGCCGGCGACGGGCGATGGTCAGGCGGACAAGCTCCGGCGCGGCTTGATTCTGAACACGAGCGCGGCATTCGCGGGCTACACGTTGTTTGCGCCGCTGAATTCGACCACGACATACCTGGTGGACATGGCGGGACAGCTAATGCACTCTTGGCCGAGCCGGTATGAACCGGGCCAGGCGGCCTACCTGCTCGAGGACGGCAGCCTGTTGCGGGCTGGGCGGGAGCCGGGGAATCGGCACTTCGGCGGCGGCGGCATCGGCGGGCGCGTGGAGCGCATCACCCCGGACGGCACGGTGCTCTGGGAATACGTCTGCGCGGATGAGCGGCGCTGCCAACATCACGACATCCAGCCGCTGCCGAATGGCAACGTGCTGCTGATTGTGTGGGAGAAGAAGACGCGCGCCGAAGCGCTCGCGGCCGGGCGCGACCCCCGGCGGATGACCGGCGAGGAGCTGTGGCCGGACTGCATCATCGAGGTCAAGCCGGAAGGTGCATCGGGTGGCCGGACCGTCTGGGAGTGGCACGTCTGGGACCACCTTGTCCAGGACGTGGATCCGGGCCTGCCGAACTACGGCATGGTTGCGGAGCATCCCGAGCTGATCGACGTGAATTATCGCCGGTCGGTGCCGCGCGCGACGCCGGCGGAGCTGCGCCGGCTGCGATCGCTGGGATACGTGGGTGGCGCGGTTCAGGCGGACGAGGAAGAATCGGAGGGACAGTTGCCGGACATGGTTGGGGCGGCCGAGGCGCGGCATCCGGATTGGTGCCACACTAACGCGCTCGACTGCAACGCGCGGCTGGACCAGATTGCGTTGAGCGTGCATGTCTTCAACGAGATCTGGATAATCGATCACAGCACGACGACGGCGGAGGCGGCTGGTCATCGCGGGGGGCGCTATGGCAAGGGCGGCGATCTGCTGTACCGCTGGGGCAATCTGCGCGCGTACGGGGCGGGCGGTCCGGAAGATCAACAGCTGTTCGCGCAGCACGACGTGCGCTGGATCGCGGAGGGCGCGCCGGGTGCCGGTCATCTGATGGTCTTCAACAATGGGCCGGGCCGGCCGGCCGGCCGCTACTCCTCAGTCGTGGAGATCGCGCCGCCGGTGGACGCGGCGGGCCGCTACCGGCTGGAGCGTGGGAAGGCGTTTGGCCCGGCCGCGCCTGTGTGGGAGTACACTGCGCCGCACAAGGCCGACTTCTTTTCCAGTCACATCTCGGGCGCGGAACGGCTGCCGAACGGGAATACGCTGATCTGCGCGGGTGAGCAGGGCCGCGTGTTCGAGGTAGATGCGCGCGGCGAGATCGTGTGGGAGTACGTGAATCCGTACATTGAGCACCCGAGGCCGGCGGGCCTGTTCGGACCGTTTGTTGGTGCGGTGGGTGAGCCGTGGTTTCGCGATCGGCCGCCGGGTGGGCCGTGGGGTCCGCCGCCGGGTGGACCGGGTGGCCCGCCGGGGCCGGGGCCTGGTGGCCCGCCGGGTGATGCCGGTGGCGGTCTGTTCCGGGCGGCGCGGTTGGCGCCGAGCCATCCGGGCGTCCAGCGTTTGTTGCAGGCGGCGCGCGGGCAATCCGATGACGGGCCGTGATGTGGGTTGGTCGCCTGGCCGGCGCCACCGGGGAATGGGACGCAACGTGTCGGGGTCGGCGGGCGACGAGCCACAGTTGGCCGCAGGTCGCGCGGTGACCAACGGGCGTTCGGATTACACTGCCGCCCGACGGGCAGACGGGCGCGCGGCGAAACGTCCGCCGGCAACGGTGACGCGGCCTGGTCTTGGCCGTTCGGGCATGGAATAGACTGATGCGTGTACTGATAGTCGAAGACCAGGATCGGCTGCGCAACTGGCTGAAGAAAGGGCTGGAGGAGGCTGACTTCGCCGTTGATGCCACGGGTGACGGGAAGGAAGGCCTCTGGTATGCGCTCGGCAATTCGTACGACGTGGTCATCCTGGACCTGATGTTGCCTGGGATGGACGGTTTGAGCATTCTGCGCCGCTTGCGGGAAGCGGGGCACGAGGACCAGGTGCTCATTCTCACGGCCAAGGATACGGTGCCGGATCGCGTGAAGGGCCTGGACCAGGGCGCAGATGACTATCTGGTCAAGCCGTTTGCCTTCGACGAATTGCTGGCACGTGTACGGGCGCTGGTGCGCCGCAGTTACGGCAAGCATAGTGCTGTCATCGAAATAGGTGATCTGCGCATCGACACCGCCAAACGGCAGGTGTGGCGCGGCGAGCAGGAAGTCGGGTTGCGGGCCATGGAATACAAGCTGTTGGAGTACCTGGCGCTCCGCGCGGGTGAGACGGTCAGCCGCACCGATATCTGGGAGCATCTGTACGACTTCCGCTCGCAGACGGCCAGCAACGTTGTCGATGTCTACGTTGCCAATCTGCGGCGCAAGCTGGATCGTCCGGGCGAGAAGAGCCTGATTCAAACGCGGCGTGGTCTGGGCTACGTGCTGGGGACGGACTCATGATGCAGTCGCTGCGGTCGCGGCTCATCGTGGGGATGCTGCTCGGGATGGCGGTGTTGCTGGTTGCGGCGGGTACGACAATCTACGTGGTCCAGCGGCGGCAACTGCAACGCGCGTTTGATGATGCGTTGTTGGGGGCGGCGAATTCGTTGACGCTGCTCGTGCATCCCGGGCCGTTCGGGCATTGGTTTGACACCAACGGCCTGGAGCGCCTGCCAGTTGTGCAGGCGGGCGTGGGTATTCTGTTCCAGATGTGGAGCGACCAGCCGATCGACGTGCCGGCGCCACGGTCCACTTTCGACGACGAGCCGGAGGATACGGGTCGCCCCGGCCCGTCGCGCGACGAAGACTTCCACCCAGACGACCCTCCACCGCCGGCCGGGCGCCGGCCCGAAGAAACGTGGCCACGGCATGGTGACGACCCGGCGACGCCGTCCGCCGCGCCCCCGCCGCGTGGTCCGCGCGAGCCGCGCTGGGAACCCTGGTCGCGGAAGCGGGTAATTCGCTCAGCCGCTCTCGGGGAGTTGGACCTGCCGCGTCTCGAGACGGCGATTGGCGGATCACGGTTTGCGGCGATCACGCTGCCGGACGGCCGGCCGGGGCGGGCCGTGGGGGTGCAGTTCCGCGTGCCGCACTTGTTGCCCGGGCCGCGGCGGACGCCGCCGGCTGAACTGACGGTGGTGGCGGCGGCGAGCACGGCGCAGCTTGAGCAGCAGCTTGGTTTTCTGGGCATGCTGCTGGCGGCGACCGCGTTGGGGACGATGGCGGTGGCGGCCGGCGTTGCCTGGCTAGTGGTTGGTCGCGGGCTGCGGCCGCTGGCGCGGGTGGCGCGCCGCATCGCGGCGCTGGACGAGACCGGCCTGAAGCAGCGTATCGATGATCGCGGTGTGCCGCTTGAGATTGTGGCAGTGGTTAAACAGCTCAACGGCCTGCTGGGGCGGCTGGACGAGGCGTTCGAACGTGAGCGGGCGCTTACGGCGGACGTGGCGCACGAGTTGCGTACGCCGGTGGCCGAGGTGCGCACGATCACCGAGATCACGCTGCGCCGCCAGCGTGACCCGGAGGAGTACCGGGCGGCGTTGGGCGAGGTGCTGGACGCGATCACGGCCTTGCAGGGGTTGGTGGAGAAGCTGCTCGTGTTGGCCCGCCTGGAAGCCGGGCAGATCAAGCTGGCGCTTGGCCCCGTGGCGCTCGCGCCGCGGCTGGAGCAGCACTGGGGGCGGGTGGGTTCACGGGCAGCGGCGCGCGGCGTGACGTTCGAAGCGCGCGTTCCTGAAGAGGTAGCGGTTCTCGCCGACGCGCCGCTGTTGGACGTGGTTCTGGTCAATGCGCTGTCCAACGCGGCCGCGTGTGCGCTCGATGGCAGCCGCATAAGCGCAGAGGTAAGCGATGACGGGACGCGCTGCCGGCTCACCATCGTGAACGCCGGCTGCGAGTTGAGCGCTGCCGAGGTCGGGCGCGTTTTCGATCGCTTCTGGCGCGCTGACGCGGCACGCAGCCGCAGCGGCCTTAACTGCGGACTGGGACTCACGCTGGTTCGGCGTGCGATGGAGGCCATGGGCGGACAGGCCGCGGCGCGCGTGGATCCGGAGCGCTGCTTCGTCCTCACGCTAGCCTTCCAGAGCGCGGCGGGGAGCGGCTGAGGCTGGCGACGTTCGCGGACGATGGGAGGCAGTCGGGTGCGCACCAAGTCATGGTGGGTGCGGGCCGGGCGCCGGTCCCAGCCATATCACGCCGAGCAGGGGGGCCTGCGGTTCACGTTGGTTTCATGTTCGTTCGCTATGAATTTCGGTTGTGGCCCGAGCATGGCGACATTGGGAAGCCCGGTTGGGCGTCGTACCCAGGGTCTTTGCGGGGGCGGATCAGCTCTCTGAGACGCTGGAATGCCTGGGCCTGAGCGCCTGGATTCCGGGATACTTCGACCTGACGGCGCCGTGGGGGCTGCAAGTGGCGACGCGCTTCGGGTGGTTCTACCTGGTTACACGGCACATGTGCTGGCTGGAGATGGCAGACTGCTGCGCTCCGGTGAGGGCCACGGCGGGCGACCTGCTGATCGTCTTTCACGACCAGCGGCATTTCTTGCGCGACCAGGCGGACAGTCCGGCGGTCGCCATACAAACGCTGTTGGAGCCGCAGCATTTCGAGCGGCGAACGCCGCTGAGGCACGGCGGCGGGCGGGAAGCGACCAGGCTGCTGGCAGGGTGCTTCTGTCTGGATGGGCTGGAACAGAGTCCCTTGCACGCCGCCCTGCCCCCATACGTGCACATCAAGGGCGAGCGTGGCCGCGCGCGGCCATATGTGCGCCACATGGTTCGCCTGCTGGAAATGGAGGCGGCCGCCGGGGAGTCGAACGGGCACAGCATCGTCAACCGCCTGGTGCGCATCCTGCTTATCAAAGCACTGCAGCAGCATGCGGCGGACCTGCCGGACGGTAGCGCCAACTGGCTGCACGCCCTGGCGGATCCGGACGTTGGGCGCGCGCTGGCGCTCATGCACGCAGAACCGCACGCGCACTGGACGGTTGCCGCGCTGGCGGAGCGGGTCGCCATGTCGCGCTCCCGCTTCGCGTCACGTTTCGTGGAGCTGGTGGGGCAGCCCCCGCTGGAATACCTGACGCGCTGGCGGATGCAGAAGGCCTGCTGGTTGCTGCGCACGACGCCGGCGCGGCTGAAAGAGGTGGCAATCCGGGTGGGCTATGAATCTACCTCGGCCTTCAGCAAGGCCTTCGCGCATGCCGTCGGCAGCGCGCCTGGCGCGTACCGACGTTGCAGCCAGGTCGCCGCCGCCGTACCACCCGGGGATGTCCTGTCTAAATGACACGACGGACGTCGCAGAACGACGTCCGTCGCCGCTCCAACCGGAGAGGGGGCGGTGTTCCCGGAGGGAGCCTACGCTTGCTCGTCAACCAGTTGCGCCACTTCCGACGACGAACCGGTGAGCAGCTCCAACTGCGTCTTGAACGCACTGAGATCGACGCCGTGCTCCTCGAGTCGGGCGTCAATCGTGTCCTGGATGGACTGGCGCAGGTTCGTCGTGGAATCACTGTTGGCGAGCAGCGCATCAATCGCGGACCTGATCTCGTCCTGTAACTCGTCGGCCTCTTCCTCGTCTAGTCCGGCGGCAACCGCCGCTTCTATGAACTGGCTCTGGAAGTCGGCCTGGCGCGAGCCACCCGGCGGCGGTCCGCCCTGGGGTGGCGCTCCGCCAACGCCGCCGGCCGGCGGCTGCATCTGGCTCTTGAACTTGGTCAGATCCACGCCGTGGTTCTCCAGGACGCCGTCGATCGCATTCTGGATGGTCTGGCGTCGGTCGCTGTTGTCGTCTGACTTCTGAGCCGCGGCGATCGCCGCCCTGATCTCATCCTGCAGGCTGTTGGCGGCGTTGGGATCCAACCCCGCTGCCAGCGCCGCATCAAGGAATCTGGCTTCGAAGTTTGCCTGTCGCGATTCCTGGTTCTGGCTCGTTTGCCACATGCCGGCCGTGCCCAATCCGCTGAGGCTTTCCAGACTGCTCATTGCTCGGTCCTTTCGTTGTGTCGGCAACCCGCACGCTGTGTTTACGCCCGCACAGCTTGATCCCACAGTTGGCATCGGCAGGCCGGCCGGAGACCTAAATGCTCGTGCGTCCTGATCTTGTGTTCCAGCGTCCAACCTGACCTCCTGATCGCGCCCGGACACTTGTGCCACCCGTAAACTGGGTAGTGTCCGCTTGGCGCGGTTCGCGGGTGCCCTTGACCGTGTGGCCATGGCGCAGTACACAATCTGACCACGATGTCCTCTTGGAGAATGTTTATGAAGACTGGTAAGTGGATGACCATTGTCCTGGCGAGCGGCTTGCTGCTGTCGGTCGGGTCATGCATGGCGGACGTCGGTTACTACATGATGAACAGCATGTCTGACTACCTGCCCCTCCTGCTGGAGGCCTTGCTGGAGAATGCCACGACCGCGTAACAGGGGATAGAGTCGCAACAGCGCCGCAAGCTGCCGCGGAAGCACCGCGGTCGAGATGGCTGCGCGCCGGGGTTAATCCGCCAAACCGCATCGTTGACGCCGCCTCAGAATTGGCCCGGGTGGGATATGGGTGCCAGCGACGCGGACTCTGCGCGCGGCCCATCAAAAAAAACGCCCTTTGCCTGAGATGTGACGGGCGGTATACTGTGAGCAGACGTCCGGGGACGTCAACGTCCACGATCCCGCTGCTGCGGGCGTTGCGCAACTCTTCGAATCGCTCACGCTCAGCACGGGGAGAAGGAGGAAGGACATGAACAAGCGGCGGGC
>CAZYGM010000157.1:0-8212 GCA_964647015.1 uncultured Planctomycetales bacterium | reverse complement strand
ATTGGCTGAACTGTGCAAGGGAGTACTCTCATGAACAGGTGGCGGCGCGCAGCCGAACTCAACAAGAACGTCATCATTGCCCTGATTGTCCTGGCTCTCGTGGCTCTGATTTTCTGGGGCTTCCAGTGCCGCGCCTCTCGGCAGGCCAAACAGGACGCCCTCGAAACCTTCACGGGTCGACCCCGTGTGCTCGTGGATACCGCAACGGGCCAAAGCTACAGAATTCCGTTCGAAGAGACCCGCAATCTGCCCACTAATGAAGAGGGCATGGTCCAGGTGCCGGCCACCGGCCAGTTCACCGGTGAATGGCACGTGCGTCAACCAACCACCATAGACGTTGACGAGGATGCAGCACCCTAGCGACATCACCGCGTGACCAGTCCCTGCAAGCCGGCACGCGGTGCCTGACACCCCGCCGGTCGCATGCTCAACTACCGGCACGCCGCGGTCTGCCCTTTCCGTGCATCGCGGCGTGCCTCCTTCTTCAGTTCCAGCCCCTCAAGCCGCCCGTTCACGCTGCTCGATAAGGAGTGTGCCGGCGCCGCCCGCGTGCTCCTGTGGCGCACCGTGCGCCGACCGCGCCTGCGGCACCCGCATCGCGCCGGCGCCGCCCCCGGCCAGCCAGCTCACGGAGCATCACCGTGAAGTCGCACGTCACACGTCCAAATACGCCCGCACAGGCCGCCAGACGCTTTCTCCGCACACGGGCAAGGGGCGTCGGCTGCCGCCGCGGCCTGCTGGTCATCGGCCTTCTGACGCTGGCCGCCGCTCCCTCCGCTCACCCGCAGCTCAGCGAAACCTCGTGGTGGCCGAAGCTCCAGCGCGATGCCCAGAACTCCGGCTACGTCCCGCTCGTAGGCGTCGTCACCGATCCGCACGTGCACTGGTATGCCAAGCTGTCGGAGCCCATCGCGACCGAAAGTCACAGCACGCCCGTCCTCTCGCCAGACAACTCGCGCCTGTATGTCGGCCTGCCCGGTGCCGTCGTGGCGGCCGTAAACACTTCGGACGGCACCGTCGTCTGGACGCTCCCCTTCGGCGACGGCACCGCCCGCTTCTGCACCACCGCCGCTGTCGGCGCCGACGGCTCGATCTACGTCGGCAGTTGGGACTCCACCGCCCCCTACGACGGCTTCGTCAAGATCCGCGACGACGGCGACCATGGCGCGCTCGTCTGGTCGTATCCCATGCGCGTCACGCTCGCCAGCCCAACCATCACGCCCGAGGGCCTCATCGTCGTCGGCGGCCGCCACTCGGACGGCACCTGGGCCTACTTCGCCATCGAAGACCTTGGCGACACGTGCGAAACCGCGTGGGTCGCCGGCCGGCTCGCCGACCCCGCCGACCCCGGCAGCATCGGGGCCATCGGCGCCAGTCCGGCCCTCTCTAGTGACGGCGCGTGGGTCTTCGGCGGAAGCTGGGAGAACCGCACATTCTGGCAAATCGACGCCCTGACCGGCTACGAGCAGGCCCGTCTGCCACTCGATCAATACTGCTACGCCGCCAATCCGGTCGTCTCAGATGGCGGCTTCGTGTTCATTGGCGAAGGCTCCAGCTTCAGCGCTCCGGATCCCGCCACCGAGGGCAAGCTGTACGTCTTCGAGCCCGACGAGGACGGGACCATGCAGGAGCTTGACGCCCTGCCACTCCATGCCGGCCATCTCAACGGCGGAACCGCCGCCCTGTACGTCCGTCCAGACGGCCGCCTGCGCCTGTTCGTCCCCGCCAACGGCTATGGCGCCAGTACCGCGAACCTGATCGCACTGGACTTCTACCCCGACGGCCCGGCCGCCGACCCGCCAGCCGCCGCCCTGAAGAAGGCTTGGCAGACCAGCCTCGGTAGCGCCGTTGTCAGCTACGGCCAGGCCGCCGTCACACGCGACGGAATCGTCTACGTTCTGGGGCCGGCCAACCACCGTCTCTACGCCATCCGCGGCGCCACTGGCACGCCCCGCACCGCCTGGACGCTCGACCTGTCCACCATCACGCGCTTGCCGGGGACATCCTTCACCGGCAAGACCGGCCCAATGGGTGTAACCGTTGGCCCCGACGGCACCATCTACTGGAACGCCGTCGACGGCCACCTCTACGCCATTCGCGGCTGGCTCAACGGCGACCTGGACGGCGACGGTCAACTAACCACGGCCGACTTCGACTGGCTGGTCACGGCGCTGGTCAACCCTGACGAGTACAGCCTCCGATTCCCCGAGATCGATGCAGCCGTCGTGGGCGACGTCAACGGCGACGGACGCCTGGATTTCTTCGACCTCAACCGGCTCCTGGAACTGCTGGCCGGCTGATTCGCGGTTCCCAACCCCTACCAACGAAACCGGCACCGTCACCTTTGCTGCCAGATCTCGCGGCGTTCTTTACCAGACCCCACAAAAAATGCGCCCTTTGCTGCTGGCCGACCGGCACGAATCCGATGTTTACCTATGCAGCGCTACCACGCTCGCACCGGCAGCAGTTGAGGTCCAGCCATGCGCTCTTTCGTGCTCATCGGCGCGCTCGTAGTCGTCGTCAGCATCATATTCTTCCGGGGCTACGCACCCCAGCCGGCCGGCGCCACCGGCAGCAGCGACGCGGCTGGCGATACCAGCACGATCCGCTTTGAGTACGCCGATTTCGAGGACGAAGGCCCTCTAACCCTGCCACCCAGACGGCCGACCGTAACCGCTCCCAAACCGGGCCCGGAAACCGTGGCGGTCACACCGCCCACCAATCCGTCACCGGCGAACGACCCGACTACCCTGCCCGACCCCGACCTGCCTTCCGAGCCGGACTTCGACGCGCCTCCGCCGACTGCGAGTGCCGGAAAAGGTGTCACAATCTGGTTGGGCGACGGCGAACTCATTCTGAACGGAACAGCCAGCCAGGGCGACGTCGTGAGCTACTTCTGGCGCCAGGTCTCCGGGCCCAACGATCTGCAGATCCAGGACCCCACGGCCGCGCAGACAGTTGCACGCGGCTTCTCAGAACGCTGGACCCCTGGACAGGACTTCACGTACGAGTTCGAGTTGACTGTCACCGACGCGGCCGGTCGACAGGCCGTCTCGACTGTCACCCATTGCGTGAAGGTCGCCCCGGAACTCCGCATTACGCCGGCGCCCAAACATAACCTAGCTTACCGCGACGGCTACCTCCTGGCCCACTTCGAAGCCTGGAAGACCAACCGCTCAGACGACGCCGACTCGTTCGAAATCCATTCCCCAACCGCACTTACGTTCCACCACCTCAGCGGCGACAGCGAATTCGATATCACCGTTGAGGAAACCGGCGGCGCCTACGCCTATCGCATCGCCGTGTTCTACGCCGACGGCATCAACACGAGCTGGCTCGAGTTCTTCCTCGACACGCCACAACGCATCCCAGCCGTGCTGCAGATCGGCGTGAACTGGGAGTAAGGACGTCCAGATTCCGCCCGGCGACCGGTACTCGACGAGCCGAACCGGGCAGCCGGCTCCTGCCCAGGAAACCGGCGAATAATCCATCACGCACCCCCGGCGATACTTTTCAAACAAGGCCCCGGATGCTATAGTGCGCCCCATCGCAACCAGCCTTGACGGACGTCGTGCGTACACCGCGCTGTCCGGGCTGGCACGTAAGCTTCGGGAATCCAAGCAACTCGCGCACTCAATGCTCCATGACAGGCGAATGCGCAGTTGCCGTGTGAGGCGCCTGGGCGACCATGCCACTTCCACCAGGCTCGCGACGCGACAAACGCCCGTGGCGGGCATACGCGCCCCGCACCTTCAGCGCCAAGCGACACGCCGCATTCTCCTTGGTCGAGCTCATGGTCGTCATCGCCGTGATCGCCATCCTGTTCTCGATACTGCTGCCGAGCTTGCGCGCGGCACGTGACCAGGCTCGCATGTCACTGTGCGCCCAGCGCCTGCGCGATTTCGGCACGGGGCTGGCTGGTTATGCCGGTGAGAACGCCGATTACTTGCCAGGCGTGAACACATCCGGCGTCGCTGTCAGCACGCTTGAACTACTCTGGGCGACAGACCCCAGTGTCCTCTACCGAACCAACCTGCCCGTGCAATCCTGGGACTGGATGACGCCCATCCTGGCGCCGCAGATGGCGTTGCCAACAGTCCGCGCTGAGAAGTGGAAGTTCCTGCTGGACGACCTGCGCTGCCCGGCCCAGTGCAACACTTCTCTGATGTACCATGAAATGCCGCATCCCGACCCCGACTATCCGCCACTCGTGCCCCCCGACGTCGACGTCATGCTCCGTCATGCTCCGTTCCCCACCGTAAGTTGGCTGATGCCGGCCGCCTTCCAGTTCTTCGGCAACGACTACCACAACCGTGTGCTGGGCCTCAAGGAGCATCCAACCATCAAGGATGAGCCCGTCTATGCCAAGCTGGCCGGGGGCTACTTCACCTGCCACTCGAGCGACTACCTCCCCCGTCTCGACCGCGTCGGACCGCCCGCCCGCAAGGTCTTCGTCGCCGACGGCATGCGCTACTGCACGCTGATCGGCGACCGCCAACTGCTCGATTTCGATACGTACCCCCACCAGGACCACCATCGCTTCTTCTTCGGCTCCTTCTCCTCCGCCGGCGCCTGGTGGACCGGCTCTACCGCCTACGGCGTCAGCGGCGCATCCCTGACCTGGGATGGCGACATCGTTGACCGTGGCTCCAAAGGCCAGGGCCTGAATCTCAGCCTGAGCTATCGGCACGGCGCCCGTGGCCCAACCCGATCCGGCGCCGCCCAGGACAACGCCGGCATGATCAACGCCGTCTTCTTCGACGGCCACGTCGAGCGTATGGGAGATCGCCGATCGCGCGATATTACGCTCTGGTACCCGACCGGAACCGTGGTTGATGAATTGCCGCAGGGCATGACCCGCGTGCCGCCCGGATTCGTCATCCCATGACACGCCCTGCCGCTTGCCCCAAAACCAAACCGCCCCGGCCGGACGCGCCGGAACGAAAATTGCTAGCCCGACCCCTTTCCGGCAGAGCACGGGCCGCCGCAGAAACCGACACCACCTGCACTCAGGAGTTGACCCCTCATGGATATCGAGCGAGCGAAACGGCTGACGGACATCCTTCCTCCCCAGAAGCTCTCCACCAGCCAGCGCGGTTACTGGGTCCTCAGGAACCCCACCCTCAATAAGGGCCTGGCCTTCACCCATCAGGAGCGCGAGGCCTTCGGTCTCTCCGGCACGTTGCCCCCCCGGGTGTTCACGATCGAAGAGCAGGTCGAGCTGGAGAAGGAGCGTATCTCCGCCAAAGCCGACGATTTCGAGAAGTACATCTACCTGGCCGGCCTCCAGGAACGCAACGAAACGCTGTTCTATCGCGTACTGATCGACGACATGTTCGAATACATGCCGATTGTGTACACCCCTACCGTCGGCAAGGCCTGCCAGCAATTCTCCCATATTTTGCGCAATCCGCGCGGGATTTGGCTCACCCCGGAAGACAAGGACCGCATCCCCGAACTCCTGCGCAACGCCACCGATACCGACATCCGCCTCATCGTCGTCACCGACAACGAGCGCATCCTGGGTCTCGGCGACCAGGGCGCCGGCGGCATGGGCATACCCATCGGAAAAATCTGCCTCTACATCGCCGGCTCCGGCATTCACCCCTCCCAGTGCCTGCCCATCAGCCTCGACGTCGGCACCAACAACGAGAGCCTCCTGGCCGACCCATGCTACATCGGCCGCCGCGAACGTCGCCTGCGCGGCCCCGAGTACTACGAATTCCTCGAGGCCTTCGTCCGCGGCGTACAGGAAGTGTTCCCGCACGCCCTGCTTCAGTGGGAGGATTTCCACGCCAACCAAGCCTTCCCGCTCCTCGAACGCTATCGCCGCCGCATCCTCTCCTTCAACGACGATATCCAGGGCACCGGCGGCGTCATCGCGGCCGGCGTGTTCGCCGCCCTGCGGCTCAAGCAGGAGCGCATCGCCGATCAGCGCTTCTTCTTCATGGGCGCCGGCGGCGCTTGCACCGGCATCGCCACGCTGCTGGCCTCCGCCATGCGCGACGATGGCGTGCCCGAGGACACCATCCGCCGGTCCATCATCATGTACGACATCGACGGCCTCCTGCACAGCAAGCGGGCCGGCCGCCCGGACTACAACCGCGCCTTCGCCGTGGAACCGGAGACCCTCAAGCACTACGGCATCAAGACCGACGAGCCCACGCCCGCCGAGATCATCGCCCACTTCCACCCCACGGTGATGATCGGTGCCACCGCCTGCCCCGGCGCCTTCTCAAAGGAAATGCTGACCGAGATGGCCGCTCATGTGGAGCGCCCGGTCATCATGCCGCTCAGCAACCCCACCGCCAAGGCTGAGTGCATCCCGGCCGATGCGCTTGAATGGACCGAGGGCCGCGCGCTAATCGCCAGCGGCAGCCCGTTCGCACCGGTCCAGTATCGCGGTGAGGAACGCATCATCGGGCAGGCCAACAACGTCTTCATCTTCCCCGGCGTCGGCCTCGGCGCCATCATCGCCCAGGCCAGCGAGGTGACCGACGAGATGTTCATCGTGGCCGCCAAGGCGCTCGCGGATTGCGTCGATGCCGACCGCCTCGCCGCCGGCGCCTTGTATCCTTCACAAACGCAGCTCCGCGACGCGTCCGCCAAGATCGCGGCCGCAGTCATTCGCTATGCCACCGCAAACAATCTCGGCCGCTGCATCCCCGACCATGAAGTCGAGGAGGCCGTGGCGGCATCGGTGTGGAACCCCAATTACGTGCCGATCGTGCCCGATCTCCGTCCGGCCGGGCATTGACCCAAACCTCCGTCAATGAGCGCCGGCGGTCCGCCCCACGCGGACCGCCGGGCTCGGGAGGTTTCGCGCTTCAGCGCCCTGATCGACGAGGCCCGCGCCGTGCACGTACCGGTCATCACCCAGAACCAGTTCCTCTTCCTGACCAGTTGTTCGGACAGCCTCGGCTTGCGCTGAGCGCGCCGCTCGTCGTTATTGTGGGGGCGCTCCGCACGCCTGACGCCGCCGGCCAAGCTGGACAGCCGGCCAACGGGGGATATTATCCAGCGGTGTCAGCCCGGGGCGTCCGGCGCTGACATGTCACCCGTTTCTGGCGCGTCATCGCACGCGCAACCCAGGAGAGCCAACCATGTTCGCTGCGCTCGGTCTGTTATGGCCAGTGTGCTTGTTGCTGCTAGCCGGCGAGGAGCAAAGGGCCGACGCCAAGGTGACGGCGTTCAAGATCGTCGAAACCCGTATGGCCGAGTTCGAGAAGAAACAAGATGCCGAACGCATGTGGTTCAGCTTCGAGAGCCCCGGTCTGACGTTGACCGTCGCGCTCAGAGGCCCGTCGATCGTCGGCGCCTCCCAATGGGGTTTCCTCAAGTTCGAGTCGGCCAAGGATGACCAGGGCCGCGACGTCAAGCTCGACCAGGAGCGGTTCTCCTTCGCTGACCCGCGTGAGGAGTTCCTGACGCTCGACCGCGACGCCATGAGTTACGGCGGCAGCGAACCCGCCAAGGACGAGCTCCGCATCGAGTGGCCGCTCACGCTGACGCCCCGCGACGCCAAGTCGCTCAGCCTGAGCGGCCAGTTCAAGCTGAAGGTAGTCGAGCCGCGCGACGTGCTCGCTACCGAGAAGGACGCCGAGGGACACGTTAAGCACCCGATTCTCGAGCAAGCCGGGCTGAAACTGACCATCAAACCCGTGGTCACCAGCGAAGAGGACATCGCCTTCGTCTTCGAGGTCAGCGGGCCAATTGATCGCGTGCTCGATGTCTTCCTCCTGAATGCCGCCGGCGAACCGCTCGAAACGCGCGGCCGCCAGCGCGTCAGCTCAGACGACGAGGCCGAATATACAATCTGGCTGGCCGAAGCTCCCCCGGCTGACGCCCAGCTCAAGCTGAGCGTCGCGGTCAAGGAGACCACCCTCGCAATGCCTTTCGAGCTTAAGGACGTGCAGTTGCCTTAGGACTCCCGCATCCGCCGCGAGGCAGCGGCGCCCATCGTCGGCCCGAAGCACTGACCAAATGTATTATTATGTAAGCCCGGGCGGTCTGATGCCGCACAACAGGCAACTGTCGGCACCAGCGCGTGCGGCACGCAGTGTGCGGTAAGGTCTTACCACACATGCGTTTACGCCAATTGCCACCGACGGCACCATGGCGGTCCACGTATGTCCAACCGGCACGATCCGCGCAGCCTTGCTCGGACACTTCGTGCGCCGGAAGACTCTCAGAAGAACTACGTGACGTCGGC
>CAZYGM010000156.1:0-8274 GCA_964647015.1 uncultured Planctomycetales bacterium | reverse complement strand
CAGCGAGCTGGCGCTCTCCCCGTGCGCCGGCGGCACGAAACCGGCCACCACCTCCGCCGGCAATACCTGCTCCGTCAACGTCTGCCCTTGCGACAACAACAGCCCCCGCTCAATCACCGCCTGCAACTGCCGCACGTTACCCGGCCAGTGAAAGCTCACCAGCAGGGCCTGCGCCACGTCGCTGATGCCGGACTGCCGGCAGCGATTGCGGCGCGCCGCGCTCTCCAGGAAATGCCGGGCCAGCGGCAGAATGTCCTCGCGCCGCTCACGCAGCGCCGGCACGTGGATCGGGAAGACGTTCAGCCGGTAGTACAAGTCCTCTCGAAACTGCCCCCGGCGAGCCCGCGCCAGCAGATCATGCCGGGTCGTGGCGATGATGCGCACGTCGGATTCCTGCGAGTAGGCCGCCCCCAAACGCTGAAAACGCCGCTCCTGCAGCACGCGCAGCAGCTTCGCCTGCGCCGCCATCGGAATGTCCCCAACCTCATCCAGCAGCAGCGACCCGCCGTGCGCCCGCTCAAAAAGTCCCGCCCGCGGCGCGGCCGCACCCGTGAAAGCACCCCGCTCGTGCCCGAATAGCTCACTCTCCAGCAGCCCCTCCGGCACCGCAGCGCAATGACAGGCGATCAGCGGCCGGTCGCGCCGCGGACTCTGCTGATGAATAAGCTGCGCGACCAGTTCCTTGCCCGTGCCGGTCTCACCCATGATCAGCACGGTGGCCCGCGCGGGCGCAACCCGGGCGCACAACTCGAGCACGCGCTGCTGCGCGCCGCTCGCACCAATCAGTCTTACGATCGGATGCGGTTCCATGACATGCACCCGCGGCCGCCGGCCGGCGCTCCGCATGCCCCGTGGCAGCGCCCGTCTGCGCCGCCCCGCGGCTTGATCTCCAGGATCACTCTAGTGTCCCGGGCGCCGAACGTGTTGTCTACCGCCCGTGGCGGAAATCGCCCTGCTACTCAGGCCGAACGCGCCGCCTGCAGCCGACCATCAGCCAGCAACAGCACGCGATCGGCGTATGCGGCCACGCTGTCATCGTGCGTCACCATGACAATGGTCTGACCCTCACGATGCAGCCGGGCCAGCAAACCCATGATGTTCCGCCCGGCTTCCGCGTCGAGGTTACCGGTCGGCTCGTCAGCCAGCAGGATGCGCGGGCGGTGCACCAGCGCCCGGGCCAGGGCCACGCGCTGGCACTCGCCGCCGGACAGCTCCTGCGGGCGATGCTTCAGCCGCTCTCCCAGACCCACGCGCTCGAGCACCTCGCGGGCCTGCTGTCGGGCGCTCCCGCGCCGCCTGAACCAGCCCAGCATGCCGCACTCCGTCATGCGGCTGATCGTGACGTTCTCCAACACGTTCAGCTCGGGCAACAGGTGGTAGAACTGGAACACGAAGCCGAAAACACGCCGCCGCAAGCCCACCTGGCGCCGCTCGGCCAGGTGCACCAGCAGCAGGCGCACTAGCAGCAGGCCGGCCAGCAGCAGGGCCAGCCCCGCCGTCGCCGCGGCGACACCGCCCACTGCGAACAGCGGAATCGTCAGGGCCGGCGACAAGTACAACACCAGGAATGGGAATGCCAGAATCAACAGCAGGCACGCCCACAGCGTCGCCAGCAGCAGATACTTCAGCACCAGCATGATGCCCCGCTGCACCGGTTCCGCCAGTTGATCCAGCCGGGCCGCCATGCGCGCGACGCCCGACTCCGCCGCAAATGTCGGCGTACCACCCAACAGCACCTCACCAGCCGTCGGCACATCGAGTGCGCCCAGGATATGCAGCAACGTGCTCTTGCCGCTGCCGGACTTGCCCATGATGGCGACGAACTCGCCTGGTGCGACGCGCAGCTCGCAGCCGCGCAGCACCTCCAGCCTGGTCCGCCCCATGGGGAAGACCTTCCCGATGCCCCGGGCTTCCAACAGAGCCTCACTCATGGCGCAGCGCCTCCACCGGGTGCATGAAGCCCGCTCGCAACGCCGCCACCAGCGAACCCAGCGTCGCCGCCGCCACGGCCGCCAACGCCACGAAAACCGCGTCCGGCACATCAACCGCGCTGGGAATGCGGTCGAACGAGTACACCTCCAGGTCCCACACCCGCCACGCCGGGTTCAGCGCTATCAGGAAATCCTGGATCTCGTTGATGTTCGTCACGAAAACCACGCCCAGCATCGTGCCCAGCGCCGCCCCCGTCACGCCCACCGCCGCCCCATACAGCACGAAAATCAGCGCCACCCCGCCCGTGGATCCGCCAATCGCCTTGACGATGCCGATGTCACGCGTCTTCTGCAGTACGATCATGTAGAGAATGCAGAGAATCAGCGCCACCGCCACCAGCGAGATGATGCCGAACAGGATCGTCACCAGCGCCTTCTCTTTCTGCACCGGCGCGAAAATGTGCGCCTGCGACTCCTGCCACGTCATGGCGCTCACCCGGCCCACAAGCTGGCGCTCGGTGAAGTCCAGCTCGTAACGCTCGTCCTCCAGATAACTGTGGTACAACTCCGCGAGCCGCGTGGTCAGGGCGCTGAGCCGCGCCGGCGTGGCGGCCCCCGGCGCCACCTTGATCTGGATCTGCGAGCAGCGCGCCGGCGCCGTGCCGACTGTCCGGCCCTCCGCATCGACACGTTCCGCCGGCCCCATGCGCAACAGGTCCTGCAAAAGCTGGAAGTCGCAGTAGACGTGCTGCGAGTCGATATCAAAAACGCCCGTGCGCGAGTCGTCCACGTAGCGAAACGCCTGCTTGATCGGAATCGGGTCCACCTGCGCGTGAATCGACGTCGCCATCAGCGTCAGCGTCGTGACCATACCACGCGGGTAGTAGCGATCATAACGCCCGTCCGAGAGCCGCCGGGCCACGATGTCGCGGCCGAAGATCAACCCCGGCAGCGCGTCGCCCTGCAGCGCAGCCCGCGGCTCGGCCAGATTCTGGCGATACCAGCCTGGAATCGGCGGCAGCCCGTAACGGGCCCGCTCCTCGTTCAGCGGCGTGTCCAGCGAATCCGGATCGCGCAGCACCAGATCGGCCCCGGCCGGCCGGGCCGCCGCGTACGCGCGCCGCGCCTGCTCCAGCGCCTCCTGGTAGGGGGGCGGCAACGCGTGCCCATAGGCCTGGAACGTCTCACCCGTCGGATCCCTCAACGTCAGGGGCGGGCCGTCCATGTCAAACCCCCACAGCGGCTGCTGTTGCTCGCCCAGGTGCGTCGTGCCCGGGTAATAGCGCTCATAGAACAGGCTGTCCTTGAACGCATTGACCTCGTAGACATCCGGCAGCCGGATCCCCACCACCCGCACCATCCCGCTCTGCTCAGTCTGCTTGAAATAGAACAGCCCGTACGAGTAGATCACCGGCGTGGCCGCCACTATCTCCGGCCACGTACTGATCTCGTCAATGAACTCCTGGTACAGCGGAAAGCCGGCGTACGCCTTGTTATCAACCACGATGTCCCCCAGCAGCCCGCGCGCCTGCTGCATCACCATGTCCAGCCACCCGCCCATCACCGACAGCACGATCAGCACCATCGCCACGCATAGCGTCACCGCCGCAATCGCGAAATACACGATGCGCCGCTTGCGCAGGTAGCGGAGTGTCAGGAAGAGCTTGTACACGGATCGCCTTGCGGACTCCTGCCCTGGACAACGTGAATATCGTACGGGCGGCCGCGCCGCCGCGCGCCAGCCGGACCGCTACCCACCGCCGGCCTCCGGCCCATCGGCCGGGCCCTCCGCCTGCGGCTTCTGCAGCGGGAACAACAGCACGTCGCGAATGCTCAGGCAGCCCGTCAACAGCATGACCGCGCGGTCAATGCCGATGCCCAGCCCGCCGGCCGGCGGCATGCCATACTCGAGCGCCGTGACATAGTCCTCATCCATGACCGCCATGGTCTCCTGCTCCTCGCCGCGCAACTGCCGGCTGAACGTCTCCCGCTGCACCGCCGGATCATTCAGCTCGCTGTAGGCGTTGCCGATCTCCATGCCGTTGATGAACAGCTCGAACCGCAGCGCGGTCCCCGGGTCGCCCGGGTCACGCTTCGTCAGCGGGCACAGCGCCGCCGGCCAGTCCAGCACAAACGTCGGGTTCACCAGGTGCGGCTCGACGTAATGATCGAACAGCGCATGAATCACGACCGCGTCGTCCAGCCGCGCCTCGTCGTACCCCAACTCACGCGCCCGGCCCCGAATCGCCGCCAGGTCGCCGAGCCCCAGCCCGACATGCTCGGCAAACGCCTCCGCATACTTCAACCGCCGCCACGGCGTCGCATAGTCGATCACGCGCCCGCCAAACTCAATCTTCGTCTTGCCCCGCACCTCGCGCGCCGCGCCCCCAATCAGCACCTCGCACAACTCCATCATGTCGTGGTAGTCGCCGTAGGCCTGGTACAGCTCGAGCATGCTGAACTCCGGGTTGTGCCGCGGGCTGATGCCCTCGTTGCGGAAACAGCGCGCGAACTCGAACACGCGCTCCAGCCCGCCCACCAGACAGCGCTTCAAATACAACTCCGGCGAGATCCGCAAATAGAGCTGCATGTCCAGCGTGTTGTGGTGCGTCAGAAACGGCCGGGCCGCCGCGCCCCCGTAAATCGGCTGCAACACCGGCGTCTCGACCTCCACGAAGCCGCGCTCCTGCAACTTCCGCCGAAAATAGTCGATGATCGCCGCGCGCTGAACAAACACCGCCCGCGCTTCCGGGTTGCTGAACAAATCCACGTAACGCCGCCGATAGCGGGCCTCCACATCCGTCAGGCCGTGCCATTTCTCCGGCGGCGGCCGCAGGGCCTTGCTCAGCAGCGTCAGCTCCGTCACCCACAGCGTCAGCTCGCCCGTCTTGGTGCGGCCCAGCCGGCCGTCGCCGCCCACCAGGTCCCCCAGGTCCAGCAGCTTGGCCAGCTTGAACTGCTCCGCCCCCACCATCTTCTTCGACAAGCCGTACTGCAGGTCACCCGTGGCGTCGCGCACCGTCAGGAAGATCAGGCTCCCAATGTCGCGGTACAGCACCACCCGCCCCGCCGCCCGAAACTCCGCCTCCACCGACTCCCGGATCTCCCCCGCGGCGAGCGCCAGCCGCTCCCCGGCTTCCCGGATCTCAGCATGACGCCGCACGTCCGTATAGCGCTGCCCGTACGGCTCGATCCCCAGCGCACGGATCTTCTCAAGCTTGGCCTTCCGATCACTAATCTGGTCGCTCATAGGATGGGTACTATATCGCCGGACCGCGGCCGTGACAGCCGCCCGCCCCGCCGGACATGCGCTCAAGGCCGCTGACTGGCTGGCGGCACAACGCCGACCTCGTGCGTGAACTCATACTCGTCTTCCAGCCGCGGCTGCCCCGGAACCTGCAAACGCGCCACCAGGATGTAGCGACCCACCGGCAGCGGCGCCTCCGCCAGCTTCACCTGCAGGAAGTAGAACCGCGCCAGCGGGTCCCAGTGACGCGTCAACGACTCTGCCGAGTTGAACTCGACCGGCCAGAACGCCACCCGCTGGGCCAGCCGGTCAGCACTCGCCATCCGCCGCGTGTACAACTCAACGTGCAGCGTCCCGACCATCTTGGTCAGATCACCGGTCGCGTCGTACGCCTTCAGAATGACCTCGAGCGCGTCCGCGCTGCCGTCGCCCGTCAAATCCACCGGCTTCGTCCAGTGCGGCTGAATCTCGATGCGGGCCGGCATGACCAGTTGCACATAGGCCGCCACCTCCGGACTGTCCATCTGCACCTGCGAACCGGACTGGCCACAGCCGACCGGCGCGATCAACAGGCCGAGCAGCCCGAACCGCGCGAGATTCCGGCACCTGCCCGCCAGCCCGCCCGTCGCCAACGGCCGTGAAACCGTGGTCATGCCAAGACTCCTGGTGTGCGAATCGCAACACACTACCGCGTGCCGTCTTATACCGCAGCAATCTGCGGCCCGCCACTGCGCAGCGAACCCCGCCACCACCGCCGAAGTCGTCATTCCGCCCCGCTGATGCTGCGACCGTCCGCATCGGCCGCGAAGAAATGCACGCGCCGCATATCCACGCACAACTCCGCCGTCGTGCCCGCGCCCACGGCCGCGTCGGCCGCAAGCCGGCCGACAAACCGACCCGCCCCGCCCGTCCGCCCGCGAACCTCCACCCGCTCACCCAGCGGCTCGACCACCTCGACCTGCACGCGCAACCGCGCGCCGGCCGGCTCATCGGTCGCCACCCGCACTCCCTCCGGCCGAATGCCCAGCGTCACCGCCCGGTCAACGTGTGGCACCACGCGCGCCGCGTGCTCCGCACACAGCACCAGCCGGTTATGTTCGTCATCAAACACGAGGCCGCGCTCGTCCCGCCGAATCCGGCCCTCCAGAAAGTTCATCGGCGGCGTCCCGACGAACCCCGCCACAAAGCGATTCGCCGGCCGGCCGTACACCTCCTGCGGCGCGCCGCACTGCTCGATGCCGCCGGCCCGCATGACGGCCACCCGGTCGCCCAGCACCAGCGCCTCTTCCTGGTCATGCGTCACGTGGACGGTGGTCGTCCGCACCTTGCCGTGCAGCGCCTTGAGCTCCGCCCGCAGCTCCACGCGCAGCCGGGCATCCAGGTTCGACAGCGGCTCATCAAACAGAAACACCGCCGGCGCGCGAACAATCGCCCGCCCGACTGCCACGCGCTGCCGCTGCCCGCCGGAAAGCGCCCGCGGCCGGCGCTCCAGCAGTTCCGCAATGTCTAGCAGGTCGGCGGCCGCGCGCACTTGGCCGTCAATCTCGGCCCGCTCCGCCCGAGCCTGCCGATAACGCCGCCGCGATAGCACATAGCCCAGCGGGTTCCCCCAGGCCGCATGGCGGCGGCGTAGCATGAGTCCGAAGGCCATGTTCCGGTGGACCGTCAGGTGTGGATAGAGCGCGTGGTTCTGAAAAACCATCGCCACGTCGCGGTCTTGCGGCGCCACGTCGTTCACCACGCGCGCCCCGATACGAATCGTGCCGGCGGTGACGTCCTCCAGTCCGGCAATCATGCGCAGCGTCGTGCTCTTTCCACAGCCCGACGGCCCGACCAGGACCAGGAACTCTCCGTCAGCCACCGCCAGGCTCAGCCGGTCAACCGCCCGGACGTTCCCCGCGTAGATCTTGGTGACGTCTTCCAGGACAACTTCGGCCATGGCACCCTCGCCGCCACGCCCCGCGCGCCGCGCGAGTATACGTACCGCCCGGCGCCATGGTCAAACAGCCAGCGCCCCGCCACACACGCAATCAGTCGAGCAGCACGCGCCCGCCCGGCGCCGCCGACACCGAAAACCCCGGCCTCCCCACTGGACAGGCTGCCGCGCACACGTGACGCTACCACCAGTGTCCGGGTCCGGCGGCGCGCTGCTCGCGCGGTCGCGCCGCCAATGACGCCACAGCAAGCGCTTCAATTCCGGGAGACGACCGTGCGCACGCCGCGTTTTCGCCTGAACGAGCGAGCCGGCGGAATCCTGCTGCACCCGACGTCACTGCCCGGACCACACGGCAGCGGCGACCTCGGCCCACCCGCCCAGCGCTTCGTGGACTTCCTCGCCGCCGCGGGACAACGCTGGTGGCAAATGCTGCCGATCGGGCCGCCCGGTACCGGCAACTCGCCCTACAGCGCCCGTTCAGCCTTCGCCGGCGGCCCGCTGCTTATCAGCCTGGAACGCCTCGCCGAGGATGGACTGCTGAAACATGACGACTTGGCCGCCACAAGCGCGCTCCGCAGCGCGCGCGTCGCCTACCCGGCCGTCACACAGTTCCGCACAACACGGCTGCGCAAAGCCTACGCCGCTTTCCAGGGCCGCAAACGCGCACACGCCGCCTTCGAGCAGTTCTGCCACGCCGAACGCGAATGGCTCGCTGATTACGCCCTGTACGCCGCCCTGCGCCGCGCGCACGGCACGCGCGAATGGCTTCATTGGCCCCGCAACCTACGCCTCCGCCAACCCGCCGCCCTGCGCCGCGCCCGCACGGAACTCGCCGACGAAATCATGTTCGAGCAGTTCTGCCAGTTCCTGTTTCACCGCCAGTGGCAGGCCCTGCGCCGCTACGCCAACGCGCGCGGCGTCGGTCTCATCGGCGACGTCCCCATCTTCGTCGCCCACGACAGCGCCGACGTTTGGGCCCACCGCGAGTTGTTCCAACTCGACGCCGACGGCCGACCCAAAGTCGTCTCCGGCGTGCCGCCCGACTACTTCAGCCGCAGCGGCCAACTCTGGGGCCACCCGCACTACCGCTGGCCGCGCCACCGCACCACCGGCTTCGCCTGGTGGCTGGCCCGCCTGCGCCGCACATTCGCCCAGTTCGA
>CAZYGM010000155.1:0-8297 GCA_964647015.1 uncultured Planctomycetales bacterium | reverse complement strand
AGCTGACCGTCCCGTGACACGTGCGATTGACGCAGCGCTACTCGCCGAACGCTCTCACGCGCCGGCCAGCGCAGCCCCTCAAGGGATCGGCGTGCACTTCGACACGCCCGTTGCTTTGCCGGGACTGCCCTGGGGTGGCCCGCCGGAGCATTCGACCGAGGAACCGGGAGCAATGCCCGCGCTGAGAGGACGCCAATCGCATCGGCTGTGAACCGGGCCGCGGCTGCCTGCAACGGAATCGCATCCTCGCGGTCACTCAGCGCAGCACCGGAGCGGATCTTTGACAACCAAATACAGAGGCCCCGGCCAGCCACACGCCGCCCCGCGCAGCGAGCGCGGGGTGGCGCCCGACGGCGGCAGGGTTTCCCCGCGCTCAACTCGTCAGCAGCACCACGAACGGATCTATGTCAAACACGTTGACTACGCCGTCGTGGTTGGTGTCCGCGGCGCAGCGCTCCTGGGCCGTCGCGGCGGCCGGGCTGGTAAGCACCTGCACAAACGGATCTATATCGAAGCTGTTCACCAGCCCGTCACCGTTGACGTCGCCGGACCGGCACGCCACGTTGGAGAACACCAGCGTGAAATCCTCCGAGTCGCCATAGCCCGTGCTGCCCGTATCGACCAGCCGCACCGTGGCACGCCAATGGACACGTAGCGGATCGAAGTCCGGTTGCTGGTCGTTGATGTTCCAGTTCAGGTGCAGGTGAATTCCGCCCGGCATGCTGCCGAGCTGCTGCAGGTTGCCTGGCCCGAGGGGCGTGAAGCCGTACCAGATGATGAAGGCCGGGTCCACGTCCAAGATCTCCAACCAGATCACCGCTCCAGAGCTCAGCGTGTGGCAGTCGTGCTCCGGGTCGTCGGCGCTGATGACGTCAAAGCCGGGATGGTCGCCGGACCAGCCGGGATACCAGACGCTCCCGGCGGGCAGAACCACGACGGCGTGGTCGGGATCGAAGCCCAGCGGACTGAGCTTGAGCTGCCCCTCCGCCGACACGGCCACCCACAGGTCGCCTGCATGCGGATCCTGCGCATGGCTCAGGGCGGGGATGAGAACCAGTACACCGGCGACCACTGACAGGCGGGCAGTTAGCGTTAGCATTCGTGATGTTCCTTTCTTGGATGCTCGCCGGCGTCGGCAACGCTCTCAGCGGCCGACGTCGGGGTCATACATGTTGTGAAACCAGGCGATGTCCGGCGGGCGCGAGCCGGCCAGATCAATCGCGTACGTGTCTTCAAACCGCTGCGTCCGGGCGTGGCCGTCGACGAAGCCGTAGTTGGCTCGCCCGGAATGGCGGGCGAGCGCAATTTCGGTGGCAGCCTTGGCACGCCAGTCAGCGCCCGGCGCGTAGATCCACTTCTCGGCGTGAATGTGATCGGCAGTGGCGAACTCACCCGTCTCCGCCAGCTCGACCCAGTAGATGGTCGTGGCCGGCCGCGGAATCCGCCCCAGCCGCTCGAATCGCTCCTCCTTGAAGATTTGCAGCGCGTCGTCCGCGGCCAGGTAGAAGTTGCTGCCGTAGCTGGTCTGCCGCCAGACGCGTTCCGCGCTCGTGCCGACCTGCCGGGGCTGGACGAAATGCAGGCTGCCGTCGGCCGGACAGCGGCGAACGTCGCGCACTTCGCCGCGCAGCGTCGCCGAACTCCCCTGTCCGTGGATATCGCCGCCGGTCCGGCCGTATTCATCCGCCATGACATGAACCCAGCTCTTGTGCGGGTCCGAAGCGGCGCCGTGCTTGTACCCATAGGATGGAAAGCGGTCCTGGTTGCAGTGCAGATAGGTCTGCAACGCTAGGCTCAGCGCACGCATGTTGGACAGACAGACCGCCGTGCGGGCCTGGGTCCGCACTCCGCCCAGGGTCGGCAGCAGCACGGCCATCAACAGCGCAATGATTGCCATTACTACCAGTAGCTCAACTAGCGTGAAGCCGCGTCTCATCGACATTGCTGGCCATCCGTATAATTCACGTGGTTCCCGGCTCGCCGACAGAACGGTGGCCCCAGACGCGACCATGGTCGCGCCGTCTCAAGGCGTGAACCGGCACTGCTGGCCGCAGACGACCCGTCCCACAGCCGCTGACGGTCGTCCGGCGCCAGGCGTCGCGATTACAGCTAAGTGGTGTGGCAGGAGAAAGTTGGCGGAGGCCGCGGCGACGGAACGAGCCAGCGGAACGCAGCGTGGCGTTCAGCGGGGCAATTGAACCACCGCTGTGGTACGCCCGGACCGCACTCCGCCAACTGTACGGGCAAGCTCCAGACCGCCAGGCCGGCCGCCAGTGCGTGCGTGCACAATGGGCAGCGATTGGGGTCGTGTGTCGGTGTGGCGTCCGGCTGTCCGGGTTCGTTGTCAGAGTGACTCTGGCCGTCGCGGCAGTGAACCTCAGCAGACCCGTTGACCCCATGCCCGGCACCATTCAGGCCGCCCCCGAGGGCTGGCAGACACGCCAGGACCAAGCGGATAGTGACCCGCTGGGGACTCAGGAGTGATTGGCAAGAACCACGCGGCAACATGTGGCGACCTGTTGAACCAGCCCTCGGCAGCCGGCTTCCAGTGCTATCGGACAACTACCGCTCTCTTATTGATATCACATTATCATTATATGTCAACTGGCCGACTGCCGACCACCGGACGCGCCCGCTTTGATAACGGCCGGTGCCTGCGGTAACATGCCCGCCTTACGTCCCTGGCCGGTGGAGTAGCTTGTCAGTCGCCCTTGCCCATGCCGTTGCGATCGCCGTCGGAGCGTTCCTTCTCTTCCAAGTCCAGCCGCTCATGGGCAAGTTCCTGTTGCCGTGGTTCGGCGGCACCCCGGAAGTCTGGAGCGCCTGCCTGTTCTTCTTCCAAGTGTTGCTCCTGGCGGGGTACGCCTATGCGCATATCAGCGTCCGCTACTTGGCTCCCCGGATGCAGGCGGCTCTCCACGTGTTGGTGCTCGCCGCCGCATTGCTGGCGCTGCCGATCCTGCCCGACGCACGCTGGGAGCCGGCCGACAGCGCCTATCCCGCGGCCCGCATCCTGATGTTGCTGGCGGCGACCGTGGGACTGCCGTACCTCCTGTTGGCCTCGACCTCGCCCCTCCTCCAGGCCTGGTATACCCGGCTCACCGGCGGCGCCCCCCCCTACCGGCTGTATGCCCTGTCCAACGCGGCTTCGCTTCTGGCGCTGGCGAGCTACCCGATCCTCGCCGAACCGCTACTGACCCGCCGGCAACAGGCCTATGTCTGGTCGGCAGGCTGGGTCATCTTCGCCCTCTTATCTGCCGTGTGTGCGTTTCAAGCTTGGCGTCGGGCCGCGCTCCCCTCAGAGGAGCGGCGCCGGGCAAGCCCGCGCGGCCCAGGCAAACGCAGCCGCCCGCAAGACCGGGCCAGCTCGCCGAACCCGCATCCGTCGCTCGGCACGCGGCTCCTATGGCTCGCCTTCCCTGCCGGGGCGGTAGTCGTGCTCCTGGCCGCAACTAACGTCATCTGCCTGGACCTGGCCGCCGTCCCCTTTCTCTGGATGCTTCCGTTGTGCCTCTATCTGCTGTCATTCATCCTCTGTTTCGCGGGCGCGCGCTGGTATGCTCGCCGCATGTGGGTCGTGACGTTCCTGCTCGGCGTCTTTGCAGTCCTCGCGCTCACCGGGCGGCCCGACGTCATCGGCGTGCGCGCACAAGTTGCCATCCATCTCGTTGCCCTCTTCGCTTGCTGCATGGTCTGTCACGGCGAATTGCATCGCCTGCGTCCACCCCCCGCCCGGCTGACCGCTTACTACCTGACGATCGCCGCCGGCGGTGCGTTGGGCGGCTTCGCGGTGACCGTGCTTGCCCCGCTGTTCTTGCGCAGCTATGTCGACCTGCAGCTCGGTTTGCTGGCGTGCTGCTTGTTCGCCCTGTTGGCCGATCCCAGTCCGGCCCTGCGGCAACGCCGGCGCCTCTATGCTCTGTTCGTGCTCGCATTCGCCGCCGCCACGTTGCTGCTCGAACACACTGCCATCGTCCACGCCGACCAGGGACTCCTGGCGCGCACCCGGAATTTCTACGGCGTTCTGACACTCCTCGAGCGAGAAGCCGATGACCCCACGCGGCACTACCGCGTCATGCGCCACGGGACGACAATTCACGGCTCGCAGTTCGTTCATCCCGCCCGACAACACATGCCGACCACGTACTACAGTGAAGAAAGCGGCGTGGGGCTGGCACTGGCGCGGCTGACCGATCGGCCCGCCCTCCGCATCGGCGTGGTCGGCCTTGGCGTAGGGACGCTCGCCACTTACGGCCGCCCCGCAGACCACATCCGCTTCTACGAGATCAACCCGGCCGTGACCCGCATGGCCCGCGCGCACTTCACCTTCCTGCGCGACACACCAGCACGCACCGAGGTCGTCGAGGGCGATGCCCGGCTCGTGCTGCAACGTGAGCCGCCGCAGGAATACGACCTCCTCGTCCTCGACGCCTTCGCGAGCGACGCCGTACCCGTACACCTGCTCACCCGCGAAGCCTTCACCGCCTACCTCAGACACCTGCGTCCGGACGGCATCTTGGCGGCGCACGTTTCCACGTGGCATCTTGACCTTGAGGCGGTTGTCTTGCGCCTCGCCGACGAGCTGGGTCTGTACGCCGTGTCCGTCGCCACCGACGGGGACACGACCCACGGGGGCTTGCCGGCCACCTGGGTGTTGCTGGCGCGCGATCGGGCCCTGCTCGACAACGCCGCCATCCGCGCCGCCGTCACCCCCGCAAGCCGTGACTTCCGCCGGGTCGACGTGTGGACCGACGACCGCGTGAACCTGTTGCAGGTGCTCAAGTAGTCCCCGCCCGCCGTAACACAACATGCTTCGCCCGCGAATAGCCGCTGATGTGGTCTTGGGATTGGATGGGCCGTCGCTCACGCTCAGCGCATGTCGCTCAGCACATCAAATTGCAGCGGCGGCGCTGCGGTCTTGGGTTGGTACTTGTCAAGCAGCGCGCGGAGCTTGGCCTGCCGCGAGTCGATCTCCAGGCTGCGGTGCCAAGCCTCCAAAGCCTCGTCGCGATACGCCACGTTGCCCGGCTCGTTCAGGTGCTGGGTCATGCGCACCACGCCAAAGCCGGCCCAGGCCGTAGCATTCCTGGAATCAAGCTGCATCGCCTGCTTGTAGCGGGCGGCCGCTTCCTCGTATTGCCCCTGCCGCCACAGGCAGTAACCCATGCGCTCATGCCCCGGGGCAAAATTCGGGTCGATATCCAGCGCCACGCGCAGCGTGCGCCTGGCCGTATCCCAGCGCTCCTGGTGCAGGTAGACCGTCGCCATATTGACGAGCACCGCGGGCTGCTGAGTATCACACTCCAGCGATTCCTTGTAGGCCCGAATGGCGTCGTAGCCTCGGCCGCGCACGTGGTAGATCGTGCCGAGGTTGCTCCATGCCGCCGCATTGCGCGGCTCGATCGCCAGGGCCGCCTGGTAGGCCTGCTCCGCCTGTTCCAGTTCGCCGGTGCTGTGGTAGCAACTGGCCAGGGCCACCCGCGCATCGAAGTTCAGAGGCTCCAACTCGCACGCAATCAGGTAGGCTCTGATGGCCTGGCTGAGCTTATTCAACGCGCGGTACACCTCGCCCAGCTCATACGTGGCCACGAAGTTGGCCGGATCCAGACGCACCGCCCTTCTCAGAGCGTCCACCGCCTGGTTGAGGCTGCCCATCTGCTTGTGCGTCAGACCCAGCTTGACATGGCCCT
Organism: uncultured Planctomycetales bacterium; assembly: GCA_964647015.1. Taxonomy (GTDB): domain Bacteria; phylum Planctomycetota; class Phycisphaerae; order UBA1845; family Fen-1342; genus JAAYXS01. The sequence goes on along the minus strand of CAZYGM010000155.1, from coordinate 2,607 downwards.
CCACCGAGTCCGGAGCCAGCCGCACCGCCTCCTGGAATTCAGCCAAGGCCGTCTCCAGGTTGTTCGATGATAGCGCCGCCTCACCTTCCGCCAAGTGCAGACGCGCCTGCTGCTGATCAACGGCGCAGCCGCCGCTCAGCGCCAAGCCGCATACCAGCAGAACCAGCCAACGTCGCATTACTCTGTAGCTACTCACGGTCGCCTGAATAAGACTCACACCCATCCTGCCCTCGCTCGCGCCGGCGGCGAGCCATGAGTCTGCGTATGTACCATCAGCGCGCCGCCGGTGTCAACGCCGACCACCCAGCCGGCTGGGCGTAAATTCCCCCGGCTGACATATTTATCGGAAGTAGCGAGCCAGTAACTGTAGCCGTCCCGACCCGCGCCGCCGCAACCGCTCAACGTGCGTTCAGTTCGCCCCGCCATTGGTGCTGCGCAATTCCCACATCCTCACGTAACTCGCCGCCAGCGCCCGCACAAGCTCATCCTCGTCCTCCTCGGCGATCCGGCGCGCGCGCTCCAGGCCGGCGGCGCCCTTCCGCTCGCCCAGCAACCGCACGGCCATGAGCCGCACCGCCCAGTGCGGATGCTCCAAACAGGCCGTCGCCGCCTGCCAGGTGCGCCCATCAAGCCCGACATTCTGCAGCGCATCCAGCGCCCGCACGCGCAGTTCCCACGACTGGGCCTCCAAAGCCGCCACCAGGGCGCTGCGCACCGGCCGCTCCGGCACCGCCTCCGGCGTGTAGCTCAACTGCCCCAGACTCGCCCGTTGCTGCTCGCCGCGCAACTGGGCCAGTTGTTCGATCGCCAGCAACCGCGGCGGTTCCGTCGGCGCCTGCAACTGCCGCAGCAGCACGTGCACCGCCTCCTGGCTCGCCGCCAGCGGCGCGCGGCTGAAGTACACCGGGCGCAACTCCTGGCCGCCCAGGCTCGGCTCCCACTGGCCCGCCGTACCGGGCTTCCGCACCGGATCGAGCAGCACCCGCAGCACGACGCGCTGCACGTGCTGCGGTGTCTTGCGCGAAACACGCCGCACCGCCCCGACGTCGATCGTTCGCCGAATACGCACCGTCGCCCCCGGTGCTACCGCCCGCGGCCCGTCCAGCGGCACGGCCAGCAGATACGGGTATTCCCGTTTGCGATCGCCCTCCAACTCGAATGAGAGCAGGAACACCGGATTGACCATGCCCTCCGGACCCAGTGTGATCGGGAACTCCGCCCGACTGGTGAGCGAGAACTCCGCCCACCACGGTTCACCCACCGCCATTGAGCGCTGCTCGGGCCTGACCGCCGCTTCGAGAAAACGCCCCGGGTCCTTGTGAAACGTCAGCACGACGCGTTTGAAGTCCGCCAGCGCCGCCACAACCTCGGCCGGCGGCCGCGGGGTCGGCAAGGCGTACCCCAGGCGTTCAAGGAAATCCCGCTCCGGCCCCACCAGCGGCACGTTCGTCAGATCATTCAGTATGCGCTGCGCAACGGCATCGTCGCCCGCCTCAATCGAGAACTCCGCCAGTTTGAACGCCGCGTACGGATCCCGGCCGGCCAGCGGCAACAGCGTCTGGACCGCCTCGACCGTACGGGCGTTCGCCGCCAGCGCCCACCCCAGCACCCGCTGCACAAAAACATCCCGCGGCGCCCGGGCCGCGGCATTCTCGGCTAGCAGCAGTGCCCGCTCGGGTTGCGCCTGAAGAACGCAGTAGAACCAGGCCGCCTGGGCCACCTCGTTGACCGAATGCGCGCTGGGCTCGTGCAAACCGGCGAAACGCCGCGCCAGCAGCCGCCGTGCCCGGTCCATTTCGAGCTGACGCCCCTGCGCGCCCAACAGCCAGGAGTACAGCAACCCGGCTTCGGCCGCCACCGCCGGATCACGCCCGATAGCCTCCTCCACCAGCGTGGTCGCCTCGGCGACGTTGCCGGTGGCGACGGCGTGCCGGGCCAGTTGGAGCAAACGCGACCCCGGCAGCGGCGCGCCCGCATGCGTGCGTGCGTGTATGTCGCGGACATGGTTGTAGAAAGCCTCGGCCTCGTCCTCCAGGCCCACGCTGTCCAGCAATTGCGCGATCTGCCAGGTGGTGTCCGCGTCAAAGGGACACAACTCGAGCAGCCGCAGCGCGCTGCGCAACCACGTGGCCGGCGGCGTGTCCGGCTCCAGCAGCTCCAACTCGTAAGCCACGGCCTCAGCGTTCCACGGGTCCAGCGCGCCGGCTTTCTGCAAATGCGCTAGCGCGGCCGACCGTTCCAGACGCAGCTCGGCCAGGCGCGCCAGGTGCACGTGGATCATGCTCTGCCGCGCGCGCGACGTGCTCTCGGCCAGTAGCCCATTCAGCCAGGCCTCGCGCTCCTCAACCGTGTCCCGGTTCTCCAGGCCGACCGCTAGCCACTGTACCACCGCCCCCAGGTTCTCCGGTTCGGCGGCCAGCAAGCTCTCCAGCGCCGCTTGCGCAGCCGGCAGGTCACCGCGCAGCAGCGCCAGCTCGTACAGCCACGCGTGCGCCTCGCCAAGCTGAGGGTCTAGCCGCACCGCCGCCCGCAGCAGAGTGTGAATGTGCTGCACGTCGCTGAGGGTCTGTTCGCCCGCACGCGCCAGACCATGATCCCGGGCCAGAT
>CAZYGM010000154.1:0-8396 GCA_964647015.1 uncultured Planctomycetales bacterium | reverse complement strand
CTATGGGCACACCGGCATCGGTCACGCCGGACCTGACGCCCCCCGCCGATCCCGCGGTCGCCGGCGGCGCTCCGGCTAGTTGAATCGGGTCCTCATCCATGCCCCAGTCTGCAGGCTGCCACTGCCCCATCGCCCAGCGCGCGGTCATCACTTGCATATCGTTCGCCCGGAGGTTCAGCGCGGCCAGATCCTCCGTCATAAGCTCCCGCTGATCCTCGCGCAACGCCGCCAGCATGACTCCGGCGTTCACGTTGATCAGATGACGCCCGTCCAGCAACACCGGCTGGGCCAGTTTGGACCAGCGGGCCACCTGCTCGGCTGTGAACGGCTCCCCGGCCGCGCGTGTCTGAATGGCGTCGAGGGAGTATTCGAGGATGCGGTCGGCATGCTTCGAGAACATCTCGTTTGACGAACGGATGACCAGGTCGCGGAAGACCTCCTCCTGGCGCTCGTCAAAACCGTAGCGCGCACTCACCAGGTCGCTCAGCAGCGCAAATCGCTCCAGCGGCTGCCAGGGCGGGATGCCGTTTATCTCGCGTATGACGTCCAGCGAGAACCGGTCGGCCTCGGAGGTCCAGCCGTTGCGCTCGTACACCTTCTCCACGGCGTCCAGCAGGTAAGTCTGGTGCGTCTCCCAGTCACTGAGCTGCGCCAGGCCGCCCAGCAGCCGCATGGCCTGGTCACGCAACGTGCGCGGCGGCGGCTCCGCCGGCTGAGCCACGGCGGCGACAGCCACCCAAACACCCAGAGCCATGGACACGACCGGTCGCATGCAATTTCGCTCGGCAGACAAACGCTCCGCCATATAGTAGATTCTTGCACCGGAAGACAGGCGGTTCAAGCTGCGGCGACGGAACCCGCGGCCGAAACCGCCCGGGAACCATTGCAGAGAGCAGGCAATCGTGGCTGAAGTACGGGTCCTGATTCTGCGAGCGGCCGGCACCAACTGCGACCTCGAGACCAAGCACGCCTGGGAGCTGGTGGGTGCCCGGACCGACCTCGTGCACGTGCGCCGGCTCATCGAGCAGCCGGAACTGTTGGGCCAATACCAGGTCCTGACCATCCCGGGCGGCTTCAGCTATGGCGACGACATTGCCGCCGGCCGGATCCTGGCCGCGCAGCTCACCCGCGGCCTCATTGACGAATTGCACGCCTTCATTGATGCTGGCCGGCTGGTGCTGGGAATCTGCAACGGCTTCCAGGTGCTCGTGACGGCCGGGCTGCTGCCCTTCCGGACGCCGGCGGCGCTGCGCAAGTGCGCGATTACGCACAACGACCCGCCGGGTTTCCAGGACCGCTGGGTCACTTTGCGGGCGACGACCGACCGCTGTGCGTTTCTGGAAGCGGGCCGTGAATACGAGATGCCCATCGCGCACGGCGAAGGGCGCGTCATGTTCGCGGATGACCAAGCCCTGGAACAGGTCGAACGCGATGGCCACAAGGCAGTTTGCTACGTCGAGTCGCCGAGCGGAGCGGGCGTCAGCCCGGGCGCGCCGGCCAATCCGAATGGCAGCACGGCCGACATAGCCGGCCTGTGCGACGAAACCGGGCACGTTCTCGGCCTGATGCCGCACCCCGAACGCTTCGTGACCTGGACCCAGTATCCGTCATGGGCCTCGCAGCCCGAGCGTCCGGAGGGGGACGGCCTGGCGATTTTCAGCCGGGCCATCAGTTGCATGACCTGACGGGCGGCGCCGGCCTGTCAGAGCTTTCGCAGCCGACAGAGGAAGAAAGCGTCGAACCAGTCGTCGGGGAGAATCCTGGTCGCAAATGTCAGGTCAGGCGGGAACTCGCGGCCGGCCCACCCACGCAGCCCGGGCACGGCAACGGGCACGGCAACCGGCGGCAGCGGGACCGGCTCCACCTCCAGAATCCCCGGGCAATCCGCCAGGACACTAGCCACCACAGCCTCGTTCTCCTCGGGCGCCGTGGAGCAGGTGCAGTAGACCACGAGGCCGCCGGGCCGGCAGGCCGCCACCGCTGATAGCAGCAAGGCCCGTTGCTTGCCAGCGCACTGGCCGATCTTCCGCACCGACCAGTTGGGTGAGCGCGCCTCGCCAGCCGAACGCAATTGCGCCTCGCCGCTGCACGGCGCGTCAAGCAGGACCCGGTCGAAACGGTCGGGGCAGGCGCGCCCGACCCGGCGGCCGTCCTTGAGGTATGCGCGGCAACACGTGGCGCCGTGCAGGCGGAGGTTGTGGCGAAGGCGGAAGAAGCGCTCGCGCGCGGACTCGACGGCGCTGATGGCGCCCGTGTTGTTCATCAGATCCACGAGGTGCAGCGTCTTGCCGCCGGGGGCGGCGGCCAAGTCGAGGACGCTCATGCCGGGTTCCACACTGAGGGCCGGCGCGGCTAGCAGGCTGGACACGTTCTGGACGTATAGGCGGCCTTGGGAAAACGGGGCCGAGCGCGTCAGGCGGTCTCGGTCGGCGGCTGCGGCCCGGTAGACCGAGTGCAGCCCGGCGACCAGGTGGGCTGTTACGCCGGCGGCGGCCAGTTCGGCCACGACGTCCTCCGGGCGCGCACGCCACGAGTTGACGCGAATCGTCACCGCCTTCTCAGCGGCGAAGCTGGCCAGCACGCCCGCCAGCCGCTCAGGCGGGACAACCTGCGCCAATCGTTCCAGGAACCTATCCGGCAACACGCCAACAGCCGCCCACGTAAAGGCCCCCCAATCCCTGGCTGGGGGGAACGCCAAGCTGAGAACATGCGCTTATAGACCCACCCCGGCGGCCCGGCAACCGGCGGCGCATCCAGGCCGACGGATGTGCCCAGCCCCGCCTGCCGGCGTTGTTGCTTTCCGACGTGGAAAGCGTTAGCTTCCTGCCAGCGTCCGGCCAGGGTATGGCGTCGGCGCAGCCGCCGTGAGGCAAGTGACGCGGTTTGGCGGCACGTCAACTCGCCCGGCAACGCATGTGTGAGGAGAGGTCAGCCATGAACAGGAAGGTGAAATTGGCAATTGCCGGCGTCGGTAACTGTGCCAGCTCCCTCCTGCAGGGGCTGGAGTACTACAAATCACGCGACCCACAGTCCGTCGCCGGCCTGATGCACCCCGACGTCGGCGGCTATGGCGTCGCTGACATCCAGGTCGTCGCCGCGTTCGACATCGATCGCCGGAAGGTCGGACGGCCGCTGGCCGAGGCGGCTTTCGCCCAGCCGAACTGCACCGCGGTCTTTCAGCCTGAGCTGCCCGACTACGGCGTAACGGTACAGATGGGTCCGGTGCTGGACGGCGTCGCCGCCCACATGGCGGATTACCCGGAGGAGCGCGCCTTCCGCGTGGCGGACGTGCCGCCGGTTGACCCGGCTACGGTGCTGCGGGAGTCCGGCGCCGAAGTGCTGGTGTGCTACATGCCGGTCGGGTCGGAGGAGGCCGTGCAGGCCTACGCCCAGGCCTGCCTGGAGGCGGGTGTCGCGTTAGTCAATTGCGTGCCGGTCTTCGTGGCATCGTATGCGGAGTGGGCCGAGCGGTTCCGCCAGCGCAACCTGCCCGTAATCGGGGACGACATCAAGAGCCAACTCGGGGCCACTATCGTGCACCGCATGTTGGCGCGGCTGATGGGTGATCGCGGCGTGCGCCTCGAGCGCACTTACCAGCTCAACACGGGCGGCAACACCGACTTCTTGAACATGCTGGAGCAGGGCCGGCTGAAGTCCAAGCGTATTTCCAAGACCGAGTCGGTTCAGTCGCAGCTTGACGTTCCGCTCGACCAGGACAACATCCACATCGGGCCGTCCGATTACGTGCCCTGGCAGAAGGACAACAAGGTCTGCTTCCTGCGCGTGGAGTGGCGCGGCTTCGGCGATGTGCCCATGAACCTGGAACTGCGACTGAGCGTGGAAGACTCGCCGAACAGTGCCGGCATGGCCATTGACGCCATCCGCTGCGCGCGCCTCGCCCTGGATCGCGGCATCGGCGGCCCGTTGCTCGAAGTGTCCGCCGTCTGCATGAAGCATCCACCTCGGCAATTGCGTGATTCGGAAGCGCGCAAGCTGCTGGAGCAGTGGATTACGAGTGGCTGCTGACAATTCTTACGCAGGCCGCGACTGCCGGCTCCGTCTCGCGGCCAGGCTCGAACGCGTCCGCCCCAGGACACTCCTCAGCCAGCCGCCCGTCCGCTTCTTCTGCCGCTTCATTAGGCGCGGTCGCAGCCGCACCTTTGTGCGGCATCGCTCCGGCCAGTTCGGTCGTGGCCTCTGGAAACGTCGCGGACGAGGTCACGCGCGCCAGTTCCTCGGCGCCATAGCCGGCACTCGGCACAAAGCGCGTCTCGCTCGCGGCTGAAGAGCCTCCGGACGGCACACCCAGGGCAGGGCCGGTTGCCGAAACGTCTGCCGGGCCGGCCTGCCGGTCGGTCGTGACGGCACGTGCAATGTACAGCGCCAGCAATGACCCCAGCACGACCGCCAACACCGTCGTGAACAGCGTCGTCCAGCCGCGCCAGCTCACGGCCGCCATGAACTGCCGATGATCCTCGACGCGCGCGGCGGCCACGCTGCGGGCCTGATCCAATAGCGGCAGCACCCCCTCCAGGGCCGGCCGCACTTCTGATGAAAGCACCCGCTCGGCCCGACGCACGCCACTGGCGCCGCCGAAGTCCAGCGCCGCCTGAACCTCGCGCACGCTCACGTCGAGCGGCAGAGCCAGCTCATCCAGCCCCGCCAGCGCCGGCCGCAGCCCCGGCACGCTCCGCTCAGCCGCGTGCCGCGCCTCACTTCGCAACCAGGCCGCCAACATGCCGGCCGGCGACTCTGGCACGGCTGCGTGCTCGCGGTTGACCGAGCCAATGCGCTCCTCCACCGTCCTGACCCACCGCAGGTAGGTGATCTGCGCGGCGGCAAGCGCAGTCTCGGCCTCGCGGGCGACCAGGGCCTCGCGCGCCGTGGCGGCATCCCGGCGCACGCTCAGCGCCGCATTCATCGCGGTACTGACCACCAGAACCAGTATCAGTCCAAAGCCCAGGGCGACCTTGTGACCGCCGGACATTGGCTTGTTCATCAGAGTCGCTCCATAGCGCCACGGCGGCGAGCGCCCCCGCAGATCTTGCGAGCCGCTTCTCGGCTCACGTCGTGTAGCTCGGCAGGCGGCCGGGAGCGCTCCCGGGCATTCTCTTGGCCAGCCGGCGCCCGGCTTCATATCGACAGAATGCGGCTGGGTCTGGGTTTGCGCACGGGGCTTCCTCTGTCGGTATCCGGCGACCCGCCATGCCGCCGACGCGTGTCGGTCGCGCGACGCGTTTCGTCGCATGGTCCCGTAATATCATGCCAGGCGTGGAAATGGCCGGTGAGAATGCCTGCGAAACACCGGGAAGTGTCCTCAACTCTTACCGGGAGCGGTTACTAAGATGCAGGTGCAGCGCGAGTGGACATTAATAATCTCCCATGGTATCCAAACGGTAATGGCTCAATCGGAACCCGAGGGCGAATGCGAAACGCGGCCGCAGCCGGTGCGAATGTCGGTGTACCTGCTCATCGGTTCGGCTGTCGGCCTCGCCGCAGCCATGGTCGGAGGGCTTATTAGTTGGATCGGCTCTGCGGGTTCCCGACAGACAGTTGACGTGCACTGGATCTGGGTGGGAATCGTCTGGGCGGGCTTCGGGTTGGCGAGCGGCTACGCTGTCGCGACGTACGTGCGCCGAAGGCGGCGTCGGCGTTGGCGAGAACGGATGCTCCGCGGTCAGTGTGTGTCGTGTGGGTATGACCTGCAAGCGAACACTTCCGGCTGCTGTCCGGAATGCGGAACGCCGGTATGCGCCCGGGCCCAGCCTCACGGCGAACGTGACGATCCCCCGCGACGGATACTGCTTCTGGCCCTAGTGCTATCTTGCGTTACGGCTGCAGATATCGTTGCTGCGGCTGCCAGTGAGATGTCCTGGCTGTCGCTTGCCACGGCAACTGCCGTACTGCTCGGTGCACTGATCTACGGTTTCGTTCGTAGCTGGACCCCCAGACGGAGATCGTGATCCCCATGCCGCGCTGTCAACATCCGCCACCGTCCGCGCTTCACTCAGGATCACCCGGCGGGCCGGTCAGCACGCGGCACGTCTACGCCGGGCTGGAGCCTATCGAGGAGTATGTCCTGCACGACCCGGACGGCGCGGGCCCCGACCCCTGCACCTGGACGCTCGCTCGGGAGCTCATCTGGGGCGCGCGCTTCCCGGAGCCGCTGGTGATGATAGACTGGACGGCGGCCGGCGACGTGGCGGCCGGATCGGAGGAGGTCTTGCACTACGTCCGTGACGCCCTCGGCAGCGTGGTCGGCCTGCTGGACGCCGGCGAGCCGGACGCGACGCCGGAACCGGTCCCGGCCAAGCTGGTCGAGCGTTACGACTACGACCCGTACGGCAAGACGTACATCGCGCACTGGGACCCGGCCGCCGGGAGCGGTTCCGGAGACTGGGTCCGCCACGCGCCGGACGAGCCGTCGGCGTTCGGCAATCCGTTCATGTGGACCGGTCAGCGGCACGACGTGGCCATCGGCCTGTACCACTTCCCCTTCCGCACGTACAGCCCCCGCCTCGGCCGCTGGCTCCAACGCGACCCGCTGGGCTACGTGGATGGGGTGAATACGTACGCCTACGCCGGCTCGTCGCCCACGAACCTGATCGACCCGCTGGGGTTCACGTCGCTGCTGCCGGGGGCTCCCGGGAGCGATTACGACCCGATGCTCGGCCCGTTCGGCGGCGACGTGGCGCAGGAGGAACTGAAGCCTGGTAGCTACCCTAGGCCGGGGCCCTTGACGCCGCGATTGCGACCGGGGCTTTACGGCGGGCCACGGTACCCGAACAACCCGAATGCCCCGACGAATGGCTGTAGCTCTCCCGTCGGAAACGCTCCGAGCGGAGTTGACTTTAGCCCAGCATGTAATGAGCATGACAGGTGTTATGGTACGCTTGGAAAGAGTAAACTTGTGTGTGACCGTGAGTTCTTTGAAGACATGCTGCGCATCTGCATAGCGGAGGCGAACTCGGATAATTTGAACACGTGCGTTCGGTGGGCGTTCATTTACTACGCCGCCGTCGCGGAGTATGGTCAGCCAAACTACGACGATGCTCAGCGTGCCGCGCGGGCTGGCTACGTGACGATGGCCCCCGCCGGGGCTGGCGCGCCTTGTTGAGCCAATGCACCTTCTGACGTGCCACAATTATCGGATGCTCTGTGACAAGGAGGAACAAGATGATCTCGCGCGCAGGCAATCGACGGCTGCACATTGGGGCGACGCTGCTATACTTAGTGTTGTACGGCGCTTCGGGCGGTGCGGTCGGTCTGCTGACACCACACTTGGTAGGCGGCATCGGCCTCAGCGCGGCTTGCGTCGTCGTACTGGTATTGCTTGGGGGCGGCGCCGCATGCCTCGGCGTGTTGAGTGCGCGCGTTTCCGTTGCGATCGTGGGGGCCCTGCTGCAGGTGGCAACCTGGGGCGTGGTGGTCAGACATGCTGTAGCCATGGGCCTCGGCGGCGACTGGCGCGCCGTCGGGGCCCTGCTCGTCGTCACCGCCCCCCCGGCGCTGCCGCTTTGCCTTGTCGTGTCGGGCATAGCGGCTGCACTACGCCAGGAGCACATGCGTCGGCAAGTGCCCGGACGATGTTCCGAGTGCGGGTACATCCTGACGGGCCTGCCACAGGCTCGCTGTCCAGAATGCGGTACTGCGTTCGTCAAGGAGCGGCGCGCGGGCGAGCAAGAGACACCTCCGTCTGACCGAGGCCATGCGCGTGACGAACACTGAGCCGTCGGCGTTCGGCAATCCGTTCATGTGGACCGGTCAGCGGCACGACGTGGCCATCGGCCTGTACCACTTCCCCTTCCGCACGTACAGCCCCCGCCTCGGCCGCTGGCTGCAACGCGACCCGCTGGGCTACGTGGATGGGGTGAATACGTACGCCTACGCCGGCTCGTCGCCCACGAACCTGATCGACCCGCTGGGGTTCACGTCGCTGCTGCCGGAGGCTCCCGGGAGCGGTTACGACCCGATGCTCGGCCCGTTCGGCGGCGATGACGAGATCGGTCCGCCGCTGCCGCCGACGCCCGAGCCGTGCGACGACGGCACGGACAACCCGAACGGCGACGAAGAAGACGGGACCGGGCGGGGCGGGCCGAACGCCACGGGCCCGAGCGAGGAGGACATTCGTCAACTCATAGCGCTCATCACGGACCTGGCAGACCGGCTTGGCCTCAGCACCGGCCCGCTCGACCTGGTGGACTGGGAAGCCATACGGGCATTCATCGACTGGCTGAGGGAGGCGTTCTGGGCGGCGCGCCAGGGCGTAACTACCAATCGAATACCAGTAACTACCGGTCTAACGCCAATTGTGAATCAGATGAGTAGATGGGACCGGGCAACGTTCGCAGTTACCGGCTTCGTCATCGCGATCACTGGCGGTCCCGCCCTATCGA
>CAZYGM010000153.1:0-8417 GCA_964647015.1 uncultured Planctomycetales bacterium | reverse complement strand
GGTCAGCCCACGAATGGTATGGTGGTTGGGGTGGGAAGCGCAAGTCAAGCATAATCTTGGGAGGGCTGGGTGAGGCGGGGTGTTGGTTTGCCTGGGTGGTGCCAGCGGGGCGGGGTTATGAGACGTGATCACGGGGTCTCAATCGATTTCTAACGGGGCGCGCGGGTCGTCCGATGAATACGGTGGGCCTGCGCAGAACGCCGGCGTTCGCCGGCGGGCCTGAGAGTCCCCTGCGGGTCTGTTCGTGCGTCCACCGGCGTGCGCACGTGCCGGCCGTCAATGGAGCCATGGCATCACGGTGAGCGCTCGGAGTGCGCAGATAGGGCGGGCGGGCAGACCCTGGGCCGGTCGCATCCACCCGTTGCGGGACGGGCTGGTGGTCGGGGCCGTTCTGTTTCTGACGGCGGCGTTCAGCACGGTGCTGTTGCACCGGCGTGCCGACGAGGCGTGCAGGGCCATTCTGTACAGCAGCCTTATCCGGCAGGCGCAGGCGGTTGCGGCCCTGGTGGATGGCGATGCGCATCGGCAGTTCCGGTTGGCGGAGCAGGAGTTTGGGGAGGAGTATTGCCGGGCGATAGCTCCGATGCGGCGGGTGCTGGAGGCGGTGGACGGGCTGCGGTTCGTATACACGGTGATCCTGGAGGATGACGAGGTTTACTTTGTGCTCGACGCCACGCCGCCGGGGGACGCGGACGGGGATGGTGTGGAGGATCACTCGGGGATCATGGAGCTGTATGAGGCTCCCGATCCGGCGATGCTGGAGGCGTTGCGCGAAGGGCGGGCGACATCGACGCGCGGGGCGTACCAGGACAAATGGGGCTCGCTCATCAGCGGCTACGCGCCGTTCTATGATTCGACGGGCCGGCCGGTGGGCGTGGTGGGGGTGGACATCACGTCGGATGAATACGAGCGGCGACTGGCGTCGATGCGTTGGGCGGCGCTGTGGGGGCTGGTGCCGGCACTGTTGGCGAGCATAATCGCCGGGACCGGCATTTACTGGTTGCGGCGGGGGGCGCTGCGGGCGGAGTTGACGCGGCGGCGCTGGCAGGACGAGCTACGGGCCAGCGAGGAGTATCACCGGCAGATCTTCGAGTCTGTCCCGGACGCGATGCTGCTGTTCGACGTCGAGGGGCGGATCGTGGACGCCAACCCGGCGGCGTGCGAGCTACACGGCTACACGCACGCCGAGATGGTGCAGTTGCACGGCCGGGACATCGTGCATCCGGAGCACTATGGCGAGTTCGAAAGCTTCCAGGCGGCGCTGGCGGCGACGGGGAAGTTCCACGTGGAGTCAGTGGACGTGCGTCGGGACGGCAGCATGCTGGACGTGGAGGTGCACGGGACGGCAGTGCAGTCCCGCGGGCGGCGGCAGTTGCTCGCGGTGGTGGCGGACATTACGGCGCGGAAGCGGGCGGCACGCGAGCTGCGGGCGGCCTTGGCGGCGGCGGAGGCGGCCAACCAGTCGAAAAGCGAGTTTCTGGCGAACATGAGCCACGAGATCCGCACGCCGATGACGGCGATTCTGGGTTTCGCGGAGACGCTGCTCGAGGCGGGGTTATCGGAAGAGGAGCGGTTGGAGGCGGTCAGCACGATCGACCGGAACGGCCGATACCTACTGGGGATCATCAACGACATCCTGGATCTGTCGAAGATCGAAGCGGGCAAGCTGGAGATCGAGCAGGTGCCGTGCGCGCCGGCGGCAATTGTCGCGGATGTCTGTTCGCTGATGGGCGCGCGGGCCAAGGAGAAGGGCCTGACGTTCGACGTGGCGGCGCACGGCCCGGTTCCGCAGGTCATTCGTAGTGACCCGACGCGACTGCGCCAGATTCTGATCAACCTGGTGGGCAACGCGATCAAGTTCACGGAGCGCGGCGGGGTGCGCGTGGTGGTCGGCTTGGCTACGCCGAGTACGGATCCGGCGCCGCTGTTGCAGTTCGACGTGTTTGACTCGGGGCTGGGCATGTCAGCGGGGCAGGTCAGGCGGCTCTTTCGGCCGTTTGCACAGGCGGACGGATCCACCAGCCGGAGGTTCGGCGGCACTGGGCTGGGGTTGGCGATCAGCCGGCGGCTGGCAAACGGGCTGGGCGGCGACGTATGGATAGTGGCTACCGCGCCAGGGCGGGGGACGCATGTGCGTGTGACCGTCGGCACGGGTTCGCTAGCTGGCGTGGAGCTGGTCGCGCAGCCGTTCGGGGGCGCGAGTTTCTGCGCGGAAGCGGTGCAGCCGGCAGCGCCCGAGGCAATCGAACTGGGCATCCGGATTCTGCTAGCGGAGGATGGGCTGGACAACCAGCGGCTGATCTCGGCGATACTGCGTCGGATCGGGTCGGAGGTGGTTGCGGTCGAGAATGGCGCTGCGGCCGTGGAGCGGGCGCTGGCTGCGTCAGGCGCCGGGGAGCCCTTTGATGTGATTCTCATGGACATGCAGATGCCGGAGATGGATGGTTACACGGCCGCACGTTTGCTGCGGCAGCGCGGTTACCCGGGCGCGATCATCGCGTTGACGGCGCACGCGATGCCGGGTGATCGGGAGCGCTGCCTGCAGGCGGGATGTGACGACTACGCGACGAAGCCGATCGATCGGCGGGTGTTAATCGAGACGTTGCGGCGTTGGGCGGTCGGGCGGGCCGGCGCGGCCGCGAGCTGAGCCGGGGGGCGGCTGGTGGGCGGGGATAATGCGGATGGGTTCAGCCGCGCGTAGCGGTGGCGGCGAGGGCCGGCGGGGGTGCGGCAAGCCTGGCACGCAGGATGTACACGGCGGAACAGACGGCCATCAGGGCCAGGTCGATGCCGCCGAGCAGGAACATCCAGCGCACGACGGGGCCGGCGCCGAAGCCGTAGCTGTGCAGGCCGGTGCCCAGGACGTAGTTGACGCCGACATAGGTCATGACAATCAGCCAGAAGGCCACCACGCTCTTGAGGGCGGTTGCCAATGGACCGCGCCCCAGCACGAAGATCACGGCGGCGACGGCGGTGCCGACAACCGCGAGAAGCTTCAGGGGGGTGAGCCGGCCGATGTGCCCGCTGACGATTATCAGCAAGGCGACAGCCAGCAGCCCGGCGACGGCGTAGGCCCAGCCGGGGATGCGCTCGTGATCGATGCGTACGTGCAGGATGGCCATGTAGGCGAGAAACGCCACGAGCGACCAGACTTCCTTGGGATCCCAGCCCCAGTAGCGACCCCAGGAGGCGGCGCCCCACATGCTGCCGGTGATGATCCCGGCCAGGAGCATCCAGGAGCCGACCAGGGCGAACCAGTAGTGCAGGCCGTCCACTTTGGCGGCGAGCGCGGGGCGGCGCGGCCAGACAGCGAGCAGCACAAGCTGGGCGTGCGCGACCAGCACGGCCAGGGCCAGCACGGCATACGAGCCCATGATGACCGGCACGTGGAGCGACATCCAGATCGTATCGAGCAGGACAGGGGCCACGGGGCGGATGAAGCTGTCGATCGGCAGACAGTCGGCCAGCAGCAAGGCGATGGTGGCCATGGCTGTGGCTGTCAGGGCCACAATTCGGGCGCGGCCTGTGCAGGCACCAATTGCCGCGGCGGCGATGGCCAGGACGCCGGCGCCCCAGCCGACAAACAGCAGCGATTCGAACATATTGGCGGCGGGCAGGCGCTCGGCAATGTGCCAGCGCAGCCACATGCCGTAGGAGAGCAGGCCGAAACCGAGCAGGATTGCAGCCAGAGCGAGCAGGTCAACCGCCCGCTGCAGGGGAGCGAGGCGGGGCGAGCGTGACAGGGCGAGGAGTGTGGCGGCGAGCGTGAGGCCGGTGGCGGCCAGCAGCGTGAGCCAGGCGCGGCGGTATGGTTGCAGGCGGTTGTAGTGCAGCTCGCGGTCGAGTTGCTCGGCCGTGGGCCGATAGGCGGCGGGGAGGGCGGCCAGGGCCAGGGCCAGTTGCTCGGAGGCGGCGGTGAAAGCCTGTGCATCATTGGCCAGGAGGGCCGACCGCAAGGACGCCCAGGCGACCTGGACGGCGGTGGCCTGGCGGGTGTCCGCCGTGCCGAGAGTGCCGATGGGCTGCCACGGTGCGATTACGTTATCCGGGCTGGGAATCAGCGGCAGGGCGGCGCCGGTGAAGACGTGACGCAGCAACAGCAGGCGTTCGTAAATGCCGGCGGCCTCCGCCTCAAGTGGATCGAGCTTGACGCCCGGTCCGCGTCGCCGGACGGCGTCGATTGGTTCGAGCAGGGGGCGGTGTTTGGCGAGCTCGTCGTAGGTGAAGGTGGTTCGAGCGGGATCGAGTTGCAGCTCGCGCCGCAGCGCCGCGTTGGGGATCCTGATGAGCGGCGCGCGGCGCCAGGTGGGGGGGTCGAAGGTCCAGGCCAGGAGCAGCAGGACGGGGTCGCGGCCTTGCGGCGTCCGCGAACCGGTGACGCTGTGGACGATGTCGCGGGCGAGGGTGTCAATCGGCGGCGTGTAGCCGTTGTGCTGGGTCGGCAGGCGGCGAAATGTCTCGAGGTCGAGAGCGGTTGGCAGGCGTACCGCGGCGGGTGCCGGGGCGGCGAGGATCAGCGTCGCCAGTGTCAGAACGAGGGTGGACATTCAGGCCTGACCTCCTGCCGGGGTTAGGCGGGCGGCGGCGCGGTGCCGGGCGGCGATGCGCGTTGCCAGTACGACTAACATGCCGATCAGCAGCGCTACGTAACCGAAGTAGACGATGGGGCGGCCCGGATCGCGTGCTACGCTCAGGTAGCTGTAAGTCCGCCCGGTCTCCATGCTGTAGCTGGACTGGAACAACTCGTAGCCACCGTGGGTTACAGGGCGGTTCATCGTGACCACGGCCTTGCGGGCGCGGCCGCTGCCGGGATCGACGAGCGTAATCAGGCTTTCGTAGGAGCGGGGGCTGCGGCCGCCCGGGTAGTAGCCCAGGTTGAAAGCGTCGAGGGTCAGGGCGAAGCCGAGCGGAACACGCTCGTTGGCATACGTCAGCTCGAGTTGCGTCGATCCGATGGCGACCGGTACGGCGCGGTCCTTCTGGAGCCAATGCGGGCTGGATTGGCCGGCGCTGGACACGGTCACGAGGATGGCTGGTTCGCGCTGGGCGCGGGGCGGGTGGATCTGCTCGAGGAGGCGGTCGGTGCGGGCGTGCGGCAGGCGGCGCAGCACGGCGTACGTAGTATCGGGCCAGGGCGCTTCGCGCGGCACAGCGATCTCAAGCTCTTGCGGGGGGCCCGCGCCGTTGCCGGTATCGAAGCGAATGTGCAGGCCATCGGCGGGGTCCTGGAAGATCTGCACGGGCGTGCCGGGCCGGTCGGCGGCGCGCGCCAACAAGACGATTTCGAGTTCGCGGATGTCCTGGTCGCCGTGCCGGAAGTCGGGGAAGTTGGCGAAGGCGTAGCGGGTTTCAGTATGGTCGGGCGCGTTGATCTCGACTTCGACTACGGGGTTGGCGGATCGCGTGGGGTCATCGATGATCTGCCCACGCCCGGCCACGACGGCGTGTGTGAGGTAGCGCAGGACGCGGAGCGTGTAGCCGGTTTGCCCGACCGGCACGGGCTGGTTCAAGCAGTCGGCCAGGGGGAAGTCGAACGTTGTGCCGGCGACAACGGCCCGGACGACCACGGCCGCGTCGGCGGCCTTGGCCGCGACGAGCAGTTCGTTCCACTCGGCGACGTCGGTGATGTGGCGAAACGAGATCGCGCGGTCCGCGAGTGGCTCGGAGCGGCCCGCCAGCAGCCAGACAGAAGTCTGTCCGGCGGGGGTCATCATGGCGACCTCGACCGCCGGCGGGTGCCGCGGGTCAGTGTCGGGCACGATGCGGCGGACCCAGGCGCTGTCCGGAAGGTAGTGCTGAATAGTGACCACGACGTCGCCCAGTTGCAGCGGGGGAGCCGGCGGTTGGGCGACAGGGGAGAAGCCGCCGAAGATCCCGGGCGGGAGGGTGATCGTCGCGCTGGCCTGGCCGTGGGGACGGGTGGCGGTCAATGTTTCGCGGTCAACGTTGATCATGTCGGTGACGGTTTGCCCCTCGGCGACAATCACGCGGCCGTCGAAGGCGGCGTGCTTGGTTATGAACGCGCCGGCGAGGATGACGAGAATGGACACGTGGGTGATGACGAAGCCGAGCAGCCGCCGGGAGAACGGAAAGCGGACGATCAGGGCGGCGGCGGTATTAAGGGCTAGGAGGGCGAGCAGGCCCTCGAACCACCAGGCCCGGTAGTACACCGCTAGGGCCTGGGCCGCGGACGTGGAAGTCTCGTAGGTCGTGGCGCAGGCCATGGCGATCAGCAACAGCACCAGCAAGACCGCCGCGAACCACAACGAACCAACCGTGCGGAGAAAGCTGCGCAAAGTCTGCACCTGTCAAGCGAAAGTCGGCGGCCCGCAACCAGCTTAAGTATCGCCAGCCGGCGGCCGGGCCGCCAGGGGAAAGCGGCGTTTTGCCGCGGCGCGGCCGGTGTGCGAGCGGGCAGTATACCTGCAAAAGTGTGGGGGGCTACAGGTGCGGCGGCAGCAGTCCGCGCGGACCGCTATGCCAGTCCGAGCCGTTTGCGGATGGACCACTCAAGGGCCAGGACGGCCGTGAGCGCCACGAGCAGGACCCAGGGTTCACTGCTGACGGTGCTGTAGCGCATGGTTCGGCGGATTTCGGTTCGACGGTCGGTGGCCAGAAGGTGGTCGAGCAGGTGCGGGAAAGCGGCCAGGTCGTGGTAGCCACCGCCGGCGGAGGCGGTTTCTTCGGCCGCACTGCGCAGCGTACCCAGGTCGGCGGTGGGAGGGGTGGTTTCGAGCTGGACGGCGCGGACGTCGAAGGCCGTGCCGGCGGTCAGGACGTGGTCGTCGTGGGACACGGTGGGCGTGGTCTCCGCGGGCGGCGGGGGCGCGTCGGACTGCAGGCCGCGTACGGCGAATTCCAGGGTGTAGCGGCCGGCGGGGAGGTTGGTGAGTTCGTCGCCGGGTGCGGGCAGTTCGGCCAGCCATTCATCGCCGCGCTGCTCGAGGCGGATGGGGTGGCGGGTGCCATCGATGATCAGTTCGAGGCGGGCGTCGGCGCTGGCGAGGATCTCAGGCTGGCTGAGCAGGTCGAGGCCGCTCAGGCCGGCGCGGATGCGCACGCGGCGGCCCTGTTCGAGGGCGGCCAGGGGGTATTCCGGCCGATCGGTCAGGACCCAGGCGTGCGGTCGGCGGTTGGCGAGCCAGAGAGCGGTTTGCCGCCAGAGGCGGTGGTGCAACTCGCGGCCGTGCTCGGAGTACAGGGCCCACGGCCAGGTGGTCTCCCAGGCCGCCGCGACGCAGCGGCCGCGCCCGACCTCCTGGGCGACCAGCAACGGCCGGTCGCCGCTGGTGACGGCCAGGACCGAGGCGATGGGTTTGGGGTCGCCCAGGACGGCGCCGCCCCCCAGCGGTGGCAGGGCGGACCACGGGTCCGTCATATTGGCGCCGCTCTGAGTAGTTGCGGCGGGAGTGTCGGTGACGCTTGGTTGGAGGATGGGGTGGCGGGCGCCGGCCGCCGTGGGCCGGAACGGCAGGGGCCCTTCGAGGGCAAACTGGTCGAGCACAAGCTGCGCTGGGCTGAGCGCGGCCAGTGAGCTGCCGTCGTGGTTGACGTCGTTGAGCAGGCCGCGGCCGCCGGCCAGCAGCAGGCCGGTGCCGCGTTGAGTCACGGCGCGGGCAAGGTCTTGCAGGGCGTCCGCGGGAAGTGGCTTGCGCAGGCGACCGAGGATGATAACGTCGTAGTCGGACCAAGCGACCGGCTGCGGTGCGTGGCCGGGTGCGTTGAAGAAGAAATCAGCGACGACTTCGAGGCGTGGGTCGGAGCGCAGGGCGCGGGCGATGAACGCGGCCTCGCTACGGGGGGCGTCTTCGAGGTGCAGGATGCGGATACCCTGGTCGCGCACATCGACCAGGGCGAAGGTTTCGAACGACTGTCCGCCGAGGGTTTCCGCGAGGGTGACCCGGGCGGTGAGGCGCTGCACGCCGGGTCCCGGCGGGACGAGCTCGAATTCGTGGCGAAGCTGTTGGGTGTCGCGGTCTATACGCAGGCGTTGCTCGGCGGTCGGTTCGGTGCCCCAGAGAAGCTGGAGCGTGACGAATGTGCCGGCACAGCCCTGGACGCGGGCGGAGACGGGGACGCGCAGGCGATCCCGGATGCCGAGCTGGCGCGGCAACACCAGCGGTGTCAGCTCTACCATCGGGGTCTGGCCAGGCGGCGGGCCAACGCCGACGGCCCAGAGGGGGATGGCGCGCTGGGCGAGTTCGCGAGCGACGCTGCGCACGGCGCGCGGGCCGTCCACGTTGTCCGCCCCGTCGCTGACCAGCACGACGCCGGCCGGGGCGGCGCCGTCCGCCGAGCGCAGCAGCGGTGCCTCACGCAGGGTGGCGGCCAGGGATGTGACGGGCGCTTCGGGCCGGATGTTCCACTCAGTTGTGGCGGTGTGCGTGGCCCCGACACCATACAGGCGCACATCGTAG
>CAZYGM010000152.1:0-8436 GCA_964647015.1 uncultured Planctomycetales bacterium | reverse complement strand
CCGCCTGGCCTGCCACGACGGGTCCGTCCGCGGGGGCGGCCGGGGTCCGCTCGCAGCCCGACAGCACCAGTACCAGCCCAACCAACGCTGCGATCGGCAGCGTTCTTCGAACTGTCAGCATCACGACCGTCTCCATACTAGGCACCGGCCGCGCTGCTCAGCAGCTTCGCCAGTTCGGCTTCACTCGGGACTTTGCCCGTCAGCTTCAGCTGACCGTCAATCACCAGCGCCGGCGTCATCAGCACGCCATACGCCGCGATCTTGCCGAGGTCCTTCACGTGCACCAGCTCATACTCGAGACCCAGCTTGTCCGCCGCCGTCCGGGCGGCCGCCTCCAGCATGTTGCACTTCGCACAACCGGTTCCCAGCACTTCGATTTTCATGAATTGTTCCTTGACCACACATCAAGCCCGACAGTTCCGACAATCGCTCCGGGTGCCGACCGGCTCTCTGGCCACACCCGCCTGGTTGTTGCGCCAACCACGCCGCTCCTGGTTCCTCATTCAACCGAACGTGCCGTACAGCAGCCCCGCCACCGCCGAGAGCACCGCCACCAGAAACACGTAAACCAACATCTTGCGCGTACCCACCACCGACCTGATCACCAGCATGCTCGGCAGCGACAACGCCGGCCCCGCCAGCAGCAGCGTCAGCGCCGGACCCTGGCCCATTCCCGCGCCCAGCAGCCCCTGCAAAATCGGCACTTCCGTCAACGTCGCGAAATACATCAGCGCGCCGGCAAAGGCGGCGAAGAAGTTCGCCCCCAGGCTGTTGCCGCCCACCGATTGCTCGATCCAGCGACTGGGGATCAACGCTTCCTCCCCCGGACGCCCCAACAACACGCCGGACACCAGCACGCCGATAAACAGCAGCGGCATGATCTGCTTCGTGAAGAACCACGTGCTGCCCACCCACTGCTTCAGCTCCGCCCGCGTGAACCAGAACCTGAGCATCGCCGCCAGTGCCACCAGCAACACGCCGGTGATGACCCACTTGGCGGCGAACAGGGCCTCCCAAACGGCGTTCGGCGCCGCCGGCCGGGCCCAGTTGGCGAAGACGAGAATGCCGATCATGGCCCCGAAGTAGCTGGCCGTCTTCCATAGCGGCCGCTCCACCGTACCATCCGGCACGACAAACCCACCGGCGGCCTTCGCTGCCTCCGCCTTGGCCCGCTCCTCCTTGCGGTAGATCAAGTGCATCAGCAGGCCGACAATCAGGCTGAACCCGATAGCGGCACCGGCCCGGGCCACGCCCAGCTCCCAGCCCAGGATGCGCGCCGTCAGTATGATCGCCAGCACGTTGATGGCTGGCCCGGAGTACAGAAACGCCGCCGCCGGCCCCAGCCCCGCACCGCGCGTCCAGATCCCCGCGAACAGCGGCAACACCGTGCACGAACAAACCGCCAGGATCGTCCCGGATACCGAAGCCACGCCATAAGCCAAGAGCTTGTTCGCCGTCGGCCCCAGGTACTTCATCACCGCGGCCTGCGAGACGAAGCAGGAAATCGCACCGGCGATGAAGAGTGCCGGCACCAGGCACAGAATCACGTGGTGCTGCGCGTAATCCTGGAGCATCAGCAGGGCTTCACGCCCCGCCGTCACGATCCGCGGCCCGCCGCCCGGCAACGCCTGGAACGGCGACAGGTACGCCAGCAGGAAGACGACGACCATCACACCCAAGATCGCGAGCGTCCGCAGCGTCTCGGGCGACAGCCGCTGCGATGATGGCGACATGACCATCTCACCATGGCCGGGCGCAGAAAAAGCCGCGGAGCTCAATGCCCCATCGCCTCCTGCTGTGCCTTCAGGTTTTCCCTCAGCACCGCCTCGATGCATTCCCAAAGTCCTTTCAGACAGCAGATTCTTGGTCGGTAGAACGTCTTGGAGCCTTCTTTGCGGTCATCGATGATCCCGGCCTGCTTCAAGATCGCCAGGTGCTTGGAGACCGTGGATTGGTCCGCGCCAACGAGCTCGGTCAACTCACACACGCACCGCTCACCGTCCGCAATCGCATCCAGGATTATCAGCCGGCTCGGATGAGCCAGCGCCTTGGCGACCCGCGCCCGCGCCTCATACTGAACCTTCGAGTACTTCATCCGCTCCTCTATCGGCATATGGCAATTATGCCATCACTTTTCCATTAGTCAAGCTCAATCGCCAACGCCGCTACAAAAAACCCGACGGCGCGTCCACAAGTTACTACCCACCAGATGTTTACCGCAAATAGTCACCCGCACACCCGTGACCGCGATTTCCAGGCCACCCTGGCCCGGGCTACCCAGCCGCCAGTCTACCCGCCGGAATCGCCCGTCACAGCAGCGTCCCATGCAGCACGGCCGCCGCAATCGTAAAGTAGATCACCAACCCACTTACGTCCACCAGCGTCGCGACGAACGGGGCCGAGCTGGCCGCCGGGTCCAGCCGCAACAACCGCAGCAGGAACGGCAGCATGCTCCCGGTCACCGTCCCCAGACACGCCACCCCAACCAGGCTCAGCCAAACCGTCAGGCCGACCAGCACGAAATGCGGCCCGTAGTCCGCCCAGCCCAATCGTTGCCACAGCACTATGCGCAGGAAGCCGACCAGGCCCAAACCCGTCCCGAGCATCAGGCCCGAAGCCACTTCGCGGCGCATGACGCGCCACCAGTCACGCAAGCGGATTTCCGCCAGCGCCATGGCGCGAATAACCAGCGTCGCCGCCTGCGACCCTGAGTTGCCGCCGCTACTGATAATGAGCGGCACGAACACCGCCAGGACCAGCGCCTGCGCCAGCTCGTCTTCAAAGTAGCCCATCGTGGTGGCCGTCAGCGTCTGGCCCAGGAACAGGACCAGCAGCCACACGCCGCGCTTCTTGATCATCATCGGCAGACTTACGTCCAGATAGGGCGCATCGAGGGCTTCCACACCGCCGATCTTGTGGATGTCCTCGGTGGCCTCCTCGTTGATCACGTCAACGATATCATCGACGGTGATAATGCCCTTCACGCGTCCAGCCTCATCCACCACCGGCACGGCCAGCAGGTCGTGCTGCTCGATCAGACGCGCCACCTCTTCCTGGTCCGTGGATTCCTGCACGCAGACCGGGTCCCGCCGCATCACGTCGGCCACCAGCGCATCCCCCGGCGCGCTGAACAGCTCGCGAAACGAGATCACTCCTTGCAGGTGCTGCCCCGCATCCAGGACGTACACGTAATAGAGCGTTTCCGGGTTGTTGCGGATTTGCTGACGCAGATAGCGGATTGCGACTTCCACGGTGACATCGGGGCGCAGCCGCACGTAGCGCGGGCTCATCAACCCGCCCGCCTCGTCCTCGGCATAGGCCAGCAGCGCTTGCACCTCGCGCTGCGTAACCCCGTCCAGCATAGCCTGCAGCCGCTGCCGCTGCCCCGGCTCAGCCTCCTGCAGCACGTCAGCGGCGTCATCCGGCGCCATGAAGCGCATCCACACCGCCGCCTTGGCATCGGGGAGATGCTCCAGCAACGCCGCCCGGTCCGCCGGCGTCAGCCCAATGAAAAAGCTCTGCCCGTCCTCTTCCGCGAGCAGCGCGAAGGCTTCCGCCCGCTCCTCGTCTGAGAGCGCCGGCCAGGTCGAGTACAGCGCCTCGGCGTCGAATTCGCTGGTATCAATAGGCATGGCCGTTGGTCTCCCGCCCGACGACGGGATTCCTCCGGCGCGTCGGGCGTCTACGCGTGCTGCACCATCGGTCGGCCAGGCAGGCCGTCCGAGTCAAGCGTGTTCTCGGTCGCTTCCATAACGGTGGGCATTCTGGCGGCGGCGGCGGCCGCTTGCAAGGGGCCAAGTGCGCCCGGTCCAATAGCACATCCTTGAGAGCCGAACGTGCAGGTGCTTCTGGGCAAGCGACGCCGCGCGGTGGCGGCCTGGTTGCAGTCGGGGTGGCATGCCCGCCGCGCGCAGCGCGCGATGCCGCGACGTATCGGCCCGCTCCGCGCTGCGTCAGTCGGAGAGGGCCGCTGTTTGCGGATGACGCGCCGCCAGCCAAATGTTGTCGCTCAGGGGCCTGGCTTCGAGCCACGTGACTTCGAGACCCGCGCGTTCGACCATCAGACGCAGGCTGGCGGGAGTGAAGTACTGGACGTGGTCAGGCCAGCGAAATCCGGACCAGCGCCTGCCCCGTATGCGGCGCAGGTAACTGGCGAAATTCGGAACTTTCAGGATGAGCACGCCGTCCAAATCGAGTATGCCGCGGACCATGCGCAGCAGTCGGCCCGGCTCGGGGTCATGCTCAAGCATGCTGATCGCCACCACTACCTGGAAACGTCCCAGCGCGAAGTCCCCAAGACGCCCGACGAGAACATGCGCATTCCCCACGCGCCTGGCGGCTTTGGCTGCCATGACCGGAGAAAGCTCGATGCAGGTGACCGCATATCCTGCGGCCTGGGCGGCCGCCGCGAGGCGGCCATCGCCGGCGCCGATGTCAAGGAACTGACCGGCCGCCGGAGCGTGGCGGCGAATGCGCCGCAGGGCGCGGCGTTCGCGATTGGGCTTCAAGGCCAAGAAGGCGGCCGTCCAGAGTCGCGCAAACGGGCTGGACAGCCAGCGCCGTATGCGCTCCCGTTTGAATGAGCCGGCCCAGTCGAAGCTGGTCTCGGCCGCTTCCCGCGCCGGGATTTCGGGCATGTAGACCATCGCGCAGCACCCGCACTCCAGCAACCGCCAAGCCGCGCTGCGCATGACTTCTCGCCCACCCGAGGCACCACAAAGCGGGCAGTCACGACTAACGATCGTGCCATTAGCTTCGAGCCAAGCCACACCTGTTCCTTTGCCTGCAACGAAACAACGCAACCCGGGGGCCGACGCCTGCTCGTTCCACCGGCCGCGGCGCGTTTTGACTCTGTCCGGCCAGCCTGCGACGCCGCGCGACAGGCGAGCAACCACGCTCTCGCCCCCCGGTGTCGCATCTACGCGGAGCCGGCCCGGTACTTGATCACGCGCACGCGCTCCAGCGTCACCAGCCCTTCCTGCACCGCCTCGTCGATAAACGGCATCAACTCGTCCAGCTTCTCCTGGCTGTCAACGATCTCGATTACGATCGGCAGGTCGGCCGACAGCCGCAGAATCTTCGTGGTATGCATGCGGCTGTGGGCCCCGAAGCCCATCGGCCCACGCAAGACCGTCGCACCGGCCAGGTGCAGCTCCCGCGCCCTGCGGACAATCGCCTCATACAGTGGCTGGCCTTGCCACTTGTCGCTCTCGCCGATGAAGATGCGCAGCAGGTAACCGTCTTCGGGGATCTTCATGGTGTCAGACTCCCAGCCAGTTCTCGGCCAACCGGTAACCGGCCCACACGCCCGCCAACCCCAGCACCACGCTGGCAGCGACATTAAGCAGCGCTCGCCACGCCTGACCACCGTTCAGCAAGGCGAACGTCTCGAGGCCGAAAGTCGAGAAGGTGGTGTAGCCGCCCAGCAGGCCGATCAGCAGCGCCACGCGATACTCCTCACGCATAAGCACCCGGCCGGTCAGCGCCGCCGCCACGAAACCCACCAGCAGGCAGCCGCTCAGATTGACGATCAATGTCCCGATGGGAAACGAACCATTGGCCAGCCGTTGCATCCAGCCGCTAACGGAGTAACGCAACAGACCGCCCGCCCCAGACGCGAAGAAGATCAGAAACAGCTTCCACATGGCTACTCCTGCCCATTCCGGGCCCGTGGCCTCAAGAATCTCAGGCAGGAGTCATCAGCCCCACCCGGGGCGGTTCACGGCGGACCCCATCGCCGACAACATACTAGGCGGAAGTCGGTTAGTGGAAAAGGGCGGGACGGGCAATCGGCACGGCGGACAAGCCGCGGCCCGGCAGCCACCGGCCACTTCGTGGCTACTCCAACCAGCGCTTATCCTTCAGCTTCTTCGGCAGGTACTCCTCCGTGATGAAGCTGAAGTGCTTGTTCGAAAGCGCTTCCAACTCCAGCTTCTTGCCCAGCGCTTCCATGTACTTGATCTCCCGCTGCCAGGCCCGCGACTGGAACCACGGGTAGTTGCGGATCTCCTTCGCCCGCCGCCGATCCTCCGGCGTCAGCGGCATCGCCACGTGGTCCGGCAGGTTGAAACGCTCGGCGTCCTGGCTGCTCATCCCGATGAAACGGGCCGCCGGAATGGCCATCCGCTGGCTCTCGAAGGCCAGGTTGATCGAGCCCTGCTTCAGCACGCTGTAGATGTAGTAGCCCCACGGATCGTTATCGACCAGCACGTATACGGGCAGCTTGAGCTCGTTGTGCAGCCGGTACACGAGCCGGCGCACGCCGCGCGGCGGCTGCCCTCCGCCGTGGACGATCAGACACTTGTTCTTCTCCCAGTAGCGATCCTTGTTGAAGCGCTGCCAGACGGCACCCTTCTCGATCAGGAGGAGGTACTTGGCGGCGTGTTTTTTGAACTGGATCACGTCCGGCTCGACGATCGACGGGACCGCCCAGCCGCCGGAGCCCATGTTGGCCAGGTTGATCGTGTCGCCGTCGTCCACGATGGTCATCGGCCCGACCATGGCGCCCTTGGTCTCGGCGTGCACGCCCAGCTCCTCCCGCAGAGCACTGACCGCCACCTCGATGTCCTCGATGATCGGGTCGGACTCGGCCTGCTCGGCGAAAATCAGCTCCTTGGACCTGGTCTGGCCGTCCGCCACCTTGATGGGCACCTTGAGGTTGTAGAACAGGTCACGAATGCTGGTCGAGTCGTTCGCGTCGATCAGGCGCTTGCACACTTCGGCTACCCGCACCGTCTGCATGAACTTCTTGGCCTGTGAGCCCTCGCCCTTGCGACGACCCAGCAGGCTGAAGAAGTAGCGGCGCTGCTTGCCATCCAGCAACTCGATAATGCCCTTCTGCTCGTTGAACTGCACGTTGCTCAGCGTGCGCGAGGGGATATCGACGTAGGGATCCTGTTCGGCCTGCACCAGGGTGATGATGCTCTTGGCCAGCTCGACGATGCGCTTGCCGGCCGCGGCACGATCGCGCCGCGGTGCACGCGTCCGGGGGGTTGACTCTCCAGCGGGCACGGCTGACTCCCTGCAACTGCCAGGCCGGCGACGGCACAGCCCTTACGCAGGCCGCCTGCCGCGCCACCCGGCTGCCGGCCCGTATTAGGACGAACACCGCGGATCGGGTCAACGCCCCTGCCCGACCGCGGGCGGTGTGGGACTCGAGCGGCGCCTTGAGTAAGACTCGTATCCGGCGTACACTGGCGATTGGAGCACTGGCACGGTGTTTGCTTGGGCTCGCAGGCGGGGAAGTGACGTGTTGCTTGTGCCTGTTGGCCCGTCAACCAGGCGACGGACCGGGGCATGTTTTCCAGGTTGCGAGGGCTGACGGAATGACGCACGGACAAGACTACGCGGTCGAGACGCTGGCGGTGCACGCGGGAGTGGGCAAGAACGAGTTTCGCGCGGCGGTGCCGCCGATTTACCAGGTATCCACCTTCGGATTCGACAGCGCGCAGCAGGGTGCCGCACTCTTCGCGGGCGAACGCAAGGGCTACATCTACTCGCGCATGGGCAACCCGACGGTCGAGGCGCTGGAGCGGGCCGTCGCCACGCTGGAAGGCGGCCACGTCGCGCTGGCGTGCGGCAGCGGCATGGCGGCTATACATACGACGCTCGGAGCCCTCGTCAAACAGGGCGACCACGTTGTCTGCTCCGAGGCCGTCTACGGCCCCACGGCCACGCTCGTACGCAGCATCATGGCCGACTTCGGTATCGAGTCGAGCCTGGTTGACACCTCCGACACCGAGGCCGTCCGGCGCGCCATACGCCCTAACACCAAGGTCGTGTACGTCGAGACGCCCTGCAACCCTACGCTCGTCATCACTGACCTGACGGCCGTGGGCGCCCTGGCGCACGAGCACGGCGCCTTGCTGGTCGTCGATAACACGTTCATGAGCCCGATCCTGCAGCGCCCGTTCGAATTCGGCGCCGATATCGTGATTCACAGCCTGACCAAGTTCCTCAACGGGCATGCCGACGTCGTCGGCGGGATCATCGTCCTCAAGGAAGAGCGGCTCTATCCGCAGATGCGCCGCGCGCTGAACCACTTTGGCGGCGTGCTCTCACCGATCGAATCCTTCCTGGTTCACCGTGGCATTAAGACACTCGCCCTGCGCATGCGCCGGCACTGCGAGGTCGCCCAGAAAATCGCTGCCTATCTTGCAGCTCATCCCGAGGTCGAGTGGGTGCGCTACCCTGGACTCAAGGACCACCCCCAATACGAGCTCGGTTGCCGGCAGTCTTCCGGCGGCGGCGCGGTCATCTCCTTCGGCCTGCGCGGCGGGTTGGAGGCCGGCCGGAGCATGATGAACGCCGTCAAGCTGTGGATGCTCGCGGTAAGTCTGGGCGGCGTGGAGTCGCTTATTCAGCACCCGGCCAGCATGACCCACGCCTCAATGGGCGCCGAAATCCGCGAACAGGCCCATATCACGGACGGCCTCG
>CAZYGM010000151.1:0-8513 GCA_964647015.1 uncultured Planctomycetales bacterium | reverse complement strand
GTGACTTTCTCGAACGCGCGGATGTTGCGACCTTCGCGCCCGATGATCCGGCCCTTCATGTCATCGGAGGCCACATCGACCGTGGCGACCGTGGTCTCGCAGGTGTGCTCGGCCGCGTAGCGCTGGATGGCCGAGATCGTGATATAGCGCGCCTTCTCGCGCGCGTTCTCCTCGGCGTGCGTGATGATCCGATCGACCAGCTCGCCGGCCTCACGCTCCACGTCCTGCTCGATGCGCTGCAAACAGAGCTGCCGAGCCTGTTCGGGCGTCAGTCGCGCGACGCGCAGCAACTCGTTGCGCTGTTGGGTCACCAACTCTTCGAGCTGCGCGGCCTTCTGCCGCACGCTCTCCTCGCGCTCCGCGATGCCCTGCTCAGCCAACTCGACCTTGCGCTCTTTGGTAGTCAGAACCTCGAGCTTCTTGTCCAGCGCGTCCTCGCGCTTGGCCAGCCGGCGTTCCCCAGCCTTAAGCTCGTTCCGCGTCTCGGCGGTCTCACGCTCGAAGCGTTCGAGCACCTCGATGTACTTCTTCTGGGAGCCGACCTCGGCCGCCTTCAGAATCTCGGCCGAACGCCGCTCCGCCTCGACGATATGCCGTTCCGCCTCGGCCCGCCGGGCGGCCAGCAGCCGCTCGTTCCGCAGGCGCGCGGTGGCCCAAACGGCCAGCGCGCCGGCCGCTGCCGCCGCGCAGGCAATGAGCGCAGCAACGCCGCCGCTGACCCCCAGCAGGAAGCAAGTTGTCTGTAGCATGATTTCATCCGCTTGTCTTTTCTTGGGTCTACAAGCGGGGCATAAACGCGCCCCGGCCTGGTGGGCGCGATGGCATGCGAGCTCGGCTCTATCCGCTAGATAGCAAAAGCCGGTCGGTAATGCGGGCCGGCAACACGGCTACTGCGTGACTGGCTTTGACGTCGGGAACCGCCCGGCCGGCCGAATGATTTGAGGCAAGAGTATGATTGGTCAGAGCGTACGTTATGATCCAGAGAGCTTTGGCCTCAGCCCGGCGTAACCGTGATAAGCAATTCGTCTATTACTGCGATCCGCGCTCCGTCTAGTCCAGTTTCGCACCGAAGCCGCGACGTCCAGGCGGCCCACGTCAGCCCGTCCGGGCGATGCGCGCAACCATCGGCGCCTCAACATCCTATGCACTCAATTGAAGTATAAGCGCTCGATTAAGGGTTCGCCAGCAGGCCGGAAAACAAATCTCCGAGAATCTGCACCCACCATGGCCGCCCCGCCACGCTTGCGGCGCCCATGCCGGCTGGCTAGCATAATTATCGACCATGACCGGGTTTGCGAGTGGAGTGCCCACTATGTCCCAGCCCGAGTGTCCGATTCAGCCACCCGCCACGCGGCCACAGACCGTGCATTGGGTGATCGCACTACTACTGGCCGCCATCGCAGCCGGACTCTGGCTACGCCCCGGCCGACCAGTGCTGCCGGCGGCCTGGGCGCAGGCTCAGCCGCTGGCGGGGGCGCGCGGCGTTTACGCCTTTCCCGGCCAGTTGGATTCATCCCGCTACGGGCTGTTTATGCTGGACGTGGATCAGGGTACCATTTGGTGCTACGAGTTCGTGGACGTCGGCGGCACGCGCAAGCTGCGGCTCACGGCAGCCCGCACGTGGATCTACGACCGCTACTTGCAAGACTTCAACTGCGCCCCGCCCGATTTCAGGATGGTGCAGCAGTTGGTTGCCGAGCAGCGCGTGCAGGCGGATTCACGCCGGGACGCAGCGACAGACGCTGACGGCCAGCCGGCGGGTTCGCCGCCACGTGGCGTCGAACCATAGTACAAAGCCGGCGCGCAGCAGGAGTGTTTCATGGGTAAGCAGTTCTACTCACTGGACGAAGTTTGTGAGATGCTCGGCAAAACGCCGGACAGTATCCGTAAGCTTGTGCGCGAAGGCACGCTGCGCGAGTTTCGCGACGCCGGCAAGATATTCTTCAAGGCCGAGGACATCGAGCAAGTCGCTCCCGGTACAACCACCTCCGGGGCTGAGGATGAGGTCCTGCTCGAAGCGGCCGACGAGCCCGCCACGCCACCCGGATCACCGCCGCCGCCCTCCGACGGCACCAGCGTCATCGGCCTGGCCCCGGTTGAGGAGGACGAGCCGGACAAGAAGGAAGATACCGTCATCACTGCCAGCGGCATCGGCGTCTTCGACGATGACGAGTTGGAAATCGACGCGGACCCCATGGCCGCCACGCAAATCACCGACGCGCCCATCGACGACCAGGTCGCACTGGAGGGCACCGGTAGCGGCTCCGGCCTGCTCGACCTGACGCGCGAGTCGGACGACACATCGCTCGGCGCCGAACTGCTGGACGAAATCTATCCCGGCGATGAGGCCGCCGCCGAGCCGGCCGTCGCGGAAGCTGAGGCACTCACCGAGGCCGACGAGCAACCCGCTCCGGCGACCGCGGGCCGCGCGGCCGCGCCGCCCGCAGCCGAAGTAGCCGCGGAACCAGCCCTGGCTACCGCCGAGATCGGAGCAGTCGTCGCCGCGTCCCGCGCGCCCGCGGGCGACCCCTACGAGGGACTGTTCTCCGGTTTCCTCGTCGCGGCGCTCATTCTACTGGCCGTGGCCTGTTCCGTGGTGGGCGGTGCGCTGCAAGGCTATCTGCCTGACTACGCCATGTTGCTGACCAACAACTTCTACATATTCCTGGCCGGCGCGGCGGTTGTGCTGGTGTTGTGCGCCGTGGTGGGCATGTTCCTGGGACGTCTGTTCTCGCCGCGCAAGGGCTGATACCAGGAGGCCGCGACGAACGTACGGCGCGGGTGCGTTCGTCCGCAAGGCAAAGGGCTGTGATGCGCTTCGCGACACTCTGGTGGCTTGCGCCGGTAATGGCTGCCATCGCCGGCTGCGGCCCCTCGCAATCATGCCGTGACATCGAGTTCAAATTGCAGCGCGCCGAGAACGAGCGCCAGACCTGCGCAGCCGAGCTGCGCGCCGAGCGGGCCCGTTCGGCGGCGGCTGTCGAACACACCGAGCGACAGCGCCGCGACCTGGACGGCGCCTGGGCGGAGCTCAATGCGCTGCGGGCCCGCAACGAAAGCCTGCAGCGTCAGTATGACGAACTCGCAGCGCTGATCGCCGACCGCGCCGGCGCGCCGCTGGAACGCCCAGCCGTGCCGGCCGCCCTGTTGCCGCCGCCGCTGGACGAGGCCTTGCGGGCCTTCGCCGAGAAGTTCGAACACCGCGCCTGGTATGACCGCGGCAGCGGGGCCGTGAGCTTCGCCAATGACAAGCTCTTCGAATCGGGCAGCGATGCCGTACGCGCCGATGCCCAGGCCGCCCTGCACGAACTGGCTAAGCTGGCCGCGCAGAACCTGCCGGCTGAGTACGAGGTCGTTGTCATCGGCCATACGGATGACGCCCCGATCCGGCAGCCGGAAACGCTCGCGCGCCATCCCAGCAACTGGCACCTGTCGGTGCATCGCGCCATCGCCGTCAAGGACGTACTCGCAAGTGCCGGGCTGCCGGCCGACCGTATGGGCATCATGGGCTATGGTCAGTACCGCCCCATCAGCAGCGATCCCAGCCGTAATCGCCGCGTCGAGGTGTTCTTCGTCAGGAAGGGCGATATCCAAACGCTGCGACCGGTCAAGCTCTCCCGCTGAGCGCCCGCCTCGCCGACCCGCCATCAGACCCAGCTATGGCGCCGCCGGAGCCACTGCGCTTCCCAGCGCGTCCGCGTTCTGTTGCAGCAGCGCGCTCCACGTATCCAATTGGCTCCAGCCAAGCAGCCGTTTGCCGTTGAGGTACACGACCGGGATAGCCGCCACGCCAAGCTGCTCCCCCAGGGCAATGTCCGCCTGCACGCGGGCGTGCACGGCCGGTGAATCCATGGCCGCGGCAAAGGCCGCCGCGTCCACACCAAGCTCCACTGCCCACTCCTGAAAGGGTTTCCACCGTGCCGCGTCCTGCTCTGCCAACGGCTTGTCCGGGAACTCACGCTGCCGCTCGTAGAGCAGCTTGCGCATCTGCCCGTACGCGGCGTCGCCGGCAACCACGCGGACGGCCAGGGCCGCCCGAGCAGCGCGGCAGGCCGCCGCGTGTCCCCCGGTGCGATAGCGCGGATCGGGGTTGCATTCGGCGTCCTGCGGATAGTATCGGTGCGCGACGCGCAGCCGGTCGGGATGCCGCGCCAGCACGTCGGTGATCACCTGCTCAGCACCGCGGCAGTGTGTGCACTGGAAGTCGCCGAAGATGACCACGGTATTCTCGGCCGTCGGCGAGCCCGCGAACCACTCGTCCTCATACAACGGGATGTCCACCGTTGGCTGCCGCTCGAAATGCCAGCGGATGAACTCCGGATCCTCCAGCACTTCCGCGTATGCCGCCGTCCGGCGTTGCAGGATCGCACCGGCCGCGTACACGTAGACCAGCGCCACGTGCCCGATGAACGCGAGCCCTCCCGCCAACGTCGTCGCCAGCACCAGCCGGGCCGGCGGATGCGGACGCCACGCGGTTGGCCTCCGTCGCCAGGGCCACGCCAGCACCGTCACAATGGCCAACGCCCCGTTAACGCCATGGGTCAATAGGCAGACCTCGCACCATTGGCGCAGGTCGAACGCCATGATCCTGATGTACGCCAGCGATTGCAGCACGCCCAGGAACACGACCACCGCGAGCACGACGTGCCACAGGCGCCGATCACGCGTCGGCGGTCCAATCAGCGCGTACCACAAACCGACGAAGGCGAAGTAGCCCAGCCCAAATGTCGAAACTGGGATTGGCACGGGCGTTTCGCGGCCCCAGTACGCCTGCGGCGACGTCAACACCGACCCACACCCGCCCGGGTCTTCCAGCCCGCCGCAGACCATCCGCATCACCGGGTCGCTGATCTCCACGCCGGCCGACACCCGTAGAGACTGAAATGACAGGTACCACCCCACGGCCGCCAACAGGACGGCCGTCCAGCGCAACACCGGCTTCGGTTGCACCAGGGGCGGGTAGCAGGCGGCGTTCTCCGTTCGTTCAGACTCGAGCGACACAATCATCACTCCCGGTGCGGGCGACCCGCCGGGCGGCAAACGCCGTCCTAATCAGTCGGCGGCGAAGATCATATGGTTCGCCCACGCCGAGGCACAACTCGCTGAGGCACCGCCGACGAAAACGCGATCCATCGGGTCCGAATGCGCGCGTCCCAAGTACCCCGGTTGGCGGAAGCAAGACATCCCTGCGGCCCAAGATCGACCGCGGCACCGCCTGAAATCATAAGCTTAGCTACTCTAAAGACGTACATCCGATCTAGCTCGGAGCCGCGCCCGACCCCGCGAATTCAACTTGCATTATGAAATCTATGTGATATCATATTGATGTACAACCTCAACGGAGAACCGTCATGTCCAGGGAACGTCTTGTTTCAACGGTCAGCGGGTGGCTGGTACTGCTGGGCCTCATCGCCGCGTTGTTCGCCATCGGATACTCCTATTACGTCTGCATCGCCGGCCGGCCGCAGCCGCACGTGTGGGGATTGATCGGCACTGTGTTCGCCACCCTGCTGTGGGGCTTCGTCGCGTGCGGGTTCTTCACGCTCCAGCCGAACATGTCCGCCGTGCTGTTGCTGTTCGGCGCATACAAGGGCACGAACCGCGAGCCGGGGTTCCGCTGGGCGAACCCGCTGCTCCAGAAGGTGAAGGTCTCGCTCCGCCAGCACAACCTCAATGGCGACAAGCTGAAGGTCAATGACAAACGCGGAAACCCGATCGAGATCGCGGTCGTCGTCGTGTGGCGCGTCGAAGACACCGCCCAGGCCTGCTTCGACGTCCAGGACTACAGGCAGTACGTCGAGGTGCAGAGTGAGTCGGCCGTGCGCCACCTGGCGACGCGTTATCCCTACGACACCATCGAGCAGGACGAGCAGTCGCTGCGCGGCAGTCTCGACGAAGTCTCCGCGGCCCTGAAGGAGGAGCTCCGCGACAAGCTGCGCGACGCCGGCGTCGTCGTGGATGACGCACGGATCAGCCACCTGGCCTACGCCTCCGAGATCGCCGGCGCGATGCTCCGCCGCCAGCAGGCCGAGGCTATCGTCGCGGCCCGCGCGCGGATCGTCGAAGGCGCGGTGGGCATGGTCGAGATGGCGCTCACGAAGCTGGACGAGCACCACACCGTGCAGCTCGACGAGGAGCGCAAGGCCGCGATGGTGAGCAACCTGCTGGTCGTGCTGTGCGGCGAGCGCGAGGCGACGCCCGTCGTCAACACCGGCACGCTCTACGGCTAAGGCGTTCACACCCCATGCCGTGACGAGCCGGCCATGCCGGGCAGAGATGACGCTGGACAAGTCCTGCTCTGCCGACCGGCACGTCCATGGGACCTGAGATGTGGTCATCAGCTCCGCCGATCGCACAGCGGGGCCGATGGCCGGACACCCGGCCGGCGACGGCCGCGCGTTTTCGTTCCCGACGGTCCTGATGCCCGGACCGGCCGCGCAAAAGCGCGCGCGGCCGATCATCTGGACACGGCCGCGCAACACGGACGATCATGGCGGAGAGAAAGACATTCTTATTGCGGCTTCCACCGGAGTTGTGGGAGGAACTCCGCCGCTGGGCCGACGCCGACCTGCGCAGCGTGAACGGCCAGATCGAGTATCTGCTGCGCGAAGCCGTCCGACGGCGCCGCCGCGACCCGGACGACAAGCACGCCCCGCCGCCGACGAACGACACTGACAAGTCGGCGTAGCCCACGCGGCAGCACCACCCGCCGAAGCACGGCGGGCCATACGGCGGACCAGCGGGTATCAACGGCGACGTTCCAGCTTCCCCGCCTGGCTAAGCTGAACCCCCTCCCGCCTCAGGCGGAAAGCCACCGCGGGGACTCGAACCCCGAACCTGCGGTTTACAAAACCGCTGCTCTGCCAATTGAGCTACGGTGGCGAAGTACTTTCCTACCAATCACTTAAGGCCATCAGCCCTTTCTCGGAAGCTTACGACGACAACCTTACCGACAACCGGCAGCCCCCACAAGCAGCCATTCGTTCACTTCTCACGTCTTGCTGAATGCGAGCGGGCCGCAGTTTTCGCCTCACGCCCCCCCTACGGACAATCGTCGGCCGTTGTCGTCACGGCCGAGTCCAATCCGTGGAAGCCCACGAGGCCGTATCCGTCATTCACACTGACCGCTCATCCGAGCGGAGAATGGTGCCGCGAAATCCGCTTGCGCGGCTGGGCCGATCCTGACGCCGTGTCCAAACATCAGCACGGAGTCCCGGCGGACGTGCACGCCGGCCGCAAACCAGCCGCCGCCGATCAGGTAGCGCTTGCCGTCAAGGAGCCGCGTAGCCAGTTCCTGACGTGCCAGATCCGGCGCGCCTCCGCGCGAGAAATCTGATTCCGGCATGAGCGCCATTTACGTCGAGGAGATAAGCGTGGAGCGGTCGCAGAAGATGCTGAATCACGGGCGCAACCAGCTCTGGCCTGACTCTCGATGAAACGCAAACGTCACAGTCCCGAACAGATCATTCGCAAGCTCCGGCAAGCCGACGCCGAGCGGGCCGCCAGGCGCAGATCGCGCCAGCCGGCGCAGCGGGTTCCGCCACGATCCGCCCAGTAATCCCGTGCCAAGACCCGAATTGGCTTGTAGGACGCGCCCCGGGCGCGGTACGCTACATACGTACACTGCGGGTTCGGCATCGTGCCACGGACACCTCGCGCTCGTCGGTGCATGCATGGCACGCGGCGAGCGCAGGGGTCGTGCTGATTCTGCCCGGTCAACGCATCGACCGTGGTTGTGCCCGGTCGTCTGCACTTTGCACAGCGCAACCCGCTGAGGAGCATGGCTGACCCTGTGGCGTCTAACTAAGGGGTTGTAACTATGGACAATCACGGCTCTTGGTGGTCGCGAGTTCTGCCGGTTGCACACGTGTCCTCGTCGCCCGACGCGGGCTTGCTGCCACGAATCGGCCGCCGCTACGTCATGCTACTGGCGCCGTTGCTGTCGATTGCGGCCCCTCCCGCCCTGGTTCTGGCGGCGGCCGGGTGGTGCTGGGCTGACGACGTGCGCGTGTTCCTGGTCGCCGGCCAGTCCAATGCCGTGGGCTACGGCGCGAACCCCAGCGGTCTGCCGCCGGAACTCTACGCGCCCCAGCCGGACGTCCTATTCTGGTTCGAGGAGGGGCCCTGGGACGCGGTGCACAACCCGGGGCGGCGCATCCGCTCCGGCGGCTGGGTGCCGCTTCAGTTTCAGAGCGATCGGCACTACAGCACGTTCGGCCCGTTGACGGACGGCTTTGGGCCCGAGATCAAGCTAGGCCGCGTCCTGGCGGACAGCCTGGCCGCGGACGTCGCGGTCTTCAAGTTCGCCATCAACGCCACCAGCCTGGCGGTCCATTGGGACCCAGATACCTCTGACTCACTGTACCTGCAAATGCTGGATGTCTGGGAGGACGCGCAGGCCGCCCTGGCGGCTCTCGGCCATACAGGCACGCCGGCCGGCTGCTTCTGGATGCAGGGTGAGTGGGATGCGCTGAACGGGGCACACGCCGCCGCATACGAGGAGAATCTGACGG
>CAZYGM010000150.1:0-8555 GCA_964647015.1 uncultured Planctomycetales bacterium | reverse complement strand
CGGCCTCGATGAGAATGAGGCGGCGCTCGAGTCCTACCGCGACGCCTACCAGTGGGCCCCGGATGACCCCGACTATGTTCTCGCGCTCGCCCGCCACTACCGCCGGACCGGCGACACTCTGGCGGCACAGCGCTTCTTCCACGAGGTCCTGGAGCGGGATCCCGACCATGCCGAGGCGGCCGAAAAGCTGGTAGAAACTTATTTGGGCGGGGGGAAGCTGAGTATCGCCCGCAGTCATGTTTTGCGGGCCGAGGGGCGCGACCTGTCCGACGACGTCTTGCGGCGCATTCGGACTGCCGCGCGCTTCGCGGAGGCGCCGTTCCAGGAGCCACACCTGGCGGAGCTCGCCCGCCAGTTCGAGCTCCACCCCGACGATGCGCAGACCGGCCTGATGCTGGCGGCCGGGCTGTATGTCCGCGGTCGCACCGACGAGGCCGCCGTCATTGTGTCCAAACTCCACGCGGCGCCGCCGGAAGACTACCGCCAGGGCGTTTTGGCGGCACGCGTGTACGGGCGGCAACTGGCGTACGAGCAGTCGATTGATATTCTGACTGAGTTGCTGTCGCGCTACCCGAATCGCACCGACCTGCTGGGTCTGTACGCCACTGCCTGCCTGGCCGATTTCCGCCTTGAGCCGGCGCGGGAGGCGCTGCACCGCCTGATTGAGACCGCCAGTGACGAGCGCATGCGCAACGAGTACCGCCGCCAGCTCCTCATGTCGTACACGGAATTCTCGGAGTTCGACGGCGCGCTGGAGTTGCTGGCGGACTGGGCGGCCGAAGACCCGGACACCTGGCTACTCGAGCAACTGCACGTTCTGTTGTTGGCGGACCGGCCGGACGAGGCTGTAGCGCTCGCCGCGGGTCGGCTCAGCGCGGCCGACAATCGCTTTGAGGCGAGTCGCGCCCGCTTTCGGAATCTGCTGGACCGGCTGCGTGAGAACCCCGAGGATAGCCAGGTCCAGGTGGAGGCCGGGGCGCTGCGACCCGAGCTGGAGGCGGGCGAAGCCGAGCTCATGCGGCGCCGCGAGGAATTCGTGCAGGTTTGCGTGGAGGCGGGCCGCGGCACGCTGGCCGAGCAACAGGTGCGCCAGTGGCAGGAGCAGAACCCGGTTGACCCGCAGAACATGCAGTGGCTGGTTCAGCTCCTGCTGGCCGACGACCGGCCCGAGGACGCGCTGGAAGCCCTGAGCGGCTTTCAACCCATTTCGGCCCAGGCCGAAGTCGCGCTGCGCGGCTGGCGCGCCCGCGCGCTGGCTGCGGCCGGCCGCACGGACGCGGCGGTCGCGGAGCTGGAGGCGCTGCTTGATGAACAGGGCGCACTGGCGCACATCGAGCGTAGCACCGTGTGGCAGCAGTTGATTCACATTCTGCTCGGCGACGAGCGCTACGACAGTGCCCTGGAACAGTGTGACCGCTGGTTCGCGGAGTTGAACCGGCTCGATCCCGGCAGCCGGGCAGCGCTCGTCATCTGGCTGAATTGCCGCATGACAGTTCTGGCGTTGGCCGAGCGCACCGCCGAGTACAGCGCGGTGGCCGAGCAACTGCTCGAGCTCGAGCCCGACAACATCGCCTTGAACAACGATCTCGGCTATACCTGGGCGGATGCCGGCGACCACCTGCCCCGGGCCACCGCGATGATCGCCAAGGCGGTCGCCGGCGAGCCCCTGCGGGCCGCCTACCTCGACAGCCTGGGATGGGCCTACTACAAGGCCGGTGATCTGGCCGGCGCGCGGCGCCTCCTTGGACGGGCCATTCGGCTGCGCGAGGGGCAGGACGCCGTCATCTACGATCATTACGCCGATACGCTGTATCGCCTGGGCGATGAGGGCGCCGCGCGCGAGCACTGGCAGAAGGCGCTGGAGTTGCTGTTGCAGGAGCCGGAAGAGGGGCGGGCCGCGCGGTCAGAGCGGCTGCACGCGGCGCTCAGCGCGAAGCTCGCCGCACTGCGGGCCGGTGAGTCGCCCGAGGTGGCCCCGTTCGCCCCGGAAGCAGAGTAACATGCGAGCGCGGCACGCCGCCGCGCCAGGAGTGTAGAGCAGTATGGCCAGCGCGCTGGATATTGCCCGTCACGTTATCGCGGATGAGGCCCGCGCTCTGGGCCAGTTGGCCGAGAGCCTGGACGAGCGCTTCCACGCCGTCCTCGGTACCGTCCTGACGGCGACACAGACAATCGTCAGCGGTCTGGGTAAGAGCGGGAACATCGCGAAGAAGATCGCGGCCTCGCTGACGAGCACGGGGACGCCGGCCGTCTACATGCATCCCGTGGAGGCCCTGCACGGCGACCTGGGCATTGTGAGCGAGCGGCATTGCCTTATCGCCCTCTCGTGCAGCGGCAACACGGACGAACTGCTGCGATTCGTGGTTCATTTCCGCCGGCTGGGCGGCCCAGTTATCGGAATCACGCAGCGCGCCGATTCCCGCCTGGCCGAACTGTCCAAGCACGTCATTCTACTGCCCGACGTGCCCGAGGCCGGACCGCTGAACCTGGCACCCACTACCAGCTCGGTGATGATGCTGGCCGCGGGCGACGCCCTGGCGATGGCCCTGTTGCATCAGCGCGGCTTCGGGCCGGAGGATTTCGCGCAGTACCATCCCGAGGGCACGCTTGGACGCCGGCTGCTCCTGCGGGCCGGCGACCTCATGCACGCGGGCGAGCAACTTCCCCTGGTGCCGGCCGGCGCGTCTTTCCAGGACCTGATCCTGGAGATGACCCGCAAGCAGCTTGGCCTGGCCATGATCGTCAGGCCGGACGGCAGCCTGCTGGGAACGTTCACGGATGGCGATCTTCGGCGCGTATTCGAGCGCGTCGCCGAACCGCGCACGCTTGACGCCGAAACCGCGCACGCCAAGAGTCGCCGGCCGTCAGCGTCTCCGCCGGTACCGATATCCACCATTCAGCCCGCCCACCCAGCCATCGATTGCCTCCGCATCATGCGCGACAGCCAGATCACGAGCCTCGTGGTAACCGACACCGCGGGTCGGCCAATCGGCCTTCTACGCCTGCTGGACCTGCTCAAGGCCGGGTTGAGTTAGGTTCCTGCGGGGGCGGCGTTTCTCGGACTGTTCACGGGGTGCCGGCCGCGCCCGGGGGCGCGATTGTAAGCACGCAACACCTGAATCTGGACGATGTAATGTCGTAAGCGCCCGATGCGGCATATCGGGTGGCCACCGATCACGGACGGTGCCGAGGAACATGCCGTGAGCACAGACGCCGCCAAAACGGCTGAGGGCGTGCAGGTCATCGTGGCCAACGACCGCCTGAAGGCCTGGGTCGTGCAGACGCGCGCCGGAACACCCGGCTACAAACCACCCGGGTTGGAAGAGCTGCTGCGCATACTGGAATCGTCGCGGATTCTCATCACCGAGGACGTGCAGCAGCGCGTGGCGACGCTCGCGGCGCTGGCCCCGACCGCCGAGGGTTCGGCGGAACCTCCCCCGGAGATTCCCGAGAAGTTCCTGATTGCCGAGGGTGTTGCCCCGGTCGAGTCCCGCGATGGAGAGTTCGAATGGAGTGCGGACCTCGCCGAGGCTGATGCCGATGAGCACGAGGCCGACTCGATCGACTACTGGTCCCGGAGCTCGATCAAGACCGTTGAGGCGGGTCGCGTAGTCGGCCGCGTCCTGCCGCCGGCGGACGGCGAACTGGGCCGCGACGTGTTCGGCAGCGAGGTGCCGCCCCGCCAGCGCAACGGCAAGCCGGTCGCCCTGGGCGACGGGATCAAGGTCAACGCGGAAACCGGGGACGCCGTAACCGAGATTGCCGGCCAAGTGCGTTACGTGCATGGCAAGCTGTGGGTAGAGGACGTTCTGACTATTCATGGCGACATCGACTTCGACACCGGCAGCGTGGATGTCTGTGTTGACGTGCGCGTGTGCGGGACCGTCAAGTCGTGCTTCTCGCTCCGTACGACCAAGTCCCTCCAGGTTGATAAGGCGATTGAGGCCGCCGAGGTGGAAGTTGGTCAGGATATCCTGGTTCGCGGCGGCATCTGCGGTCGCGAGTGCAACGGCCGGATCCAGGCCGGCGGCCGCGTGACGGCCCGTTTCTGCAACGAATCGGTGGTCAGCGCCGGCGGGGAATTCCGCTTCGACAAGGAAACGATTAACAGCAACGTGCAGTCGGCGGATCGCATCACCGGCGAAAGCGGCACGATCATCGGGGGCGACACCTGGGCCCGTGAGGGCATCACGGTCGGCGCTCTGGGCAGTGACGCCGGCGTGGCCACGGCCGTGGCGGTCGGCACGCACATCGACACCCTGCGCCGCCTGCGCCAGATCGAAGTCGAGGCGGCCGAGCGCATCAAGTCGGCCGAAGGCATCCGCACGAAGATCCAGCCGTTGATTGCGAATATCAAGCGCCTCACGGCGCAGCAGCGTGAGATGGCCACCGAGCTCATGTCGAAGGCGGACGAACTCGAGTTTAGTGTCGACGAGCTGTACCAGGAGCGCGATCGGCTCCTGGAGGCCGCCCCCCCGCGCGGCCAGCCGTTCGTGCTCGTGCAGAAGCTGATCAACCCAGGCGTGCGCATCAGGATCGGCCCGCGCGAGACGCAGGTTACGCGTTTGCTGCACGGCCCGGTCAAGATTGAGGAACGCAAGCTGAGTGGTGTGACTGAACTGGTGGCAGTGAATCAGCAGACGGGCTCTGTGACGGTGTTGCCCAGCGTCGACGTGGACCTGAGCATGCCGGCGCCCGGGCCGTCTGCCACCCGAGGAAACGATGATGGAACGACCAAGCCTTGAGTCTGCTTCCCGCCCGGCGCTGCCGGAATTGGTCACGGAAGTGCTGGGGAACCTGGCCTTCATGGTCACCGACGACCACGACGCCCGGCCGCCCTCCGAAATCGCCTGGCTGGCGTGCGAAGTGAACTACTACGGCCCGCATGCGGGGGCCCTGCGCTGCTGGTGCACGCGGCCCTTCGCCACCGCCCTGGCGGCCAACCTGCTGGGGATCGAAGCTGACCAGGAGGATGCCCGCGCCGCCGCCGAAGACGCCCTGCGCGAGTTCATGAACGTGCTCTGCGGCCAACTGGTGACGGCCTGGTACGGCACCACGGCGACGTACAACCTCACGATTCCGGTCGTCCAGGAATGCCTGGAGCTGCCGGCATTTGTACAGAAGCGGCACGCGGACATCCATCGGCTCTCAGTTAACCATGAGCCATTCTTCTGCCTGCACGAGCAGGCCGAGACGCTGTAACCACGCAGCCGCCCGGGAGAACCGAAGCACTCCATGAGCACACTGGCCACCATCCGCGACCTGACGCGCGAGGAGTACGAGCTGTTCCGGCAGCTCGTCTACAAGCAAACCGGCATCAACCTCGGTGATCAGAAGATGCAGCTCGTGCGCGCCCGGCTCGGCAAGCGCTTGCGCGCCGGGAACTTCCGCTCCTATCGCGCCTACTACGAGCATGTGAAGCGCGACAAGAGCGGGCGCGAGCTGCACTACCTGATTGATGCCATCTCGACCAACACGACCCACCTGTTTCGCGAGAAGCAGCACTTCGACTTCCTGGCCCAGACGCTGCGCGACTGGCTCGCCGACCGCGCCTGGCGCGAGCGGCAGCGCGAGGTGCGCGTCTGGAGCGCCGCCTGCTCGAGCGGCGAGGAGCCGCACTCGATCGCCATGACCGCCCACGACGTCCTGCACAACGCCGGCGGCGTCGGGCTCAAGATCCTCGCCACGGATATCTGCACCGCAGTGCTGGAAAAGGCCAAAGAAGGCATCTACGACGCCCACCGCGTCGGCACCGTGCCGACCCCCTTCCGCCAATGCTACTTCACCACCATCCAGCACAAACCGCAACCACTCGTGCAGGTCGTGCCCGAGCTGCGCCGGCTGATCACCTTCGCCTATCTGAACCTGATGGCCGAGAAATTCCCGTTTCGCTACCAGTTCGACATCGTGTTCTGTCGCAATGTCATGATCTACTTCGACCGCCCGACGCAACAGGCCGTCGTCGCCAAGCTCGCGCGGCACATCCGCCCCGGCGGGTATCTCCTGATCGGCCACTCCGAAAGCCTCAACGCCATCAAGCACCCGCTCAAGTACGTACGCCCGACGATTTACCAGAAGCCGGCCTCATGATGCGCATGCCCGTCGACCTGTACTTGTCGCCGGGGGACCTGACGGTTCGCGTGCAACCCGCGAACGTGAAGACCATTCTGGGCAGTTGCGTCGCCGTCTGCCTCTGGGATCCGGATCGCCGGATCGGCGGCGTCAACCACTACCTGCTGCCGATTCCGGTGGGCGAAGGCACGCCGGACAACCGCTTCGGCCTCATAGCCATTCCCGCCCTCGTATCGGGACTCACGCGCCACGGAGCGACTGTCGCTACGCTGCGGGCGGCCATCGTCGGCGGCGGTCATCCGGCTGGAGCGGTCGCTTCAACTCACATCGGAGATCTCAATGCGGCCCTCGCCGACACCCTGCTGGGCCAGTACGGAATTCTCGTCGTGACACGCCACACCGGCGGAGGGTTTGGCCGCAAACTGCTGTTCAACACCGGCACCGGCGAGTTGATAGTGCGGCGACTGGGCCAGGAGCGATCCGCATGAAGCGCGTCGGCCTGATACGGGTGCTGCTCGTGGACGAGGCTGTCGCCAACCGGCAGTTGCTGGCCGCGACACTGAGCCAGCAGGACGGCGTCCGCGTGGTCGCGGCTGCCGCCGGCGCCGTGGACGCACGCGCCGCCATCCTGCAGCATCAGCCCGACGTGGTGGTCCTGGACGTGTCGCAGGAGGACGGCCTGCGCCTGCTTCAACGCCTGCGACGCCATTACCCCGTCCCCACCATTGTCTACACCGGTGCCGGCGTATACAGCGGGCCGCGTGTCATGCGCGCCGCCGCCATGGGGGCAGTAGAATATGCCTTGCGGCCCACGCCACTCGCGCCCGAAGCGGCCGGGCGCTTCGCTGCCGAACTGGCGCAGAAGATCCGGCTGGCTTTCCTCGAGGCCCGTCCGGTTCCGCCGGGCGACGTAGCTACCCACTGGCAACCGGCCGCCTTCAGCCGCACCGGCATGAACCCCGCCCAGTACCTGATCCTGGTCGGCGCTTCCACCGGCGGCACGGAGGCGATTCGGGCCATGCTCGCCAACACTCCAGCGGATTTCCCCCCGGTCGCTATCGTGCAACACATGCCGGCCGACTTCACCGCCAGCTTCGCCGCCCGACTCGACCGCTTCAGCGCCATGACCGTCACCGAAGCCCGCGACGGCGAGCGGCTTGCCCCCGGCCGGGCCGTTGTGGCGCGCGGCGACACGCACCTGACTGTCCGTGGCACTCCTGGCGCGTGGGTGGCCCGGTACACCGACCAGACACCCGTCAACCGCCACTGTCCAAGCGTCGACGTCCTTTTTGATTCGGGCACCCGCTTCGGCGGAAACATCGTTGGAGTTCTCCTCACCGGCATGGGGGCCGATGGTGCCGGCGGGTTGCTGCGCCTGCGCCAGGCGCGCGCGCTCACAATTACACAGGAGGCCCGCTCCTGCGTGGTCTACGGCA
This sequence comes from uncultured Planctomycetales bacterium, assembly GCA_964647015.1. Classification (GTDB taxonomy): domain Bacteria; phylum Planctomycetota; class Phycisphaerae; order UBA1845; family Fen-1342; genus JAAYXS01. The sequence goes on along the minus strand of CAZYGM010000150.1, from coordinate 1,047 downwards.
TGCCAAAGATCGCCAACGACCTCGGCGCGGCCATGCTCTGCGGCTCGCCGGACGAGATTCCCCGCCTGATTGAGGAGGCCTTGGCCGGCCGCACCGGGCGGCGCCACTCGGCGACGGTTCCGCCCGGGCGATAATTCGTGTCAGCCTGCCCATCTGCTGCCCGACTTGCAGGCCCGTATCCGGGCACCGCTGCCCACCTTCGGCCGTCTGGCACGGTTGACCTGTACGCAACAATGGGATTGCGGGCTGCCGCCGTTTGCCTGATATTGTCACCTGGGCTGTGACGAGCGGCCGCGACGCAGCCCGGCCAAGCCAGCTCGCGGCGCATAGGTGTCTGATGCACAGTAGTTTACCAATGACAGGCCAACGGGGATCCTCGGCTGCGCGCAGCGCCGCGTTCACGTTGATCGAACTGCTGGTTGTCATCGCCATTATTACGGCGCTGATCGCCATTCTGATGCCGGCTCTGAGCTCCGCCCGTCGGCAGGCCCGCAAGCTCAGCACGCTGAACACGCTGAAGGTCATCGGCGATGGGCTCGAGTTCTTCCGCGGCGAGAACGAGCAGGAGTTCCAGGGCTACCCGCCCTCCGCGGCGGCGGAAGACGAAACCGAACCGGGCTCCCAGGTCATCTTCGGCGCCCAATGGCTGGTGCGCTACCTGATGGGCAAGGATCTCCTCGGCTACCGCCCGGCGCACTTGGTTCCGCCGCCGGCCGACGGCGCGATACCCGTTTCACCTTATGCCCAGGAGGGCTGGTACGACCACGTGGCACGCCATCGCCTGGGGCCCTACATCGATCCAAACTCAATCCGGCTCGGCAAGCCGGCCGAACTGCCGGGCCGGCCCGACGTTTCAACGTTGGCCGATGTGGACGCCCGCACACTTGAACAGCACCTGATACTGGACGCGTTCGGCTACCCAATCTTGTACTATCGGGCTGATCCCCATCAGGCAGGGCGCTCCCGTGCCAACATCGCCCGCTATTCCCGCGCGAGCGACCAGCCGGGCATCTACACTTTCGAGGACAACGCCCTGTTCACCGGCAT
>CAZYGM010000149.1:0-8587 GCA_964647015.1 uncultured Planctomycetales bacterium | reverse complement strand
CACGCACGTCGTAGGCCTTGAACACGGTTTGGATCATGTCTCGCTCTTCCTGTTCGGCACGCGTGGGCAGCCGGATCGGCCCCGTGCTTACCATCTGGGCCTCGTACGGGGCGTTGTCCTTCTCGTCATCGTTGAATTGGCAGCCGGGGCACTTGTGAAAATTCGCGCGGCGACGACCGAGGCAGACTGCGTCCGAGATGAGCACGCGGTCCTCACCCGGACAATAACGGCGATAGTGCTCAGGTGTTTCCGGCACGGTGAAGCTCCAACGAACCTGCCAACAGTCATGCTAGCAGACGCTGGGCGAATCGGCTACCCTCGTGACGGCGCGACGCGCCGTAGTGCCATAGGTGTGATTACGCGATGCCGACTGACTTTGGGCTCATCCTGCCACCCTGGAACTTCGCGACCACGGCCGGCAACCTGCTCGACCGCGTGGTTGGGGAGGTGGGTATCGATTTCCTGACCGTGCCGGTCGTGACCGGTGAGTCCCAACAGTTCCGCCTGGCCAGCGGCTTCGCCACGCCGTACTTTTTCACGGAGGGCGGTTGGCACTTCCAGCCGGAGTTGTCGCTCTACAAGGCGTGCGGGCTGCGGCCGCCGGTAGCGTGCTGGTGCGGCAAACGCGACACGCTGGGTCCAATCCAGGAGTACGCCGAGCGCCACGGGTTGAAACTCCTCTTCACCGTGCATCTGGCAGGCCTGGAAGGAATCGCAAGTCAACAGCCGGGTCTGTGTCCGTGCAACGCCTGGGGGGACGAGTTGACCTGGCAGGGTGCCAGCGCGTTCCATCCGGCGTGGCGCGAGCTGGTGGGCGCCACGCTTGCGGATTTGACGCGTTATGCCCCGACCGGGTTTGTGCTTGGTGGGCTCTGGCACGAAGTCTGGGTGGGCGACCCAGCCGACTCCTGGGACGACTTGGAGGAGTGGTTCGACGCCTCTTTCAGCTCGGCGGCGTTGCAGGCCGCCCGCCGGGCGGGCGTCGATGTGGACGCCGCGCGGCAGGCCGTGCTGCGGCTGTATGAAGAACGACAGCGGGCCGGGATGGGCGGGGAAACCGCGGAGGCCGTGCCTGAGCTTCCGCCAGTGCTGCTGGAATACGAGCGGGCGCTGCGCGGAGATTTGGCGGCCTGGTTCACGCGGCTTCGGCAGGAGTACGCTTCGTTACGAATGCTGCGCGGTCCCGTGCATGATCTGGTCACGCCCGGCTGGGAAACCCTGCGCCGACCGCTTTGCGACTGGCTGGATTCGGCCGCCTTGGCCGACTGGTTCGCCGAGGACGTGTCCGAGCCGAGCGAGACTGCACTCGTGCTGTCGGCGGAGGAGGCCGAGGGGGGCGATGCCGGCGCGTTCGTGCGCGCCGTGACCGCGACGGTCCGAGCGGGTGTGCGGTCCGTGAGCTTCGAGGACGTCGAGCTGGTTCCCGACGAGTTCGTGACGTGGCTGAAGCAGGCGGTGCGCTATTCCCGGCGGGAGGGTCGCTCATGATGCGTCGCTGGCAGCGCTGGGCACTGATTCTCCTGGTCGCTGGCGGTTTGGGGCTGGCGCCGGGCTGCGACCGGAGTCCATCGCCGCCGCCCGAGACGGCGCCGGCTGCGGAGGAAAGTGCGCCGGCTTTGCCGCCGCCGGCTCCGCCGCAGTACAGCTTCGCCGAGTCAGACCGCGAGGACCACCCCGAGATCGTGGCGTTCCTCCGGCATTTTCTGGAGACTTGCCTGGCGGGCGACTATGCGGGCTATCGCCGCCTGTCGAGCCGGCGGCGCGAGCCCGAGAGCCGCGAGCGGTTTGAGGCCGTATACCACGCCATCGAGGCGCTGGACGTGCGGGCCATCGAGCCGGTTGAGGTGCCGCTCCTGACGGACCGGGCGTACAAGGTCACCTGCGAGGTGCAGTTCCGTCCGGAGAGCCAGGTGCGTCTGCGTCGCCAGGCCGATCAAATCGCGATTCTCGTGATCCGGGAAGAGGAGCAGTGGCGCATCCTGCCGGCGCCGGCGCGCATGCAGCCGCAACCCGAGGAAGCGCCCTCCACTTCGTCCGGCCCCGCAACCACTACCGCGCCGAGCTACCCATGGGACGAAGACGGCGACTTCTGAGCACGCCGCACTGCTTACGGCTGGCGGCGCTGGTTTGCCTGGCGGCCGTGGCTGGGGGGCAGGACGCGTCGAGCCGGTCGGACGGGCCGGATGAGGAGTTGCCGCCCGCACTGCTTGCCGCCCTGGCGGACATCGAGGATTTCACCTACGACTTTGACCACCCCGCGTACTACGCGCTGTTGGAGCACGTCAAGCACTCGCCGATAGCACCGGGACACGCCGGTCCGGCGACTGAGGTCACGGATTGGCAAACGCTGATTGAGCGGCCCGGCGATTTCCGCGGGCGGCCGATCACCGTGCAGGGCACGGTTGGCCGCAACAAGGACCCGTACACCCACACGCGTCACCCGCGGATCGGGCAGGTGTGGCAGGTGGAGTTGCGGCGGCCCGATCAGGCCGTTACATGCACGGTCATATTCACCAATGACGCCAGCGACCTGCCGCTGGGGGCGAGTATCCGCGTGACCGGGTACTTCGTGAAGATCAACCGCTATCCGACGCAGTCCGGCCGGCCCGGGCTGGCGGCACTGCTGGTGGCGCCCGGTCCGACGGAGGTCAGCCGACTCGCCGGTCGCGCGGCCACGTCCGCGCCGGATTGGCGCTGGATGGTGGGCGCCACGGTGCTGGGGCTTGGTATCGTGCTGGTGTTGCTGCGGCGTGCTCGGCGCACAACGTGCCAGGACGTGCGGACGCTGCGGGCGGCGCATGAAGCCCCGTTGCACCTGGCGGATGATCTGGCCGACTGGGTGACCAGCGAGACTCGTGACCTTGACGAAACTGATGAGGACAGACGGAACGCCAGATGATCGTGGATGTACACTGCCATTATGCCTTCACGCACCGACCGGCCGCGCCGGGCGAGCGGTTCAGCTTCGAACCGGCCGACGAGGACGGTCGGCCGGCGCTGGACTCTTGTCTGACCCCGCGCTTCTATCGGGGGCCAGCCCGGCCCGTACTGCAGCATATGCTCGGGTTCGATTGGCGTCTGCAACCCGGTCCGGAACTGGATGCCGCCCTGGAACGCTGGTACGTGGACCAGCTCTGTGCGGATGGCCCCTGCGAGCGGTCAGTGCTGCTGGCGTTCGACCGGTACCACGACGACTTCGGCGAGGCACCGCCATTCCCCGAAAGCCGCGGCGAGTTCGGCAGTGACATGTACGCATCCAACAGCATGGTGTGGGTGGCCTGTCGGCGGCACCCGCAGCGCTGGCTGTTCGGCGCCTCGGTACATCCGTACCGCCCGAATGCCCTGGCGTGCGTGGATGAGGTCTTCGCCGGCGGCGCCTGCCTGCTGAAGTGGATCCCGCTGCACCAGAACATCGACTGCCGCGATCCGCGCACGCTGGGGGTGCTGCGGCGCTGTGCCGAGTTGGGGCTGCCGCTACTGGTGCATTACGGCCAGGAGTTCACGCTCGCCACGCAGCACCCAGAGTACGAGTCGATCGCGCCGCTACTGGAGGTGCTGGCCGATCTGCGGCGGGAAGGGTGCATGCCGCCGGTCATCGTGGCGCACGTGGCCACGCCGGCGGTTCCCTGGGGCTCGCGACAGTCGTTCAATCTCCTGGTGCAGGCCCTGCTGGGCGAATTCGCCGACGCGCCGCTGTACGCGGACGTATCCGCCCTGACGGCCTGGAGCAAGTTGGGCTGGCTGCGCAAAGTCGCCCGCATGCAGGAGTTGCACGGCAAGCTGGTGTTCGGCAGCGATTTCCCGGTGCCGATCAGCCTGCTGCCCTTGCGCCTGCAACTTGGTCGCAGCTACCGGCGAATTGCCGCCGAACCGTCCGGTCCGCAACGAGCCGTCGCGATCTACCGGCATTGCGGCTTCAACGAGATAGTCTTCCACCGCGCGGCGGAACTGTTGGCCAACGTCGATGGCGTGGCCGGGGCGGCTGGGTGAGAAGCGCGGCACTGCTGTTGCTGATTGCAGCGGCCGGCTGCGGCCCGCTGCGCTATCGCAACGAAACACCGATACTGGCGGAGCACATTCGCGCCAGCAAGGACGCGACCTGGGTGGTGATGTTCAAGGCTGCGGTGCTGGTGCCGGCCCGCGACCTGCTCACGCTGGATCCATTGTGGCGGGCGGCGTTCGGCTGTCCGGCGTGGAACGCCGACGGCCCGGGCGTGGCGGACTCGTCGTTCTACACGAACCGCCGGCCGGACGAGCTGACACCGGCGCGGGTGGCGCTGGGGGCCTGCACGGACCCGCCGCCCGAGCCGCCCTTCACGATTACCCGGCTCAAGACGAGCGGCGCAACCACGGGGTTCGTCGGCACGGACGCGCGCGGCCGCAAGTACCTGTTCAAGCTCGATCATCCGGATTATCCCGAGCTGGGCACGTCGGCGGAGGTGATCGGCTCGCGCATCCTGTGGGCGCTGGGCTACCACGTTCCGCCGGTATACCTGGTGCGCGTTGCCGGCACGGGTGATGCGCGCTTTGACGGCCGACGGGCGACCGCAACGCTCTATCTGGACGGCGTGCAGGGGCATTTTCACTTCGACTGGTTCCGCCAGCGGCGCGAGCTGCGCGGGCTGCGCCTGGCCAGTGCCTGGCTCAATGACACCGACCGGGTCGGGACGAACACGCTCGTGGTGGTGCGCGATGGGCAGATGATCGGCTACCTGATCGACTTCAACTCGTGCTTGGGCGCCTGGCAGGGCCGACCGAAAGAGCCCTGGCGCGGTTGGCGACACGAGTGGGATGTGGGCTGGTTTCTGGCGCGCCTGGCCACGTGCGGATTGGCTCATCCAGAGCCGCGGCCGCACGAGCCGATCGTCTCGCCGGCCGTCGGGCGGTTCGGGGTGGACCACTTCGATCCGCTCGCCTGGCGTGCCCAGGTGCCGAACAACGCGTTCGAACACTTGACCGGCGCGGACTTGCGCTGGATCGTCGAGCGGATCGCCCGGCTTGAGCGGTCACACATCGCGGCCATCGTGGCGGCGGCCGAACTGAGCGACCCGCGGGACGCGGACCGGCTCGTGCACACGCTGCTGGGCCGGCGTGAGAAGATCATGACGCTTCTGCCGCAGGCGGATGAACGGCCGAACCGACCGGCGCGGCGCTAGCCGGTACCGAGGAACATTCCGGCTATCGCCGGTCGCATTCGGCGTTGAACTGTTCGCAGGTGGGTGACTACCATCGTGACCGTCCGGCCACGCTGCCGGCCGAACGACGTCGGATACCGGCTACAGGCCGGAAGACGCGTTTGATTGACTATCCTGCCGCCAGCAACATGAGGACACCAGAAGAATGAAGTATGTCGAAGTAATCGTTAGCGCTGGCAGTTCAAAAACCATTCTGGCAATAGCCGAGAAGGTCAAGGCCCAGGATGTGCGACTGGGCGTGATCGGCGAAGACGGCAAGCTGTGGACGCGCCTACTGGTCAGTGATAACAAGCTGCAGGCTTTGCTGGACATCCTGCAGAATGTCCTGGGTGCCCAGCCCACCGCAAGTGTTGTAGTGTTGCCGGTCGAGTCCTCGCTGCCCAAGCCTGATGAGGAGAAGCACAAGGAGGAGTGCGCGGCCATCGCCGTGCGGGAAGCGCTCTATGGCGGAGTTTCGCGGAGTGCGCAACTGGATCACAACTACGTCGTCCTGGTGATACTATCGACATTGGTTGCGGCCATCGGGCTGATTGCAGACAACGTCGCCGTCGTGATTGGTGCAATGGTCATCGCGCCGTTGCTGGGACCCAATCTGGCGTTGAGCCTGGGGACCGCGTTGGGTGACGCGGCCTTGATGAAGAAGGCCTCGCGGACGCTCGTTGCGGGGCTGCTGCTGGCCATTGGACTCTCGGCGGTAATCGGATTCTGCTGGCCCTGCGATGTGACCAGCGCGGAGCTGTCTTTGCGCACCCAGGCCGGCCTGGATTCGGTCGCACTGGCGCTGGCATCCGGCGCGGCGGCGGCGTTGTCTCTGACGACCGGCCTGTCCAGCGTGCTCGTGGGGGTCATGGTCGCGGTGGCGCTGCTGCCGCCGGCGGCAACCCTGGGGCTGATGCTCGGAGGGGCACATCTGGACCTGGCCGTCGGCGCGGGCTTGCTGCTGGCCATCAACATCGTGTGCGTGAACTTGGCGAGCAAGGTCGTGTTTTTCGTGAAGGGCGTGCGGCCGCGCACGTGGCTGGAGAAGGAGACGGCCAAACGCACCGTGGCCATGTATGTCGCGGGCTGGATCGTGGCGCTGCTGATCCTCATAGGCGTGGTCTGCATTCGCCGCTCAATCCTTGAGCCGTAACTGTGCGGACCGGCGTAACGCTGCGGGGAGCCGTTCAGCACTGCTCGCAGCCGCTGAAACGACCTGCGAGGGCCGAGGGGGCGGGCAATGCGCTGGCGGACCTGGCCGCGAGCTTCGAGGTTATCCGCGCGGGGGGAAATGCCGATATATGTGCTCGTGTGGACCCTGTTACGTCGGAAGTTGGGCCAGAAAACCGGGAAGGGGGAGGTTTTTTCTTTGGCGCCGGTCGTTCTATGACTTAACCTAGAGTCAGTGGAGGCTGTAGGTGCCGGTAATCATAGACGGTAATAACCTCCTCCATGCGGCCCGGAATGCGGAGACGAACGGTCCCCTGATGGGTCGCTCCATGTTATGTGACGCGGTCGGTCGGTGGGCCGCGCGCCGGACGGAACGGGTGCACGTCGTATTCGACGGCCCGTCGCCCGGTCGGGACTTGGCGAAGCAGATCGCCCATCCGGAAATCCTTGTGAGTTACAGCGGCCAGTCCACCGCGGACGCCGAGTTAATAACGATGTTGGAGCAGGACTCGGCCGCCCGGCGACTGCTGGTGGTCTCGTCCGACCGGGAGATTGCCCGGGCGGCGCGGCGCCGGCGCGCCCAGCCAATGCGCTCCGACGAGTTCTGGGCGTTGTTACAGCAGGACTTGGCGCGCCCGGAGCCGCGGCCCAGCGAGCCGCGGGAGAAGCGCGCCGGCCTGGACCCGGCCGCAACCGACATGTGGCTGCGCGAATTCGGACTTAACGAGCCTGAGTCCAGCGCGGCGCCCGATTGAACCGATAGCCTTTGTGTCAGCCTCAATGTCGGAAAGGAGTCTCTGGCATGAGCGAGCTTGAGGCGCTGCCAAGCGTCATGGATGGACGCCTCCCGGAAGACCGTCGGTCGGAGCCCCGACAGCCCGTCGTCGGCATGCTATGGATGGTCGACCACGACGGGGACACCGTGCTCCCGTGTCATTGCCTCGAAGCCTCTCCGGTCGGCATGCGACTGCGCGTGCCGCTGGGTTACGGCGTGGCGGAGGGCCAGCGTTACGAGTTGCGCTCGCACCTGCCCGGTGCGCGCCCGATCGAGGGCTTTGGCCTCACTGGATGCCGTTGGGCCACAGTGGTGCGTGCGCAGGTGTGCCTCGAGGGCCAGGCCGCACACGTGGACGTGGGTGTCACGCTCGATGCAGTGGCGTCAACTTCATTGTCAGTGTCGGCCACGAAAGCGTTGGTCTGAACGCACGCCTGCAAACCTGCCCTGTTGCGCCGCGCGGCGACGGGCCGCCGGTACACAGCCAACATGGTTTCCGGCACGCCGCCAGGCGTGTTTCGCAGAGTTGCTGCAACCTGATTGACAGGCCCCATCACGTCAAATGGAAGCCGCCGCGCGGCGCCGATCCTGGCGCTCGGGTCCGGTGTTACTCGTTATTCTGGCAGGCCGCTGCAGCCGAAAGTATGATGCGGCTGGGTGCGCGGTTGGCGGCCCGGCGCGAGCCGTGCCGCGAATGCTTGCGCGGTATGCGGGAGTCAAGACATGAAGCGGGCGGTTATCAGCGGCGTAACCGGACAGGACGGGTCTTATCTAGCCGAACTGCTGCTCGAGAAGGGCTACGAAGTCCACGGCATTATCCGCCGCTGTAGCACGTTCAACACCGATCGGGTTGACGCCATCTATCGCGACCCGCACGATCCGGAAGCACGCTTCTTCCTCCACTACGGCGACCTGTCGGACGCGACCGGACTGCGGCGCGTGCTCGAACGCGTGCAGCCGGACGAGATCTACAACCTCGGCGCGCAGTCGCACGTGAAGGTCTCCTTCGCCCAGCCGGAATACACGGCCGATGTGGTTGCCACCGGCACGTTGCGGCTGCTGGAAAGCCTGCGTGACTACGCCGCCGCCCGCGCGCGGCCCGTGCGGATGTACCAGGCCGGCTCGTCCGAGATGTTCGGGGCCGCGCCGCCGCCGCAGAATGAGGCCACGCCCTTCCATCCGCGCAGCCCGTATGCCGTCTCGAAGGCGGCCGCCCACTGGTACTGCGTGAACTACCGCGCCGCCTACAACCTGTACATCGCCAACGGCATCCTCTTCAATCACGAGTCGCCGCGGCGTGGCGAAACCTTTGTGACCCGCAAGATTACGCGCGCGGTCGGCCGGATCAAGCTGGGCCTGCAAGAGCACGTTTTCCTGGGGAATCTGGAGGCGCGGCGCGACTGGGGCTACGCGGGCGACTACGTCGAGGCCATGTGGCTGATGTTGCAGGAGGATCAGCCCGACGATT
>CAZYGM010000148.1:3597-8625 GCA_964647015.1 uncultured Planctomycetales bacterium | reverse complement strand
ACGAAGTGCCCTTCGGTGGCCTTGTCCGCGAAGAACAGCACCGGGTTGTAGTCCATGATCGAGCCGGAAGTCGGTTCGCCCGTCGTGCGCCGCCGCTGGATCTCGTCCAGCGTGTAGATTGTGCTGGCCGCGAAGTTGTGGCGCAGGCCGAGCGTGTGGCCGACCTCGTGCGTCACAGTTTCCTTGATGACCTCGTACAGGAACCGCTCGCGCAGCTCGGGCGCCTCGTCGGCCAGCAGGGCGTGGGCGACCTGCATCTGGTGCTTCATGCCCTCGCAGTAATCGCAGCCGTGCCGACCGCGCGCGGCCATGCGGTGTCGAACAAGGTCGCGGGCGGCTACCGGATCGAACTCCTCGCCGAGCTGGTGTGTCCAGGCCGGCACGGTCCGGCGCAGCTCCGGGCAGCGTTCTAGCAGATCCTGCAAGGCCGGATCGCGCAGCTTCTCGGCCACGGCCAGCGGCAACATGTGCTCGGCCTCCTGCTGGAAGGCCCGCACCATGGAGTCGTCGAACAGGATGTCCGCGTCGAGAATCTCGCCCGTGAAGGGGTTGGCGCGACTCGGCCCCATGGCGAAGCCGGCGCCGGTGACGATCCAGCGAATGAAGCTGTAGCGCATGTCCTCGGGGTCGAGGTCCTTCCATTCGTTGTCGCTGGTCTGCTGGCGCACCTCGATCGCGTTGAGGAAGCCGATGCGCTCGAAGGCCTTGTTCCATTCGAGAATGCCGTCGCGCACCGCCCGGCGGTAGCGCACCGGCACGGTCTTCTCGATGTAGAAGACGATCGGCTTACGCGGCTCGCACAGCGGCAGGCTGGGATCGCGTTTTACCAGGTGCCAGCGATTGATATAGCGGTTGAAGATGTCGCGCTCGGTAACCGGCTTTGACCAGTCGCGGTTGGTCGTCAGGAAGTAACCCACGCGATCGTCCGCAAGGCGCGGCTGGTAGTCGGTTTGCGGCAGGCGCCAGAAGCTGTAGTGCACCATCTTCTTGTCGTAAGAACCGGGTGGCGCGCTGCGACTGACGGCCAGCTCGACGCCGATTTCCACGTTCAACTCGAAGGTCTTGTGCTTAGTCCACTTGCTCAGGCGTGGGTTGATCCCGGCGCCGCCGGAGTATGATCCGGCGCCACGCGTCATCCAGCCTATGTCGGCGAAGTCACTCTTGAGCAGCGACCCCAGGTCGATCACCGGATCGCCGGCCGGCGACTTCGTGACCAGCGGCACCGCCACGCGAATCCGCTCCGGGTACGTGCGGCGCACGGCGTCGTTGATGTCGCTGCCCGAGTTCGTGACATACCGTGTCTCCGGTTCGATGAGCACGAGCTGCTTGTCCAGCAGTTCCCAGCGCACGACACGCTCGTCGAGCGGGAAGCCCGTGTAGAACCCGCCGCCGGAAAGGCTTGTGGAGAGCATGAACTGCTCGCCCAGGAAGCTGGCCGGAATCTGTGCCAGGAGCCGCTCCTGGTCCTTGTCCTGGTCCGTCGGCGGGTAGTGCCACAGGATGAACAGCCCCTTCTTGGAGACCATTCCCTTGGTCACTTCCTCGAACTTCGGCAGTCCTGATTCGTCCGACGACTCCAGCAGGTCCCCCACGCCGCCGATCATCGTCACGATGCGCTCCAAGGCGAGCGCGGTCCGATCCAAGTGGTCATCGCCCAACGCCACCGGTGGCCCGCCGGACACCGCCAGGACCAGCACGGCTGTAACCCATTTGCCCATGTCCGATCTCCTCTGCTTGAGTTAGTCTCCGGGGCCCACGCGTCGAGGCTGCGCACAACCGCGCCCCACCTGGAAGCCCCGCTGTCCTGTTGACAAGACCCACATTCGGCCACGGCGCGAGACGAATGTGCGATTCACATTGGGCTGCGCGCCGCGGGCGACCGCACGCCGGCAACTGCCCGGGTGGGTCGGTTTCGGCCTACCAGGACTAGTGCCGGCCGCGGGCGACCTCAACATCCATACACCTATTACGTATTCGACCGGCGGCGGTCGCAAACTGGGTCTTGTCGGCGGCCTAATCGGCCGGCACGCAACGCCCCTGAGCCCACTCCCGCAGGGCTGCCACGTGCTCGGCCATGGTGACCGACAGGGGCGGCGAATCGTGGAGCGCCTGCAAGAGCCGGCCGGTGTCCAGCTCGCCCCCGTCGGCGAAGGCCGCGTGCAGCCCGCTGATGATGGCCTGCTCGATCTCGGCCCCGCTGAAGCCCTCGGACGCCGCGGCCAGGGCGTCCAGGTCGAACGCCGTCGGGTCGCGCCGCCGCTTGGCGAGGTGAATGGCGAGAATCTGCCGGCGGGTCTCGCGCCGGGGCAAATCCACGAAGAAGATCTCGTCGAAACGGCCCTTGCGCAGCAACTCGGGCGGCAGGGCCTCGATGTCGTTGGCGGTCGCCACGAGGAATACCGGAGCCGTGTGCTCCTGCATCCAGGTCAGCAGGGTACCGAACATGCGCTTGGACAGGCCGCCGTCGGTGCTGCGGGACGCGGCCGACGCGAAGGCCTTCTCAATTTCGTCGATCCAGAGGACGACGGGGGCCATAGCTTCAGCCTGCATGAGGCTGTCGCGCAGGCGGCGCTCGGACTCGCCAATGTAGCGGTCGTACAACGCCCCGACGTCCATGCGCAGCAGCGGCCGCTGCCAGGCTGTCGCAATGGCCTTGGCGCATAGGCTCTTGCCCGCGCCCTGGACGCCCAACATCAGCACGCCGCGCGGCGCCGACAGGCCGAACTCCTGGGCCGGCCCGGTCAGGGCGCCTTGCCGGCACTGCAACCAGCGTTTGAGGTGTTGCAGCCCGCCGATTTCGTCCAAGCCAACCGGGGTTTCGATGTACTCCAGCAGTCCGGCCCCGGCCAGGGCGCGGCGTTTGCTGGCCAGCACGTGGTTGATGTCCTGGTCATCGAGGCGGCGGTCATCGTCCACGCACTCATGGATGATGCGGGCGATTTGCTGGCGGTTCAGGCCCAGCAGGTTGCGCAGGATGGCCTGCCAGGCGCGGCGCGAGATAGCGATTTCCAGGGCGGCTTCCAGGTGGGCCGCCCGCAGCGTGGCCAGGACGATCTGTTCGATTTCCAGGGCGTCGGGCAGCGCGATTTCGAACGCGGTTGCCTGCACCTTGATGACCTCCGGCAGCTTGTCTTCCCGATCGATCATCACCAGTTGGCTGCCGGTCTTGTCGAAGTGGTTGAGCAGGTTCCGCAAGATGCGCAGGGTGCATTCCTGCCGCAGATGGGGCGCCAGGTCCAGCGTTACGCAGACGGGCCGATCGTCGAACCGGCCGAAGTGCAGCAGGCCGTCATCCGGGCTGCGCGTCTCGGGCAGCGGTGGACTGCCGGCCAGCAGGCCGTCCTGGACGCCGCCGCTGACCGACCAGAGGTACATCAACCGCGCGCGGTTCAGGGCCGCCGCGCGCACCAGGCTCACGGCGTACTCCTCCTCAAGCGTGACGATCGAGATGCACGCCTGCTTGCCGGCCAGCAGGCGCCCCAGCCGCTCCTGATTAGTCGCACTCATCCTGGCTCCGAGATGGGCGCTGACGCAGCGGATTGCCTACCGGCTGCACAATCTCACTTTGACTTTCTCTCCCGGAACACCGGCGAGGTGCTGAGAGTAAAAAGCACAACTTCTTCACCGGTCAGCGTGCTGATGTCGTGGTGCAGGCTGATGACCTTCACGCCGGTAACCTCCTGCACCATCTTCTCGAGCACCGGCCGGGCGGTCTCGACCAACTGCGTACGAACCTGCTTCAGCAGTTCACGCCCCTTTGCCGCCGGAAGCGACCCGACCAGTTGTTGCTCGGCCGCAGTCAGCACGCCCTGGAGCCGGACTACGAGGAGATCGTCGATCAGGTGCGTGCGAACATCTTTCGGACCCCGGCCCATGTACTCTTGCTCAAACTGGCGGACCCCCTCGCAGATGGCGGCTTCGATTTCACCCTGCGTCTTCATTCTGGCCTCACTCTTGCCACGCGTGCTGATTGGCAACCGCACCTCAGAGACCGTGCGCATGCGCACATCCAGCCTCCGGCCGATGTGCGAAAAAGCGTCAACTGCCGGAACTCCGCTTGCTTATCCACTGGCAGTACGGTACTATAATGTTAGTGTCGGTGGGTGTGAACCTGGCCGACAGGTTCTTATCTCTGTTTGACGCGGATGCGTCGGTTGACGATTTGAAGGGCAACCCGGGCAGGCCCGGGGGGCCCGTTAACGAGTAAGCCGATGTGGTTAAGCGCCTTTGGGTGCTCGGCCACGTCGGCTTTTTTCGTGCCGCTGGCTTCCAGGGCGGCAGCGGCCACCAAGGACGGCTTCCATTGAACAAGCCCGAACCGGGCATGGCGCAGCAAATCGCCCAGGTCGCCAAGGCGTTCGAGCAGGAGCGCACCGGCCATCGCCCCAAGTCGGTGACGGTGGTTCTGAGCGACGACGCCCTGGTCATCACGCTGCACGGCGCCTTGTCGGAGGCCGAGAAGACCTTGGCCGGCAGTCCGAACGGCGCCGCCAAGGTGCAGGAGTTTCACCGCCAGCTCTTCAGCAGCGCCTTCGGCACGCTTCGGGAGGAAATCGAACGGATCATCGGCGTGAAGGTGCGCGAGGCGGCGACGGAGATCGAGCCGACCACGGGCACCGTCGTCATGCCGTTTGCCAGCGGAACGGTGGTGCAAGTGTTCCTGCTCGCGGACACGGTCGCGACAGACATCTGGAGCAACGACCGACATGGATAATAGGAATGAGGCACAACCCGGACGGCCCAAGGGTGCCCGACGCACCGGCACCGGCATTGGCCGTCATGGTTATCCCGCGACCGAACGCGGGGCGCGTATGAACCGGGAGATCCGCCGGACGCACCGCGTGGTGGCCGTGGATCTGCACGCCATCCCCACCATGGACTTGATTGCTGAACTCGCGCGCCGCGAGCGAATCGCGCTCTGCCTGGTGCTCGAGGAGGCTTTGGCTACACCGGGCAATGCGCAGTCGCGGCCTGCGACCACAGGTGCAGGCGACGAGGATAGTGATGGTGAGACGAAACAGGCACAGT
>CAZYGM010000148.1:0-3497 GCA_964647015.1 uncultured Planctomycetales bacterium | reverse complement strand
TCGAACGCGTGCTCTTTGGAGGGTTCGGAGGCAGGCGGATGCGGCCGGCGACGGCGCGCCCTGTTTGGGGCGCCCGCCGCGCCGCTACCGACACCGGTAAGCGAAAGGACGGTGACGCATGCTGGCCGTGACGAAGCCCGCACTGGAACGGTTGTCCCGCAGCCTGACCCGCAAGGGCGCTGCGGACGGGATGGCGCTGCGATTCACGCGTCGGGAGGGCGGCTGGACGCTGCGCCTGGATCACGAATGTCCTGGCGATACGGCGTTCAGCCACGACGGCCGGACAGTGCTGCTACTGGATGAGGCCGTTGCGCAGGCCATGGCGGAGATGACGTTAGATGCGCGGGATGGCAGCCGGCGCGCGCGGCTCAAGCTGCGCCGCAACGAGCATTGCGAAGAATGAACGGTGTGACTCACGCGCGATATCGCGCAGAGTGTTTGTCAATACAACACGAAATCGAGGATGGAGCCAATCGGCCACTCCCGCCCGCACGATGCGTGCATAAGACCGGACGCGGAACGTCCCGTGCCCTGCGCCGGCGTTTGCTGCCGCGGGCATAGTCCCGGCGGCAGAGCCGGGCAGGCAGCATTAAACGCGTTGCGCAGTCCGGTCCGAACGCGCCAATCCTGAAAGGACTACTACCATTCGCCTGTATCTCATCAACCCGCGCAACCCGCTCGTCGGTCTTACGGACCTCAAACGCAGTCGCTGGAACCGCTATCGGGTCTGGAAGCCATTGGGCCTGCTCACCCTGGCGGCATTGACCCCCCGCGATTGGCAGATCACGGTTTTCGACGAAAACATCCGCACGCCTGACTACCGGAAGCTGCCGTGCCCCGACCTCGTCGGCGTGACCGCTTTCACCTCGCAGGCCAACCGGGCGTACGAGCTCGCCGCCGAGTTTCGCGGGCGAGGTGTGCCGGTCGTCATGGGCGGCATCCACGCCACGATGTGCCCGGACGAGGCCACGGTCCACGTAGACTCGATCGTAACGGGCGAGGCCGAGCTTGTTTGGCCCCAGGTCCTTGCTGACGCGCGGCAGGGCACGTTGCAGCCCTGCTACGCCGGCACCCATGCGCCGATGGACGCGATGCCGCCCGCCCGCCATGACCTGCTCAGCGGTGATTACGCCTTCGGCTCCATCCAGACCACGCGCGGCTGCCCGCTCAACTGCAGCTTCTGCAGCGTGACCGCGTTCAACGGGTTTCGCTACCGTCAACGGCCCGTCGCCGACGTGGTCCGCGAATTCGCCCTGATTCGCGAGAAGCTGGTCCTTGTGGTCGACGACAACTTGATCGGCACCAGCCAGAAACACATTGCCCGCACGAAAGAGCTCTTTCGCGCCATGATCCGGGCCAGGCTGAACAAACGCTGGATCGCCCAGGTAACTATCAACATGGCCGACGACGATGAACTGCTCGCGCTTGCCGCCAGCGCGGGTTGCGCCGGCGTGTTCGTCGGCTTCGAATCCCCCACCATGGCCGGCCTGAAGGAGGTCGGCAAAAAGTTCAACCTGCTCAATGGCCGCGACCTGGCGGCGTCCGTGCGTCGCATCCAGCAGCACAAGATACTAGTCGTCGGCTCCTTCATCATGGGCCTGGACAGCGACGAACCCGGCGTCGGCGGCCGGATTGCAGCGGCAGCGAGACACTACGGCATCGACATTCTCAACAGCCTGTTTCTCACCCCGCTGCCTGGCACCAAGCTATGGGACGACTTCGCGGCACAAGGCCGCATCGCCGCGGGCGCGTTTCCGCAGGACTGGCGCTACTACACGCTGACGTTTCCCGTGGCCCGCTATCGCCGGTTCTCGCACGCCGAACTACTTCGCGAGATGGAGACCTGCGACGGAACGTTCTACTCGCTGCGCAACATCCTCCGCCGTGCCTGGGGCAGCTTGTGGCACCGGCGCAAACCGCTGATCGCACTAGTCGCCAGTCTGTCATATCGCAAGAACCTGCGCCAGAGCCAGAGGAACTGTTGGGACTTCCTGGCCGCGCGCCATCTGGCTGTTGACGAGGGCTACCCCGACCTCCGCGCCCAATTGTCGCGTGTCCTGCACGGCGCGCCGCTGGCCTCCGCACCAGGCATGGCGGATGCCTGATGGGTCCCGGGCCTGAAACGTCATGCACATCCCCGCCACCCGCGCCGGCAATTGCCGCCCACGGGCGCCCACCGGCCGCACCCCAACTGATTCGGCGAGTGCAGCCGCGATCCAGCCAGCCGCCGGAAAAAACGGCCGCCAAGGAGTGGCCCCTGTACATTCCGGCGATCCGTGGTACAATACTGATGGTAGGATTGACGAACGAGGCCGAGACACGGCGCTGTGCCGCAAGTCCCGCAGATTACTGCCTAGATCGTACGCCCTCCTTCTTGGCCGGAACCACGGCCACTTTCAAGCAAGACCCTGAAAGTAAAATAATGGGTTGCATGTTCCATCGATAGGAGAAATACGATGGGTAGGAAACTTTATGTTGGGAATTTGGGCTACGGCGTGAGCAGTTCCGATCTCGAACAGCTCTTCACTCAGCATGGCACCGTGGAGAGCGCACAGGTCATTGAAGACCGCTCGACGGGCCAGAGCAAGGGCTTTGGGTTTGTCGAAATGGGCTCCGACGCAGAGGCGCAGGCCGCTATCACCGCGCTGAACGGAAAGGACCACGGCGGGCGGCCCATGACGGTCAACGAAGCCAAGCCGCGCGCGCCGCGCAGCGGCGGCGGTTACGGCGGGGGCGGCGGTGGTTACGGCCGCGGTCGCTAACTAACCCTCGCAGCCAAGAAGCAGTGGGAGGGCCGCTCTCCGCGGCCCTCCCGTCTTGCTGCGCCGCCACGGGGAGCGCTGCCGTAAGGTCTGGCGCGCTGCCGCGAAGTGGTGAGCCGGCGCGGCGAAGGCACGGGCGTTTTGGCGCCCCGATCGCTCATGCCATGATCTGCGCGGGGGTTGCGGGCTAGTCCGGCGCGTCGGGAGCGGTTTCGGTTGCAGGCGCCCGGGCAGTCGGCGGCACGTCGGCCGACTCGAAGATCAGCATCTCGACGCTGTGCTGCGCGGGCCGCAGCTCGAGGCCCAGTTGCTCGCGGACTGCCCGGATGAAGTCCGCGTTGTCCCCCTGCTTCCATTCGAGGAGGGCATCGAACCGACCCTCCAGATTGGTCTCGTCGCGTACGGGACAGCCGAGCCGGTGGCCGAGCATCTCGCAAAGCGCGCCGACCGTGCGATTGGCCATGGTGTAGGTCGCCATACCAGCCGCATCGATTCCGGATCCGCTATGGCTGCCGACGTCCATTGCCGAAGGGACGAGCTTGTGGGTTCCGTCGGCGGGGACCAGGAGGCGGTAGCCATCCAGTTGCCGGGTTTCATGCCGCAGCGTAAGCCCGAGCCCCGACGTGAGGGCCGATTGCAGCAGCGGCCGCGCCGCCTCGAATCCGCCGGTGGCCTTGGCCTTAGCGTCGAAACGGGCGCTGCGCAGTTCGTCGGGCAACACAATCTGATGAGACT
>CAZYGM010000147.1:0-8632 GCA_964647015.1 uncultured Planctomycetales bacterium | reverse complement strand
CCTGCGCATACATCACGCTCCGGGCGGCCGGGGTTATGGGATAGGCTCTAAGTACAGCCGAGGACCTCAAGGAACGTGGCGTCGTGATTGACGTCATCGGAGTGGGCCCCGACCCGAGTCACGTCAACGAGAAGCTGCTGCGGAAGGTGGCATCATTCATCGACGGCGAGTTGCACTACCGTTTCATCAAGGACCAGAAGACGCTTGTGGACCATTACACGCACTTGGCCATGAAGACGAAGATCGGTGCGTAGGAGATGGGCATGATCATTCATAGCTCAAGCCTGTTTGCTGCACCGCTTGCGCTCATCATGTGGGTGGTCGACATCTTCGTCTTCCTCGCGTGTGTACGGCTTCTGCTCGCACGTGTCAGCGGGGAGTGGGCCAGTCGCGTGGTTGAGGGCTTGACGCCGATCACGGATCAGATCCCGCAGGCGCTGGGACGCTATCTGTCAACCCACCGCAGACGAGTTGCCCCAGCGTGGGCATTGTGGCTGTGCGTGCTGGGTAGCGCGATCGTCCTTCGGTATGCGCTGCTTGCGATCGTTGTAACGTGCCTGTGATACAGCGCACAACGGCTGTCTGGTACGGCAAGGAGCATGCGTGCCGGGTCGTACGACGAATGGAGATTCGCCATGGCTCGAACCCCGGCCTTGATTTGTGAGAAGACGTTTCGTGCGGGGACGATTTGGGCTTACATCGAAGCAAAGGAAGCAATGGGGGGCGGCTCCAGAGCACCGCAACGCAGCGTTCGCATTCAGCGGCATTGGATGGACGATCGGAGTGGCACGTGGCGCACCACCACATTCTTCCGCCCGTGTGATTTGCCCCAGTTGATACTCGTTGCCAGCAAGGCGTACGAGTACATCATGCTGCACGAAGTGAATGTAGACCAGGAGCCTACGAATGGCGCCGCCGGAAACCACCCTGCGGAAGAGGTGCACGATGGAGCCTGATCATCTGGGGTTTTGTGGAACTCAACTCACGGGTCATGCGTCACCAGGCGAGGATGCGGTCACGCCGCTTCCGAGTGAACAACATGAAGGGGTGGGTAGCGCCGCCGGTAGCGGGCCGAACATGGAGTGTCTCTTCTGCCCCCGGTGTGGGGCGGCAACGGTCGGACGACCGCAATGCCCGGATTGCGGGTTCCCGCACCGCAGGAACAGGGGCGTCGCGTGATGCCGCGGATTCGATGGTCGGGTTGTAGCCCTTACGGAGGGCGAGAATGCTCTTGAAGATCCCCGAGACCTCCAAAGAAGAAGGCTGCCGGCATGCTCGCTTCCTGTATGACCTGCTCGGGCACGAGCTCAGCGGCCTGACCGAACTCCGCGCTTTGGGCGACCAGGGGCCATGGCTAGCGTACGTCGACAACGCCAAGTCATTCGTCGCCTTGGCGATGGAACGGAATCAACGAGGCGACAACATCTACACCGGGCTGCAGCCACGGCCGCTCGATCCCTTTGGCAAGTTCCTGGATAAATGGCAGCCTGCCCGCGGCGGTCTACATGGCAACGTGGCCAAGGCGTCCGACATCGAGTTCGTCATGAACATGGCGTTGGACATTGACGTCGCTACGCCCGGACGAAGCCGGGGTCACCCCGCAAGTAACGAGGAACTCAGTGTGTGCGCCGAACTGGCGACGCGGATGAGCAAGGCGGAGGGATTCGCTGGCACGGCTGCCGTGGCGCTCAGCGGCAATGGGGCCTGCGTGATCAACCCCATCACACCCGTTCCAGTTGAGTCCGACACCGCCACGGCCCTGAAGCTGTTGGAACGGCGATGGATCGAACAGGCCGGGGCGCTACCTACAGGTGTCAGGATCGATCCGATTATGGATCTGCCTCGGATCATCCGGGTCATCGGCACGGTCAACTTCAAGGGGCATCCGACCGAGGGGCGGCCCCACCGCCGTTCGTGCTTTCTCACGCTTCCGGCGATCGGCGGACGGCAGAACCTCATCGCCGAGCAACTGCGGCACATGCCCGTTCCGTCCTGTCGGGTCGCACCGCGTGCACAACATCACGACGCCCGGCTGCTGCGAGGAGATCTGCATCGCTTCGAGGCCTGCAGCTTCGTCCAATGGGTGTATCGTGAAGCTCCGAGCATCCCCGAGCCGGCCTGGATGGACTTCTTGATGCAGTGCGCGTGGCTGGAGGGTGGAGACGCGCTTGCTCATCGCCTGAGCAAGCGCGACGGACAGCGTTACTCCTACGAGGAAACCCAAGCTCGGCTCGAGCGCATACGCCGGTCGGGCTACCGGCCCAAGCGGTGCCAGCATCTTTCCGGACAAGCCGCTACCTTCAAGTGTCCGCGCGACGGCGAGTGCCGTGCTCGTCACCCAATCGACTTGGCTCTGCAACACGGCTCGCGCTCTTGCATCAAGCGATGATCGAAAATGGAGGCGTTCCATGAGGATCTTTGAATACCCGCTCACGACAGGGATCACTCGAACGAAGGAGTTTGAGCGTAAGCGGCTCGCTACGCACGCCGTGAACGTAGGAGTTCGCTGCGGGCACGAGTGCACCTACTGCAGCACGCCGTCGCTGTTGCGCATGCATCCGGCCTTCAAAGCCCTGGGGCTCAATCCGTTTGACCGCGGCTACGCGATCATGGATCCAACGACGCCTGAGCGCGTGGCTCGCGATGCCCAGCGGATCACGAAGCGAGGCGTCGTGCAACTCTGCACGACTGTCGATGCCTGGTCTCCGGAGGCCCAGAAGTTCGACCTGGGGCGGAAATGCCTGGAAGCCATCCTGGCTCAGCCAGGCTGGACCGTGCGCATCCTGACGAAAAACGCGGCCATCACCAGGGATTTCGACCTGATCGAACGTCATCGCGATCGTGTCCTGGTCAGCTTGAGCATCACGGCCACTGCGTCGCGCGAAGGCGACATCAGGACGATCGAACCCAATGCGTCGCCGCTCGCCGAGCGCATGGCCGCGCTGCAGGAAGCCCACCGACGTGGCCTGCGAACGTACGCGATGCTATGCCCGCTGCTGCCCAAGATTGCCGGCAGTGCCGAGGACGTCGACGAATTGGTGCGATTCGCCGTCGCTTGCGGCGCGGAGGAGATCTTCGCCGAGCCCGTCAATCCGCGGGGCCCGGGACTCCGGATGACTCAGGGTGTACTGGCCGACGCAACGTACCACGAAAGCGCGCGGGCCATCGCGGGCATCCGGCAGCGACGGAATTGGTCCTCGTACGTGGTCGGCCTGATCAACAACATCCAGCGGAGTGTCCGCAGCCATGCAGACATCAAAAAGCTGCGGATTCTGCTTTATCCGGCCGGCTTGACGGCTGAGGATGAGATCCGGATCCGTCAAGGCGATGCCGGCGTGATCTGGTTGGGCAAGCACGACACACGAACGGCAAGCGATGATGCGCTGCGGTGAGTCGGACCATCGCCCAAGCCGGCAAACGCCGCGCAGCAGGATCGCGCGGACAGCTTCGGGAGCGGTTTGCCGAAGCGTTACATCGTCAGCCGCCGATGACCGTGGGATCACTATGAAGCAATGCTCGGACAATCCGGCGCGCAGCCCCTCGGGCCATACTACTGGCATGGAGCCAGACCCCTTACGCGAAGATCCCCAGCGTCTCACGATCAGCCTGAAGACCCTGGCCACCTTGCTCGACGCCAACCGCACGTCCATCCGGCGCTGGCTCGCCACCGCCGGCATCAAGCCCATCGCTCTGGGCCGGGGCCGCAACGGCGCCATCCGTTATCGCTGGCGCGAAGTAGAGGATTGGCTCAACACCCGCGAGACCGTCGACTGACGGCCGCTCACCCCTGAACGACACGCAGCTGAGGCCGCTCGTCCGACTCTCGAGGCTTGCTGCTCACCTGTTCCAGGATCTTCTCCAGCAACTCGCGCGTCTCGTCCGGTTGTGGCTTCTCGCGCTCGGCCGGCTCAAACTCGACCGAGTCGTGCATGTTCTCCGGAATGAGGGCGGCATAGTGTCGGCGGCAAATCTCCGGCGAGTTGCCCATGAGCGTGGCAATCTTGTAAAGCGACTCACCTTTCTGGGCGAGGTGGCTGCCGAACGTGTGCCGGAAATCCAGCGATGACCAGGGCAGGTTCTTCGCGACGTTGATAGCCCGCAGAGTCGATGCGAAGTTGTCCGTGTTCCAGCGCTTGCCCAACGGCGACGGGAAGTACCAACCGGTGCTCGTCGGCGGCTGATACGCGTGGAAAACCCCCAGGAGCGCATCGCTGATCGGCACGGTACGGTTCCGCTTGGTCTTCGGCTGCCAGGATTCCTGGCCGACCGTTTTGGCCCGCACGCGGATCATCCGGGCCTCCAGGTCGACGTCTTCGTGCGTCAGCCAGAGTGCCTCCTCGCGGCGCAGCCCCGCGTAGATCAGCGTAGCCACGATGCCATGGATGACGGGGTGATGTTGCACCACGTCGAGCTGCTCGGCGATCTGCTTCTGCGACAGGAACCGGATCTCGGGCGCCGGCTCGCGGCGCCGTTCCACGGCTTTCACGGGATTGGGAAAACGGCGGTCCCGCGAGCGGAAGCCGAAGTGCTTGATCGCATAGGAAAAGAACCGGTGCAGCACCTGCCGCATCAGGTTGACGGTCTTGGGCGACCAGGCGTTCTCGACGACACGAGCGGAGAGGAAGCGGTTGACCAGCTCGGGGCTCAGATCTTCGAGGAGCTGGACCTTGACGTGGGCGTGGGCGTACTTGTCCTTGCATGGCTTGCGGGGCGTCCCGTCGCGTCGCGGACCGCCTGGCGACGGCTTGAGCGCGTCGCACACAGGCCCAAAGAAGTTCCGCAGGCGGCTGAAGTCGTTCTTGTACGACTTGTACGTGTAGTGGGCCTGAAGGTACTTGCAGTACGCCTCGAGGACCGTCAGCAGGGGCAGCCGGCTGGCCTGCTCGAGGTCGCCGACGGCGAGTTCGTACTCGATCTTGCGTTTCTTGTCGCGGGCGACCCGCAGGTCGTCCGTGAAGAGGGATCGGTCGACCCGGTTCCCGTGCAGGGTGTAGCCGATCCAGTAGCGCTTTCCACGCTTGTACAAGCTGGCCACGACAGCCGTCCTCTCTGGGCCCGTTTCCGGGCTCCGCTAGAGCCTAGCGGAGGCTGTCGCTGCGTGGATGTCGGCGTGATGACGGCTCAAACGCGCACTGCAATTTCACTGCAGTCGGCCGTTTGGCCGGATCCCAACAAGAAAGCCGAGGCACCCAAGTGGTTGTCTCGGCTTGCTTTACGTCATTAGCGGGGGCAGGACTCGAACCTGCGACCTCCGGGTTATGAGCCCGACGAGCTACCAACTGCTCTACCCCGCAGCCGTCTGCACTTAAGCCTAGCACGACCCCGGCCCCTGTCAAGGCAGCACACTCGGATTGTCAGGCCCCGGCTGTCGCAGCCCTGTCGCGGCAACCCAAGACCAACGTCCGCTTACTGCTACTTAACACCGTCCGCCAGCCCAGCGTCGCCCGGCGCGGGCCCGCAAGACTCGCCCCAAACGACCCTGCGTGCAGCGGCTCGCCACGCAGCTATACTCTAGGCGCAAGGCATGGCGGTCCGCCGCAGAAGCCATGTTGACCATGATTCTGCCCGCCAAGCGTGGTTGCCAACTGTGAGCGCCCCAAACATCCTCAACCTCCGGGCCGCAACCGCGTGGGACGGCTACTGCGGAAGGTCTTGCGGCGAACTGATCAGGGCGCCACGTCAACGAAGCTCCAGCGCCAACCCACACGGAGGCCTGGTACCGTGAGCGACGATCCTCGGCATCACAAGACCGTTGGCCCTCGCGTCGGCACTGAGTTCTGGCTAGCTGCATCGGCAATCGCACTGCTTGTTGCGACCACCGTACGAGCTGACTGGTCAGAATCAGGACCGTACGAGGCCGGCTGGGTCGGCGTAACGGTGTCGCGCCCGGGCGGTGGCAGCTTCAACGCGCGGCTGTTCTACCCCGCAACCGCCTCCGGGTCGGGGGCTGCCTACGATGCCGGCGGCGCCCCATACCCGGCCGTCACCTTTGGCCACGGGTGGATCACAGCCGTCACCCGCTACCAAAGCACGCTGGAGCATCTGGCTACCTGGGGCTATTTCGTTATCGCAAGCGAGTCCTACGGCGGCCTTTTCCCCGACCACTCGGCCTTCGCCGACGACTTGCGCTGGTGCCTGAGCTACCTCGAAAGCCAGAATGCGAATCCCGACTCCTGGCTCTTCGAACAAGTGGATACGGCCAACTTCGGCGCTTCCGGCCATTCGATGGGTGGCGGCGCCAGCATCCTGGCCACGCAGCGCGACACCCGCATTCGAGCCCTTGGGAACATGGCTGCCGCAGAGACGAACCCCTCCGCGACAGCGGCGATCGCGGGCGTGTACGTGCCCGTCTGTCTTATCGCCGGAGACGAGGACTCGATTGTCCCTCCGGCGGGGCACACGATTCCAATGTACGACAACGCATCCGCCCCCCGCAGGCTGCCCTTGCTGGATGGCGGCTGGCACTGCGGCTTCCTGGACAGCAGCTTCTTCGGCTGCGACAGCGGCTCCCTGCCGCGCGCCACGCAATTGGCCCTGACGCGCAGATTGCTGACCAGCTTCTTCAACCTCTATTTGAAGGACGATCAGGCAGCCTGGCGGGTGGTATGGGGACCCGACGTCTACTCCGAGCCGCTCATTGACAACGCGCGCGTGGATCCGGGCATCGTGCTCGATCCTCCACAGGCCGCTCTGCAGGGCTTCGGCGGGCAGGCCGTCCACGCCGAGTTCCTGCTGGCGAATTCCGGCCCGCTCCCGACCAGCTACACGCTCCTGGTGGAAGACAACGCCTGGCCGACGACTCCCTCGCCCGCGCAGACTGTCGTGCTGGGCCCCGGCGAGTCCGCGGCCCTAACCGTCAGCGTGCAGATCGTCCCGGGCCCGGGTGCGGCGACTGACACCTCCCTGCTCAGCGCCCGCTCAGACCGCGACGGCGGGACGCGGGCTTACGCCACGCTGACGACCGTCAGACAGCTATGCGGCGATCTGAATGGCGACGGTGTCGTGGATGGGGCGGATTTCGGCCTTTTCGTCGGCTGCCTGACGGGTCCCGGCGTCGCCGTGCTTCCTGGTTGTGAGGCTGCCGATCTCGCCCTCGACGCAGATGTCGATCTGACAGACTTCGCCATTCTCCAGCCCAACTTCGGTACCGGCCTGTAGAGCAAGGCGCCGACGGCCCGAGTCGGCTAACGTGCCGAATCCATGCGCCCGTTCGGCCGCCGGCACCGGCCGCGGGTCGTGTACGCTGCAGCGCATGGCTTGTACAATCCGACAAAGCGGCTCGACTGCGGCGTCAGGCGAGACCAGATGGGAGCTTTTGCGTATATGTGTGTGGGCAAGTTGACGGCCGGCGAGTTGAGCGGAGCGTTTCCGCCGGCTCGTCGGCTCAGGCGGGCGTTGCGCACTGCCACCGCGGGTTGCGTCAGCAGTGGTGGTGACGTCGCGAGAACGAAGGGTGAGTACATGAGAATAAATCGAGTCATTCCGGGCTGGATCTGCTGCCTTCTTCTTCTGGCGGCAGTACCGCTGGCAGCGCCGGCGGCGGAAAAGCATCCGCTGCTCGCGATCATGGAGGATGAGTTGCAGCTCTCGATGGAGCGGCTCGTCGCGCCGCCGGACGGAACCAGACCCTACTTCATCCAGTACGCCGTCTCGGATCTCGTCGAGCTGCGCGCCGGGGCATCGCTGGGGGCGCTGGTCGCCGAGAACGAGCGACACATCCGTCAGCTTGACGCGGACGTTCGCGTGGGCTCATACGAGTTGGACAACACGCGCCAGATTCGCGGGCGCTCCTCCGGATCGATGCGGTTCTTCGGTGGCTGGACATTGCTGCCGACCGATGGCGACCCGCTCGGGACACGCCACGCCATATGGCTCCGCACGGATGAAGAGTTCAAGGCCGCCGTTAAGCGTCTGGCCGAGGTGCGGGCCAACCTCGCGGTCAAGGTCGAAGCTGAGGACCAGTCCGACGACTTTACCAGTGAAGAGCCCGCCGTTTACATCGGCCCGTGGCTCACGCAGTCGTGGGACAAGCCCGCCGCGCTCGAACTGATCAAGGAGGCCTCGCGCCGGTTTCGCGCCCATCCGGACATCTATAATTCCTCGGTGTCCCTAACGGGCACCATTCGGAACACCCTGGCGGCAAATTCGGAGGGCAGCCGCCTGCAGCACGGGCAGGCCTACTGGCGCATCAGCGTCTCAGCCTCGACGATCGCCGAAGACGGGATGGAGCTTTCGCAGTTCGAGTCCATGGAGGCCTTCAGCTTCGAGGACTTGCCCGGGCTCGCCGAGGTCAACGCCGCAGTGGATCGTGTCATCGCCGACGTGTTGGCCCTCCGGGCCGCACCGATCGTGGATCCCTATACCGGCCCGGCCATCCTGCTCCATCGTGCCAGCGGCGTCTTCTTCCACGAGATCTTCGGTCACCGTTTGGAGGGGCACCGCCAGAAGGACGAGGAGGAGGGCCAGACCTTCGCCAAGAAGCTCAACGAGCCCGTGCTCCCGGAATTCATGCACGTCTACGACGATCCGACGCTGCCGGTTTTCCAGGACAGCGCGCTCTACGGACACTATCTGTTTGACGACGAGTGCGTTCCCAGCAGCCGCGTCCATCTCGTCGACCAGGGCATCCTGA
>CAZYGM010000146.1:0-8640 GCA_964647015.1 uncultured Planctomycetales bacterium | reverse complement strand
CGGCTCGCAATGGTGGCTGACGCATGGCATCGTCGGCGTGCCGGGATCACACGGGGTAGCATTCAACCTGCTTGGACTCATGTGCTGGCAGCGCGCCGTCCGACAGGAAACCGCCATCCAACCTGCCTGCCGGCGCCTCGTCTGGCCGGTGCTCACGGGCGTGGTTCTGGCGGGCGCGACGTGGTTTCATCCGTTGTGCGGGATCGTCTTGGCCGGCACGATCGCCGGCCACGTGCTGCTGGACCTGGTCCTTTCCGGGGGTACCCGCGGACGTGGCGAAACCGCGCACGAACGCACCGCGCTCCTTCGGCCGCTGCTGATCGTCGCCGCGGTTTCCTTGCTGCTGACGCTACCATTAATCGTCCACATGGTCGGGATTCAGGCGGGCGACCCGCGCCTGATGCGCTTCTTCGCCGGCGAGCTGGCTGAGCCGGACTTCTACGCCCAGGCCCGCACGCCGCTGGTCGTGCCGGCCGCCCTGCTGGGCGTGTGGTGCGTTATGCGGCGCAACCCCGCCTCCGCCTGGCCCATCGCATATGTTGTTGTGGGACTGCTGGGCCAAGCGGTTGGCTACGTGGCCGGCCTGACCGGCTGGAGCGTGCTGCAGTTCCTGCCGCACGAGTTCCAGTGGCACGCCCAGTTCGCCATCGGCGTGTGTGCCGCAATTGGGCTGATGCACGTCGCGGCCGGCCTGGCCGGTGGTTGTGGCGCGACGCAACCGCTGTTCGGCGTTATGCTTATGGCGATTGTGCTCACGCCCGGCCTGCGTGACCTCGGCCGGGCGCGCGACTATCTCATAAGCCTGGAACCGCTGCTGGCCGACACGCGCGAGCTGCGCGCCTGGATCCTCACCAACACAAGTCTGGCGGATACGTTCGTTTGTGAGCCGGACACCGCTCATCAGATCGTCGCCGCCCTGACGGGCCGCAAGTGCGTGGTCGTCTCGCCCGGCCACACCAACCCTGCCGTCGATCTGCACGCCCGCCTGCGGGCCATGAACGAACTGCTGCACACCAGCAACCCCCAGCGGTTTCACCAACTTGCACGGCAATACCGCGTGGACTACCTGCTACAGCGGGCCGCGTCCGCCGATGAACTGTCCGCGCTGCGCGGCCGCTACGCGGACTGGCCCGCGCTCGCGCCCGTGTTTGCTTCGAGTGATGGTCGCTGGATCGTGTACGGCATAGGCGCATGGGAGGAGCACCCATGAGCCTGAACTACATGCGGCATGTCGCTCTGCTGGTCGTCCTGGCGGCCCTGCTGGTGCCGCACTGGCTGCCGACGTCGCAGCCGCCCGCCACCCAGCCGCTGGTTTTCGTCGGCGGCTTGCTGCTGGGAGTAGTGCTGGCGGTCATCTGGGGCGTGTCCGCCGGCCGGCCGCCCAACGACCCCCTTGCCCCACCCCCGGATCGACGCGGATAATCATAGGGCAGCTTCAGACCAGGCGCGCGGGCGGGGCGGGCACGACGACGCTCCGGCCGCGGCGGAAGACCAATGCTCAAGCAGCACAGCCAGACCATGATAATCCTGTTGGTGCTCGCCGATGCGTGCGCCGTTGCCCTGGCCTGGCTGGGCAGCTACTGGATCCGCTTCTCGTTCCTGCCTGTGGACCCTGGGAAGGGCGTGCCGTCGCTTGGTGACAAGTTCCTGCCGATGCTGCCCCTGGTCGTGCTGGCCCACCTGCTGGTCTTCGCGCGCATCCGACTCTACCGCCCGCGCCGCGGCGACCGGGCCTTTAGCGAGACGCGCGACGTAATCAAGGCCTTCTGCGTTGCCGTCATCGTCGTAATCGTCATCGACTACCTCATGCCCGAGACCTACAAGATCTCGCGGGCCTTCGTCGCCACGTACGCCATCGTCGGCACGCTCTGCTTCGCCCTGCTGCGCGGCGCCGTCCGGCTCGCCCTGCACGCCCTGCGCCGGCGCGGCTACAACCAGCGCAGCGCCGCCATCATCGGCAGCGGGCGCAACGCCCAGCGACTCTTCTTCGCGTTGGCGCGCCACCCCTGGACGGGCATAAACGTCTGCTACTTCGTCGACGATCGCACTGCGGACCAGCCGGGCACGTTCCGCGACATTCCCGTCCGCGGGCCGCTCGAACGCCTGGCCGCCATTGTCGAAGCCCAGCCGGTGGACTCCGTCTTCATCGCCTTGCAGGCCGACCAGGCTCACCTGACCGAGCAGATCCTGGCCACGCTCGGCACCTCAATGGCCGACATCCGCCTCGTACCCGAGATCAACCCGTATTTCACCATGCGGCCGGACATCACCCGCTTCGATGGCATCCCCATCCTCTCGCTGCGCCAGTCGCCGCTCTACGGCTGGAACGCCATCATCAAGCGCGGCTTCGACATCCTGGTGGGGGGAATGTGCCTGCTGGTTGCCGCCGTGCCGATGCTGCTGATCGCCGCCGCCGTCAAGCTCTCCAGCCGCGGCCCGGTCTTCTACCGCCAGCGGCGCATGGGCTTCGACGGCCGCGAGTTCACCATGCTGAAGTTCCGCACCATGCGGCCCGACGCCGAGGCACAAAGCGGGCCGGTCTGGGCCGCCGCGGCCGACCCCCGCCGCACCCGCCTGGGGGCTTTTCTGCGGCGAACCAGCCTCGACGAACTGCCACAACTGCTCAACGTCCTGGCCGGCGACATGTCGCTGGTCGGCCCGCGGCCGGAGCGGCCCGAGTTCATCGAGCGCTTCAAGCGCGAGGTGCCGCGCTACATGCTGCGGCACAAGATGAAGGCCGGCATGACCGGCTATGCCCAAGTGAAGGGCCTGCGCGGCAACACCTCGCTCAAGAAACGCATCCAGCACGACGTGCATTACATCAACAACTGGAGCGTCGGCCTCGACGTCCGTCTATTGCTTCAGACCATCGGCGGCGCCTGGTTCAGCAAGCACGAGGCGTGAGCGCTCCCGGGGCACCGGGTCTTCCGTTGCGCGCCGGCGTCGACTACATTCACGGCGTGGGCACGAAGCCGGCCACTACGACCACCGACCACGCCGCCGGACCGCCCGCGGGGGCCCGGCTCACGCCCGCGATGCAGCAGTACTGGGAGCAGAAGCAGCAGGCGCCCGACGCGATCCTGCTGTTCCGCATGGGCGATTTCTACGAAATGTTCTACGACGATGCCGAGCTGGGCGCGAAGGTCCTCGGCATCACGCTGACTAGCCGTGACAGCGGCAAGACGCCTCTGGCCGGCATCCCGCACCATGCCCTGGAAGGCTACCTCGCCAAGCTGGTCGCGGCCGGCTACAAGGTGGCCATCAGCGAGCAAATCGAGGACGCGCGGCAGGCCCAGGGCGTCGTCAAGCGCGCCATCGTCCGCATAGTCACGCCCGGCACGCTCACCGACGAAGGGCTGCTCGACCGCACCCGCAGCAACGTCCTGGCCGCCCTGTGCCCCCAGGGCGGCGAACTGGGCCTGGCCGCGCTCGAGCTATCCACGGGATACTTCGTAGTGCAGACCTGCCCGGCGCCCGACATCATGAACGAGTTGGCCCGTCTACAACCCGCCGAGGTCCTGCTGGCCGAGCCGACCACCCCCGGCCCCGATCCGCTCGCGGCCCAAATCCGCGACGACCTCGGCGTACCGGTGACCCAGCGCAGCCCAGCCGACTTCAGTGCCCCGCGTGCCGCGCAACTCCTGCGCGAGCACTTCGAGACCGCCGGCTTGGAGGGCTTCGGCTTCGAACGCATCGACCTATCGCTCCAAGCCGCCGCCGCCCTGCTGAGCTACGTGCGTGAGACGCAGAAGACCCTGGCGCTGCACATTCAGCCGCCCCGGCGCCGCGCTCCGGATGATCATCTGGCCCTGGACGCGACGACCTTGCGTTCCCTCGAAATCGAGCAGACGCTGCGGACGCAGACGCGGGCCGGCTCGCTGCTGGCGGCGGTTGACCATACCTGCAACCCGATGGGTGCTCGCCTCCTGCGAACCTGGCTGTGCTACCCGCTCAAGGACCCCGACCGCATCCGCGCCCGGCAGCGCGTCATCGCCGCCTGCCGCGACGATGCCGACGCCCGCCGGCTGCTACGCCAGGCGCTCCGCGACATGGGCGACATGGGCCGCATCATCGGCCGGCTGGGCGTGCAGCGCTGCACCCCGCGTGACTTGCGCGGCCTGGCCGATGCACTCGTCCGCCTGGCGCCGGTCCGCACGGCCCTGCGCAGCCTGCACACCGCGGAAGCCGACGTTCTGGCCGACCGGCTCGATGGGTTGGACGATCTGGCCGCCCACCTCGACGCCGCCCTGAGCGACAGCCCGCCCCTGACCGTCCGCGAGGGCGGCATCTTCGCCTCCGGCTTTCATGCTGAGCTTGACCGCCTGCGCTCCATCGGCAGTGCCGGCCAGCAGTGGCTGGCCGAGTTCCAGGCGCGCGAAAGCGCCCGCACCGGCATCCCCTCTCTGAAGGTCGCCTTCAACAAGGTCTTCGGCTTCTACATCGAGGTGACCAACACCCACCGCGAGCGCGTCCCGCCGGACTACGTGCGCAAGCAGACCGTCAAGAACGCCGAACGCTACATTACCGACGAGTTGAAGCGTCATGAGGCCGACGTGCTCACGGCCAAGACGCGCGCCAACGAGCTTGAATACGAGTTGTTCAACGAGCTGCGCGCGGCTGTCGCCCAACACATCACGGCGCTGCAGCAGGCCGCCGGCGCCCTGGCGGAGATCGACGTCCTGGCCGGCTGGGCCGAGCTGTCGTTGGAGCGGCGTTACGTGGCCCCGGAGTTCGTCGCCGAACCGGTGCTGGAAATCGCCGAAGGCCGCCACCCGGTCGTCGAGCAGACGCTCGATGCGCGCTTCGTGGCCAATGACACGCGGCTGACAGCCGGGGCGGCGTCGCTGGCCCTCATCACCGGCCCGAACATGGCCGGCAAGAGCACTTACATCCGCCAGGTCGCCTTGCTGGCGCTGCTGGCCCACTGCGGCTGCTGGGTGCCCGCCCGCCGCATGCGCCTAGGCGTAATCGATCGCATCTTCACGCGCGTCGGTGCCAGCGACGAGTTGGCCCGCGGGCAATCAACCTTCATGGTGGAGATGCTCGAGACCGCCAACATCCTGCACAATGCCACGCGCCACAGCCTCGTCATCCTCGACGAGGTCGGCCGCGGCACCAGTACCTTCGACGGCATCTCGCTGGCCTGGGCCATCACGGAGCATCTCGCGCAGCGCTGCGGCTGCCGCACGCTCTTCGCCACGCACTACCACGAGCTGACCGAGCTGGGCGAGTTGCTGGAGCCGGTGTTCAACCTGAACGTTGAGGTGCGCGAGTACGAGGACCAGGTTGTCTTCCTGCACCGCATCGTGCCCGGCGCGGCCGACCGCAGCTACGGCCTCCACGTGGGCAAGCTGGCCGGCCTGCCGCGCGACGTGCTCGAACGCGCCAACGCCGTCCTGAGCGAGCTTGAGAAGACCTTCTCGCGCGAGTCTCAGCGGCCCGTGCTGGCTGCCGTGCAGCGCCGCCGCCAGCGCCAACTGCGCCTGTTCGAGGAGCCTGAAGAGGTGGTCATCCGCGAGCTGCGCGCCCTGGCGGAAGCGACCGACCGGCCCACGGCCGCCGACCTGATCCGCCGCTGGCGCAAACTTCTCGGCATATCAGAACCCGGCCCGGAGCCGCTCCAATGAGTTGGCTCGAGCGGCCGGCCGTCTGGTTCACGCTGACCATCATCGTGCTGGCGGCGGTTGGCGGCCTGCTGCTCAACCGCCCGGCCTGCAAGACGTTGAGCGAGCGCGACTGGCAGGCCTATGGCAACCTCAACGCGTGGCAGGCCCACTTCGACGCCCTGAGCGCTGTTTGCGGCGTCGGATTGCTAACTTGCTATATAGACGATACTTACACACCGACAGGACGCTGGGCGCTGATTGCGCTGGGCCTTTGCGGCGCGTTTCTCCACCTGCTGGCTGCCCGCCAGATCGCGGCGCGCTGGTGGCGACCCGCGAGCGAACTGCCCGGCGGCCTAGCCATCAGCCTGGCCTTCCTGACGCTTTGTGCCCTGTCTGTCCCGTTAGTTGCGCTTCTCGAATGGGTCGCCGTCGGTGCCACCACGCTGCCGGGTGCGGCTCAGCGGGCGATCTCCGCCTTCGCGTCGCTGGGCTGGTCGCCGGGGTCGCCTGGCCGGGAATACGCCTGGATCTACGCGCTCGTGGCATTCGCCGGCGCCGTAGGCTGGGCCGTTTGGCTGTTGCCCATCCGTCCGTGGGGCGGTGCCATCGCGCCGCACACCACGCGTATAGTCGTGCAACTCACAGCCTACGCAGCATTTATGATCTCGCTGGCTGCACTCGTGACGGCCATGGAACTACCCCGCGGAGGTCGGGAATCGCGTCGCCCATCGGACAGGCTGAGTACCCAGTCGGCGGGGCAGCGGTTTGCCCGCAGCCTAGTGCAGGTCGCGTGCGCAAGTGGTGCGGGGATACCGACAGAAGAGCTCTCCGAGAAAGAGGTTACAGACGGCACTAAGGTGGCCCTAGCCGTCGCGTTGGCTGTCGGACCACTGGGCGGGTCGGCAGGCGGCGGCACTAAGTTTACCCTCTTCCTTTTCACCGGCTACGCCGTCGTCTCCACCCTTTCACGCCGGCGACCGGCCGAAGACCCGACCGCGCGACGCTATCTGCTGGCGGGCGTAACCTGTACTGCCATGATGCTGCTTCTCATCGCCGTAACCGCTTTCGGCCTCCTCATCATCGAGGCGCGCACCGCCTCGCCATACCAACCACCACCCACCTTCGCCGACGCCCTGCTCGACGCCTCCTCCGCTGCGGCCGGCGGGAACCTATCCTCCGGCATCCTTCAGACCGTCACTCACCGAAAGCTCTCCAGAGGAATCCGCCAGCACGTCGATCTATATCAGTACGGAATGGTCTGGCTGATGATGGCGATGCTGGTCGGACGCGTGCTGCCGCTGGTCGTCCTATGCCGAATGGCGACTATCAAGCCGCACGAGACGCCGGTGGCTCTCCCGCCGCTGGTCTGACCGGCTAACGCAGGGCCGGCCACTCACGGCGTAGCCCGGGACTCGATCGTCGGGCGGGGCACGCCGCCGTCAGCGGGTCGACTCCGCGAACCAACGGTGAGTGCAAAATGGATGTCGTGGGAATCATACCGGCGCGAGCCGGCTCGAAACGCCTCCCGAACAAGAACCTCGCCCCGCTCGACGGCCGGCCGCTGCTGAGCTGCACCTGCCGGGCCGCCCTTGATAGCGGCGTGCTTTCCGCCGTCTACATCAACACGGACAGCCGCGAGCTTGCCGCCGTCGCGGCCGAGTTCGGTGTAGCCTGCCCCGTGCTGCGGCCCGCACAACTGGCCCGCGACGACACGCCCATGCTCGACGCTAACCGCTTCTTGCTACAATGGTTAGCGCGGCGCGGCGAGACCTGTGACGCCGTCATGATTCTCCAGCCGACCTCCCCGCTGCGCACACCCGAAGACATTCAGCAGGCCTGGGCCACCTACGAGGCGAACGCCCCGTGCGCCGTCGTGTCCGTCTCACCGGTTCGCCCGGCGTCATGGCTGGGCCGCGTCGGCAAGGACGGTCGCTTCGAACCTCTGCCGGGACAGGACGTTATCTACGGCCTCAACGGCGCCATCTACATCCGCGACGTCGAAGACTACCTGGCCGACCGACGCCCCACCCGCACGCTGGTTCACCCCATGCCACGGGCGCGCGGCGTGGATATCGACACGGCGGAAGACCTGCAATATGCCGAGTTCCTGCTGCGACATGCCGTCCCGGAGCACTGCTCAGCCCTCTAGTCCCGGTCATGGCGCGAAGGTCATGATCGGCCCGCGGGCAGTTGGTGCCGGGGTGCGCACGTACGTAGTGGCAGAAGCCGGCGTCAACCACGACGGCGCCCTTGAACGGGCGCTCCAGCTCGTGGATGTCGCCGCGGCGGCCGGCGCGGACGCCGCCAAGTTCCAAGTCTTTCGGGCCGCCGAGCTGACCACGGCCGCGGCGGCGACCGCTGAGTACCAGCGGCAGCACGCCGGCGCCGCGTCCCAGCAGCAGATGCTCGCGCGGCTCGAACTGTCGGACGCTGACCTGGCTCGCATCGCCGCGCAGTGCCGCGCCCGCAACATCGAGTTCCTGGCCACCCCCTTCGGTTCGGCGGATGTGGATCGGCTGACGGCCCTCGGGGTGCCGGCTCTCAAGATCGCCTCGACGGACCTGAACAACGTGCCGTTGCTGCGACACGCGGCCGACACCGGCCTGCCGCTGATTGTCTCCACGGGTGCGGCGACGGCTGCCGAGATGCAGGCCGCCGTCGGCCGCCTACGCACCTGTGGCGCCGGCGAACGGCTCGTCATCCTGCACTGCGTCAGCAGCTACCCGACGCCACTGGCGGCCGCGAACCTGCGCGCGATCAGGACATTGCAGGATACCTTCCGCCTGCCGGTCGGCTTCAGCGATCACACCGTTGAAACGCAGACCGGCGCCTGGGCCGTGGCGGCGGGTGCCTGCGTGGTGGAGAAGCACTTCACGCTGGACCGCAGCGCGGCGGGCCCCGACCACGCCATGTCGCTCGATCCGGCCGGGCTGGCGGAGTATGTCAGCGCGGTCCGTGCCATCGAAGCGGCGCTGGGTAATGGCGCGCTGGGCCTGACCGATCTGGAAGCGGACGTGCGGGCCGCGGCCGGACG
>CAZYGM010000145.1:0-8690 GCA_964647015.1 uncultured Planctomycetales bacterium | reverse complement strand
ATGTGGCCCCTCATACCTGTAATATCGCCCAGGAACTCGCTGGAGGCAAGTTTTCCTGTAAAAAAGATGTTTTACTCGGATTCCGGTCCTCATCCGTGTGCTCCGTAACCGCGGAGCCCAGACTGATTTGCGGCCCACGGCTAGCCGTGGCGCGGCGCTCGGCGAGCAGCGCCGCGTTCGCGCTGGTGAGTCGCTGTGACGCCGGATCACACGTGTCACGGGACGGTCAGCTTGTCCGGCGCGGTTGGGCGCTGGGGCCGACAGGTTCGCCAAGGCGTTCCGGGCACTGCGTGAGCACTTGAATATATGGCGCGTGATTGGGGTGGGGTCAAAGAGTTGGGGTGGGATTGGTGGTGGTTGGTGGGTTCTGGCAGGTATTGGCGAAGTTGGAGGCCAGCGTTTCGCCTCGACACGGCGCCGGCAATCAGGTGGTGGGCGGTAGCCCGTCCTACCCGAAGTCTCATTGGGGCTATGGACAACCCCCTTCACCTTGGACGTGGCGGGTGGTATACTGTGACCAGACGTCCGGGGACGTCAACGTCCACGATCCTGCTGCTGCGGGCGTTGCGCAACTCTCCAAATCGCTCACGCTCAGCACGGGGAGAAGGAGGAAGGACATGAACAAGCGGCGGGCTGTTCTGGCGGGTGTGGGTCTCGTGTTGGTTATCGCGGCCGGGCTGCTGTCGCCGAGCCACGCGCTTGGTGCGGAGCCGGCGGATTCGCTCCGGGCTGGGCCGGAGGCGCGGTGCGATGGTAGCTTCGCGCCGCCGCGGGCGATGCGTGGGGCGGAGCGGGGAATTCTCGACCCGTTCTCGCCGGGCGCGCGGCTGGGCACGTGCGACGGGCGTCATCGGGAGCCGTTTTTGGCAGCGTCTGAGCCGCGGGCGGTGCGGTTGGTGCCGGCGACCGGCGTGACGCTGATCGTTCCGGACGAATACGAGACGATTCAGGCGGCAATTGACGCGGCCGCGCCGGGTGACACGGTGTATGTGCGGGCCGGCACGTATTTCGAGCACGTGGTGGTGGATAAGCAGATCGTGCTGCAAGGCCAGGATGCAGACAGCACGATCATTGACGGCGGCGGCAGCGGGCCGGTGGTGGAGCTTTCGGCCGACGGGGTTACGATACAGGGCTTCACGATTCAGCACGGGGGCATGGGCGCACCTTGGGAATGGGATCCAACTTGGTGCGGCCTTCGGACATCCAGCGTCCAATACGCGCGCATAGCTGATTGCCGACTCACCGGCAATGCGGTCGGCATGTTGCTCAGCGGCTTCTCCTACGGCACCATTGAGCGCTGCCTGCTGAGCGACAACCACCGCGGCATCGTAACGTACTGCGCACCTGAACCCGATGCAATGTCGGAGAACTGTTATAACTACATTGTGAATAATGTCTTCTCCTTGAACACGATCTCGGCGATCTACTTCACTCATGATCCTTATGATGGCTCCAATCTGATTCAAGGCAACACTATCGCACACAACGGCATAGGCATCATAATGTGGTATGCCTGGGATAACGACATCTCGCATAACAGCTTCATCAACAACTCGGGCTTCGCAATCGCCTTCGACATGTGCGGCTGCGGAGGATATCGCAATATCATCCACCACAACACTTTCATTGACAACAACGGCGGCGGCATACAGGCCGAGGAGAGCACGGGCGCGCCGTACGGCGTGAATTATTGGTATTCACCCGCACTGGGCGTTGGCAATCACTGGTCCGACTACACTGGAACGGACGCTGACCATGACGGGTTGGGCGACACAGCGTACGTGATTCCCGAGAACGGTAACGACGACTTGTATCCGTTGATGCATCCGTTTGTGCCGGCGGACATGAATCTCGACGGCATCGTGAATGTGTTCGATATCGATCCGTTCGTGCTTGCTCTCGCCGACCCTTCGGCGTACCGCGCCCAGTACCTCGTTCCCGCGGCGCTCCACGGCGACTGCAACTACGACGGCCTGTTGAACGCGTTTGACATCGACGTGTTCGTGTATGCCCTAATAAACCCGGGCGAGGCGATTGTGCCGCCAAACAACCCGCCGGATGCTCCGAGCGGCCCCACCCCGCCAGACGGCGCGATTGGTGTGGCTGGGCCCATCCTGCGCTGGACTGGCGGCGATCCGGACACCGCCGACTTCTGTGTTTACGACGTTTATTGCGAGGCCGGCAACCCGACGCCCGAGG
The DNA here is from genome assembly GCA_964647015.1 of uncultured Planctomycetales bacterium. Lineage (GTDB taxonomy): Bacteria > Planctomycetota > Phycisphaerae > UBA1845 > Fen-1342 > JAAYXS01. The sequence goes on along the minus strand of CAZYGM010000145.1, from coordinate 6,491 downwards.
TGCTGGTGTGCGCTAGCCAGACGGAGCCGGAGTGGTGCGCAGGGACGTGGCAGGGCGACATGACCTACTACTGGCGGATAGTGGCGCGGGACAGGCATGGAACCGAAACGGCAGGACCGGTGTGGAGCTTCTGTACCGCGGAAGATGTGTGGACGATTGACACTGTTGTGTCGACGGCCGCGTCAGACAGTGCCGTAGCTCTGGCCATGGACAGGCAGGAGGTCCCGCACGTAAGTTACGTTGGGCGGTATCCACATGCCCTGCACTACGCGCGTCGGACAGGTGATGAGTGGTGCGTGGAGACGCTGGTGGCAAGTGGAGTGTCGCGCACACAGCTTTCCATTGCAGTGGATCAGTACGACGTGCCACACATAAGCTACTGTGCCGGAGGTGTGTGGTACGGCCACCGCACGGAATCCGAATGGGTGATTCAGCAGGTAGATGGCAGCAGCACGCTACACTGCGCCCTGGCCCTTGACGTTGACGGCCGTCCGCATATTGCCTACGTAGGAGGCTCCCGGGTCCTCAAATACGCGCACTGGGACGGATCGGCTTGGCTCATTGAGACGATAGAGGGTGCAGCCATCTCGAAGACGGCAATCGCGTGTGACTCCGGGGGGCATCCGCACATCTGCTACCGTGCCGGAAGCGCGGTCAAGTACGCCGTGGGAGATGGGACGTCCTGGACGACCGCGACTGTATACGCGGGCGCGGGCTCTATTCGGGCGTGCTCGCTGGCCCTGACCGCGGACGATCAGCCGCGCGTGAGTTTTGTTGACTCGGCGGCGGAGACGCTGAATTACGCCGCGAAGGTCGGGGATGGTTGGACAATTGAGACGCTTGCGACCATGCCATGCAGCAGCATTGTGGCGGATTCGTCCGTGCGACTAGACGCTTTCGAGCAGCCGCACATAGCCTGCACGCTGTGCGACTCAGGCTACGGCTACGGATTGTTTTACCTGCGGCGCGTCGGCTCCGACTGGGCGATGGAGTTGGTCGACATCGTGGGAGCTTCTTCCTTGAGCCTCTCGCTGGATTCGGATGGGCATCCGCACGTGGCGTACCGAAAGGGCTACAGCGGCGAAGTGAGGTACGCGAGCAGGGTGCCGGCAGTGGAAGGCAAATAGAGCGCTCTGCGCCGGAGCATTCTGCGTCCCGGTGCGCAGTTACTGCGTAGCGCTATTGCGCACCCCTCCTCCGTTGGACGGGTGTTGACAGTCCACCCTGGAGCGCGCGGTAGGGTCTGTTTGGCAGGGCGGGCGTGCCGGTGCGGCGGGGATTTGCAAAGGCACCGCTCCTTCACAGGCGCGGGGCGGATCGGATGGCGCGGCGCGAGGCGGTGCTGGGGTGCTGGGGCTAGCTGGGTCGGGTGGGGTTGTTGGTGGTTGGCGGCTGGTGTTGCGGGGTGGTGGATTCTGTGAGCCCCGTTGGCGTGCGCAGCACACCCTGCGATCGGCTCGGCTATCAACGCCCGCCTTGTCCCCAGCTACGGCGCGTCGTCTTGTGCTCAAAAGATACGCGTAGGTGGTGTCATGTGCCTTGGCGGGTAGACGTGTCCGCCTCTACCAAGAGTCCCATGCCACTCGCCAGGTCCGGTAAGAGTTAAGCCATGCCACTCGACAGTTCCGGCGAAGCACTCGCTCAGTCCGTGCAGCAGCGCCTCGCGTGGACATGGCCGCAGCTGAACATTCACACTGTCTGCCGCAATGATGTGTTGCGGCAATGGTATGTTGCAGCCCCATTGGGCACCGCTTGGGCACATGAGGCGCCAAGGCAATCCGGACGAATGCTGCACAGCCTCGTAATCCCCGGCGCCTGGTGCGCTGACAAAAACCTCGAAGGCCAGACCAACGGGCGCTGACCGAAACTGCAAGAAGAGTTGGGGGCGAAAGCCACCATCGGCCGCGTACGCCCCCGCAGTCGCACAAAGCATCATCGCATCGGCCAGATCCGTGCTCCACTCTTCAGACACGTAGTGCGTGAGGGGGCGGTCTTCAACCGTGACGGAGAACGGCAGTTGCACGCACCAGGTTACACTTGGGGGCATGCCCGCGACGGCCCGCAACGAGTACCAGAGGCATCCATCTACGCTGACGGCGTGTTCTCCGGCCGGGAGCGGCGGCAGTTCAAACTGCACTTCGGGTGCAAGGTAGTTCAGGTGGACGCCCCATTCCTCCGGCAAGATCATCGTTCGCTCGCCCACGGCAACAGTCCAATCGTCCCGGCGAAGCGAATGGGGGACCCCTCCGAGCAGAGCCAGTTTGAGTGGCCCCGTGGGCGCCACGCGAACGATGACCGGCATGGGTGTATTAGAAGGAACCCTGCGCGCGTATATCGCCGCGGCGGAATACGCCCGGCGAAACAACCCATCGATTTCGGCCGCGGTAAACTCGCCCGCCCCACATCGCCTCAGGATTTCCCGATCCGCGCGCTGCCAGTCAGCGTGCTCAAACCAGAGCAGCGCGCTACTGGGCAGCCAGCGCAGCCAGTTGACGTCCCGATACAAACGAAATCCGCCGTACAGCGCAATCGCCGTCAGCGCTACGATCGTCGCGACGCGGAGACGGCGGCGGCGCGTCAAGTGTGGCGGTTCTGATGCCAGCTCTCTCGCTGTGACGAGCAGCCCGCACTCAGGACATACGCCCGGACTTACTGGATAGCCGCAACTCGGGCAGTAACCCGCTGGTTTGAAGCTTACGTCACCCAAAGTCAGATATCCTTGGAACCCGGGCACGATTGTGACAGGGGAAGGCCTCGGATGCAATCTGGCCCTCGCCTTCGACAGGGTCCCGGGGCGGCCGGCGCCACCGGCAGACCGTTGGCGCGAGTTTCTCTCAAAGCCACCGCTTCTTCACAGGGGCGGTTCGGATGGTGCGGTGCTGGGGCTAGTTGGGGCGGGTGGTGGGTGTGGGTTGGGCTTGGCGCGTGCGGGCGAGGTCGATGGCCAGTTGAATGGCGGCGTGCATGCTGCCGGAGTTGGCCCGGTTCTTCCCCGCGACGTCGAACGCCGTGCCGTGGTCGGGGCTCGTTCGCACCGCACCGAGACCAAGCGTGAGTTGAACCGCCTGGTCAAACGCCAGCAGCTTGACGGGGATCAGCCCCTGGTCGTGGTACATGGCGACCAGGCCGTCGAAGCGGGCGAGCATGGCCGGCGTGAACGCCGTGTCGGGCGGCAAGGGGCCGGTGACGTTGATGCCGCTGTTGCGGGCCATGGCGACGGCCGGCTCGATGATGCGCTGCTCCTCGTCGCCCATGAGGCCGCCTTCGCCGGCGTGGGGGTTCAGGCCGAGCACACCGATGCGCGGGGCGGCTACGCCGAACCATTCGCGCAAGGCGTGATCGAGCAGGTCGATCGGCTGGTGCACCAGCCCGATGGTGAAGCGGTTGCGCAGCTCGAAGAGCGGGAGGTGCGTGCTGGCCAGGGCGACACGCAGGCCGGGGGTGACGAAAGCCATGGTCACGCGGCGGTTGTCGAAGCGTTGGGCGAGCAATTCGGTGTGGCCGGGGAAGCGGCGGCCGGCCAGGCGCCAGCTTTCCTTGCAGATGGGAGCGGTCACGAGGGCGTCGATGCGGCCCTCCTTCAGCGCGCGGATGCCCTCATCGACAAAGCGGAAGGAGGCTTCGCCGGCGAGGGTTTCCGGCTCGCGGGCGCCGTTGAGGCGCATGGTGGGCAGGTCATCGAAATCAGCCAGTAGGACGCCGGTCTCGACGCGCGGGCCGAACTCGTACGGCTCGCGCCACCAGAAGGCGTTGATTTCGGCCTGGTCGGCGGCGACGCTCAGGACATCGTGCAGGCCGAAAATGACGTAGCGGGCCTGGCCGCGCAAAGCGGGGTCCGCCAGCGCCTTGACGGTCACTTCCGGGCCGATACCCAGCGGATCGCCCATGGTGATGCCGATGAGCGGGCGGTAAGCCGGGTTGGACGATGGTGCGGCGGACATCAGGTGAATCCGTCCGCGCGGAGGCGTTCGAGCGTCAGTCCGCCGGGCGCGGCCGCTGGATTGGCATCGCGGGCGTGCAGGTAGCCGACGACGATGCGGGCGATGACGTCCGTTTCGATGTTGACGGGATCGCCGGGTCGGCGGCGGGCGAGGACGGTGCGTTCGAGCGTGGTGGGGATCAGAGCGACGGAGAATGCGTCGGCGGCCACGTCCACGATCGTGAGGCTGGTGCCGTCCAGCGTTACGGAGCCCTTGCGTACCAGGTAGGGCAGCAGGTGGGCGGGGGCGGCTACCCAGAGCTTCCACTGACCGGTGGCCTCGACGCGCTGCACGGTGCCGATGCCGTCCACGTGGCCCTGTACGAAGTGCCCGTCGATGCGGTCGCCGACGCGCAGGGAGCGTTCGAGGTTGACGGGGTCGCCGACGCGCAAGGTTTGCAGGCTGGTGTTTCGCCAGGTTTCAGGGATGACGTCAAAGCGGCCGGATTGGGCGTGCCGCTGGGCGAGGGTGAGGCAGGCGCCGTTGACGGCGACGCTGGCTCCGAGCGCGAGGTCGGCAAACAGGTCGCCGGCGGCGATTTCCAGCCGGTAGGCGGGCGTGCCGACGGGGTCCGGCTGCGGACCGCTCAGGCGTTCAACCCGGCCAATGGCTTCTACGATTCCGGAAAACATCGCTAACTGCCTGCTGCGCCGCTCGATAGCGACCGACGGCTCGTCGCTGCCAGCCCGCACATGGGCCGGCTGCTTGATATTAGACGGGTAGCCGCAGTGGTCGGCAAGCGGCGCGGGCTCTGGTGGCGCGCGGCGGCTTCAAGGCAGGCTATCGATCAGTTCGGCGGGGTCGAAGGTGACGAAGATGTCTTCCAGGGCGCCGTCGGGAATATCGCCCGGAAGTGCCAGAACGTTGTCGGGATCCGCCAGGAACGCGTCGAGTTGGGCCGCGGTGGACAGCCGGTTGGTCCGGAACACCCAGACGATATCCTGGGCGGCTTCGTCGCTGAGCGTGTAGCTTAAGTCATTGCTGACGCTCGAGGCCTCGTCGGCGTAGATCTGGACTTCGTCGGGGGTCAGATCGGGAAACTGACCGCCGGTGACCTTGTTGTAGGCGCTGCGCAGATCGCCGCCATACTGGTTGCCGGTTCGGACGCTGCGCAGGAGTCCGTTGATGACGGTGGGCGAGAAGCCGAGGTCCTCGAGCTGCTCGCGCTTCTGCTGGGGCGTCAGGCTGGCGTCGTTGAGGATCGGATTGACGTCGAGCAAGGTCGCGGTGTAGGCGTCGTGGAGCGGACCGCTGCAGCCGACGAGGAAGAGGGTGGCGGTCAGGGCGCCGGTTATGAGGTTGGGTTTGGCAATCACGTTCGCGACCTCGCGCTAGGCGGTAAGGTGGGTGACGGGTGGGTCGAGCCTACGCGCCCGTCCACAGTACCGGTATGATATATCGGGCACGCAGGACCTCAAGTTCAGCGGGTGCGAGCCGGCGTGCCGGTGGCAGGTTGGCGGGTGTTCGGGGGGCGGCTGAGCAGTTGGGAGCATGGTATGCACGTGGCGATTGTCGGGTTTCCCTATGCGGGGAAGACCGCGGTTTTTGCGGCCCTTTCGGGTCTGCCGCGGGAGCGCATGAAGGCCGCGGCGGAGAATCTGGCGGCGGTTCACGTGCCGGAGCCGCGGCTGGAATTTCTGTTTGATCTTTTTAAGCCGAAGCGCAAGACCGAGGCGACGATCGAGTTCGTGGATTTGCCGGGCAGTGCCGAGGGGGAGGACGCGCAGGCCGGGCTGACGAAGCACCTGCCAACGCTGCGCCAGTCGGACGCCCTGGTGCTGGTCTTGCGGGCGTTCACGTCCGAATCGGTGCCCAAGCACGCCGATCGCATTGACCCGGCCCGTGACCTGCGGGAGTTTCGGGACGAGATGCTGCTCGCCGATCTGGAGATCTGTGCCGCGCGGATCCAGAAGCTCGAGAAGGCGGTGACGAAGCCGACCAAGGACCAGGACCTGCTCAGGCAGGAGCTGGAGCTCCTGCGGCGCTGCGTCGACACTCTGGAGCGTGAGAAGCCGCTGCGTGACCTGGTGCAGCCGGGGCCGGAGGAGAAGCTGCTGCGCAGCTTCGGGCTGCTTACGCTCAAGCCGGTGATTCTGATCATCAACGTTGATGAAGACGCCATTGGGCAGGACCCGCCGTTTCGCGCTGAGCAGGCGGCCGCGACCTTCACGCTGTGCGCATCCCTTGAGGCTGAGCTGATCCAGATGGACCCGGCGGACCGGCCGGCGTTCATGGCCGAATACGGTGTGCAGGCGTTGGCGCGTGACCGCATCATCCGAGCCTGCTTCGACGCACTGGGGCTGATCGTGTTCTTCACGGGCGGTGGGCCGGACGAAGTGCGGGCCTGGCCGATTCGGCGCGGGACGACGGCCGTCGAGGCGGCCGGCAAGATCCACAGTGATATCGAGCGCGGCTTCATTCGCGCGGAGACGGTGGCATACGCGGACCTGTTGGCTACGGGTTGCATGCGGGAGGCCAAGGCGGCCGGGAAGATCCGACTGGAACACAAGG
>CAZYGM010000144.1:0-8799 GCA_964647015.1 uncultured Planctomycetales bacterium | reverse complement strand
CGATGCGATACGTCATGCAGCAACCGCCGGAAGAACGCGAACGGCTTTTGCAGCGGCTCCAAAGGCATGTCACCTACGGCAATCTACCGAGCCGCGCATGGTGGGTCGACCTCACGGAGGTATCACCGGAGGCTGGCGCAACGATGTATTGGGCTCGCTACGAACAGGCAGATACAGAACAGCGAAAGCAAATGGATGCGACTCTGATCAAGCTCGCCAATCCACGAATCGCCACCGAGCGGTTCATGATCAAACTGGGTCAGTTGAAGCAGAAGGGTGCAAAATGAAGCGCGACATCCTCATTCCAGCCATCATCGTTTTGCTCGCCTGTCTCGGCGGCTGCGGGATCATGCAGTGCGCCAAGGCCACCGTCCCGGACGCGGCGAACACGGCGGGGCCCTACGCATGTAATGGAAGTCTCACCACGTTCACATTCAGCTTCGGACTGGACGACGATGACGATCTCGAAGTGATTCTGGTTGATTCCGACGGCGCGGAGACCGTCCTGACCAAGACCACTCACTACGCGATCACCAGCGCCAACGCGAACCATCCGCTGGATCTGACGCAGGGAGGAACGGTCACGACGGTCGAGACCTACAGCAGCGACTACACGATCTTTCTGCGCAGGAACACGACGAAGAGCGCTACGCTCGACATCGACGATGAGGGTGTGGAAGAGGCTATCGACAAGCTGACCTACATGGCCCAGGACCTCTACGAGATGTTCGCTCGCTGCATCCACATCCAGGTATCAGAGGCAGGGGCGACGACAAAACTCGGGCCGGCCGGCACGGCGGGCTACCTCTACCGACAGGCCGGCGGCGGTATCACAACCGCCCAACCGATGGAGGTTGGAGACGCCAATATCAGCACCTACATGGAGACGGTGCTTGATGATGCCAATGCACCTGAAGCTCGTTCGACTCTCGACGTCGCGAAGCGTCATTGGATCGACGTCACGGAAGCGCCCTACAACGCCACCGGCGACGGCGTGACGGACGATACAGCCGCGATCCAGGCAGCGATAGATGCAGCGGAGGCTTCAGGGGGAACCGTGTACTGCCCGGCCGGAACATATAAACTTACGGCCTCTCTTGATGGCAATGATGATTTGGTTCTGGTTGGTGATCCCCACCACACGACGATTACGATGGCGACCGCCGATACACCCATTATTGATCTGAGTGGAGTTTCAGGTGGTGCGTCGTATATTAAGATTCGAGGAATGATCTTCACGGCTTCTAAGAATGGTTGCACCGGAGTTCTTGGATACATCGATTGCAGTGAGTATACCTCCGAATTGCGTATCTCCCAATGCCGGTTCGATGCGGAATTGCAGATCGGCCTCGACGGCCTGTTCGCGTATCTCCACGTCGATGAAACACGTTTCGGATTTCACGGAACGCCGGGGCCAATCTGTCAGGGCGTGAATCTCCGGGGCATCAACGCTGGCTACACGTTCGGCACGCTGTTCAGTCACTGCTATTTTGCCAATCAGACGCATTGCAATGCCGCTGTTGAAGCGGGAACCGGGAAGGCATTGACATTTCTCAACTGCACCTTCGAGAGGATGAGTTGCCCGGTGTTCTATGGCCGTGGCGCGATGAGCACTATCTTTATCGGCGGCAGCATTGAATCCATTGACGTGAACACAGCCGACACGGGTGGCCAGGATGTTGTCTTCGATGTGCAAGACGATGCGGAGGACATCGGCCATCGAGGGATGGTCAAGCTCATCGGCACGACGATCGCGCAAACGGCGGGCATGACGACGGCGTTGTTCTACACCGATTCTCACGCATCAGTGACCATCGAGAATGCGCGGATCATCGGGGGCGGGAACTATCTGACCATGCGAGCCGGGCCGCAGTACGATCGCGGCCTGTCTGTCTATGAGTGCTTCATCACCGGCCAGGCAGGCACGGTCAATGAGCACTGGAGCACGCGCCGCAGTCTTCAACTCACGGGCGAGTATATGTTTCTCTCTGCCCCGTCGGCGACGGAGCCGCCAGGCTATGCGGACTACATTTACCTCGATAACGGCACGAACACGAAACACCGTGGACCAGGTTGGCGCTGGTACAACGGGGCCGCCTGGCAGGATATGCACCAAAGCTGCGGCCGCAGCTATCACGACTACGCGAGCGGCACGGCGACCTGGGCCATATCGGCGACTGAGGCGTTGGCATCGAATTTCACGGTGGCCGGGGCGGGCGGGGCCGTCATTGCCGAGTTTCCGTATGCGATTCCCGGCAAAAATTTCGTAGTGAAAAACGCAAGCGGTGCGGCGTGCACAGTGCGCGTTTCTGGTAAAACAGGATCATCGGTGGCCAACGGGAAAACGGCAATCTTTACGATGAGTACGACCGATTGCGAAAAGATCTATGAACAGCCTTGATAGAAGGAGATGAACATGAAACGTTTGGCTTTGCTGATTCTGTGCATCCTGAATGTTGTTGCCGGGGCAGCGACCGAGAACTTCACCACTTGGACGGAGACGGACACCGGCGGGTATCTCGCGCCCTCCGGCACTACGCTGACCGCCACGGCGGTGCCCCGTAACCAGATTTGTTATGTATCGAAGGACTTTGGGGCGGACTACTGGAACGGGGACTTCACGATCAAGTTCCAGTTCGTGCCGGGCGCGGTGACGCACACGTCCACCGACTGTTTCCTGGGTCTGTGTGCCCTCACGACGGCCCAGTACAACTGGTATCACCTCTCCGTCAACGGGGGGGCGGGCGTGACGCCGGTCTACTCGCGCGACACCACCGGCTACAAACTGTTCCTCTGGATGGTCAAGAGCGGCAGCGAATGGTTCGCGTTCAGTGACAACATCTACGTCTCGATGGGCACGACGTATTACGTCACGTTCTCGCGGGACTACGATGGCGGGACGGAGGAAAAGGGCCTCTATACCCTGACCGTCTGTACGGGCAACTACTACGGCGAGTCCGGGGCTTCGCTGGTTGGCTCCGAGACCCTCGATGCGCCGGCGACGGCTGTCCAGGACTTCCGTTACGTCCTCACCGGTCTGAGCAAGCTCAACGGCGGCGTCCAGGCGACCTCCGGCGTGCTCTCCAATCTCGACCTGTCCGGCGCGCCGTCCGAAGACCCGCCCTCGAAGGCTTCCGGCGCGTATCCGCCCGACGACAGCAACGACGTGTCCCTCTCGGCCGTGCTCTCCTGGTCCGCCGCAGCGGGCGCGGAGAACTACGACGTGTATTTCGGGGAAAGCCCCCTGAACACCGAGGAGGATTACATCGGCAATCAGGTCGGTGTGACGTATGATCCCGACCTCAGCTATGACACGAGCTATCAGTGGCGCATCGACGCCAAAAACGCCTACGGAACTACGGAGGGGGACGTCTGGAACTTCTCCACCGTCGCGGAGGCGGGCGAGGCCGCCGGCGTAGAGGACTTCACGAGCGGCTCCTGGATCGAGATCGACCCCGGCAGCGACATCGCGATCACCGACGCCAACACCATCACCGTGACCGCCATGCCGTCCAACCTCAGCGCCTACGTGTACAAGGATTTTGGCGCGGACTTCTTCGGCGGCGACCTGCTGATTCGCGAGCGGATCACGGTTACAGCCTCTGCCAATCTCGGGTTCTTCGGAGCCCTGTGCCTGGCCAACGCCCCCCAGGACTACCAAAACATGATCTGGTCCGACGCCGACGGCATCCTCGTCTACTGGCGCGAGGTCGATAACGTCGAGACGTTATTCCTCAACGTCCTCGTGGACGGAAACCCCTACACCGACAGCATGACGGGCACGCTCTCAACGGAGTATTTCCTCACACTGTCGCGCGACTACGACGGGGGGACCAACGGGGCGGGACTGGTGACCCTCTACGTCTGCACCGGGGCCCATTACGGCGGGGCCGGCAGTACGCTCGTCGATACGCTCCAGGTCCACGTCCCGGCCGGCGGGGCGCAGAACTTCTCCACCGCGCTGGTGGCGCAGTCCATGACCAATCAAGGCTCTAACACCGTCTCCGGCACGATCACGCATCTGGAGCTTGGCGCGCCCACCGGGACCGGCGAAGCCCCAGAGGAACCGGAGCCGGGCGACCCGAACGAACCCGGCGAACCAGGTCCCAGCGGCCACGGACCCTACTATGTCTCGCCGAACGGGAGCAACGACGCGAACGGCGTCACGGTCAACACCCCCTGGCGCACGGTGACCTATGCCCTGGCGACCGGCGTCCTGCACGCCACGGAGAGCTACAATGTGATTTACCTGATGCCCGGCAACCACGGCGGCATCGGTCTGTCGACCAAGACGTGGGATTCCACGGACTGGTCCAGCGAATGGCGGATCGAGGGCATGACCGGCCACACCGTCAGCGGCATTGTGGTCAATGGGATCGAGGCGTTCCTTGATTTCAACGACATCTACATCCAGCGGCCGTCCCCGGATGGTGGAGATGCCGTGCTGATTAAGGACTCCCAATCGGTCAAGCTCCGCAACAGTGAAATCCACGGCAGTTGGGGGACGCGCAAGGAGGTAATCACCTCGCGCGGCGTGGCCGTGGATGGCGACGCGGGCTACTGCGCGGACATCCTGATCGATCACGTGGAAATGTGGGACATCCACCGCGCCATCCACCTGTATCGAGACATTCGCGACGACATCATCGTCCAGCACTGCATTGGCCATCGGCTGAACGAGGACTTCATCTACGTAGGCAATTTCGACGCCACGCGGGCGGCGGCGAACCAGATCCAACTGCTCTACAACACCTACGTCGATCACCCGGACGAGAATCTTCCGTATTGGGACGGCAGCACATGGCAGTATCCCCACGGAACGGGCCTGTCGTTCCGGGGCGACAACGTCCTTGTTCGAGGTCACGTGGCCGTGGCTATCAGTGGCAGCGGGGCGACGCGCTTCTATGAAAACTTCGGCCCCTACGACGATATCACCATCGAGGACTCGCTGTTCATCAGCCCGACCTCCGGCAGTGCAGAGGACCATGGCTACGCCATGCTGGCCGGATTTTTCCGGATCGGCTCCAACGTCATCATCCGCAACAACACGTTCGTCAGCGGCTACGACATGAATCCCTCCGTCACCGCGTACCGGTATGCGGGGACGCTCTACCTCAACCCCCACGCGGATTATGACAACTCGCTCGTCTTTGCGAACAACATCATCGTGGGCCGCGTCGATTCGGGCAGCATCACCCTAGACGACGGCGGCAACAACATCATGTACGCCAGCTACCGCAACGGCGCCTGGAGTTCGACCTGGGACGCCAACGATTTCATCCTGTGCAGCAACATCAACACGATCCGCAGCGGGTATACGGCCAACTGGTTCGAGATTCCCGGCAACGTGTTCGTCGGGTCTCCGAACTTCACGAACTGGTTCGCCAATCACGTCACGCCAACGAGCTGGATGGAGTTCGGCCTGACGCCGGATTCGGCGGCGGTCGACGCCGGCCAGCCATCGGCCGCCAGCACGTACGATGTGCGTGGTCTGGAGCGGGACGCATCCCCGGACATCGGCGCGTTCGAGTACGTGGCGGCTTCGGCTCCCCTCAAGGCGACCGGCCCGACTCCCGCGAACGCGGCGACCGGCGTGGCCCTGGGAACGGCCCTGGAGTGGAATGGGACGGCCGACGACTGGAACGTCTACATCGGGACGTCCACGTCGAATCTGACCCTCCAGGCGAACGTCCAGGCCCGCCGGTATGAGGACTACAACTGGGCTTACGGTACGACGTACTACTGGCGCATCGACGCGAATAACGCCACGGGCCTGACCACGGGCGATGTGTGGAGCTTTACCACCGTTGCCGAAACGACGGCCCTGCCCGCCAAGGCCGTGGCCGTGTACCCGACCAACGGCGCGAGCAATGTCGATACCTCCATCAACCTGCGATGGGGAGCGGTCACGGGCGCCATCGCCTACAATGTGTACTACGGCACATCGAGCCTCGAACCTCTCATCTCCACCAGCTCGACCAGCGCCGCCGTCACTCTCTCCGACAGCACGAACTACATCTGGCGTGTTGATGTCGTCGGGAGCTACGGGACCACCACGGGAGATGTCTGGTCCTTCCAAACGATTGCCAGCGGCGGGCCGACGGAACCGAACGAACCGGGCGGGCCGGGCGCGCCGGACCTGCCGGACTTCCCCACGCTGCCGACCCGGACGCGAACGCCGCTCAATCAGGCGGCTCGCACCCCCCCGGACACCTCCCGCCAGCGCATCCCGTATCAGGGCCTGTTCTGTTACGAATTGGTCAGTCCGGACGGACTGCCGGGCAGCTACGCGACGGACGAGAATCTGTCCGGATATCTCAGGCGGATCGTAATCATTCCGGTCGGCTCGGACGACGCTTGGTCGCTGACGATAAAGGATGCGTTCGGTGGGGAAGTCTTCTCTGTCGACGATCTGGTTATGGGCGAGGGCGTTGTGGCCTACGACTACGACGGAGAGGGCGTGCCCTTCGTCGGCGGACTCGTGGCCGTCATTGCCGGCACGACCGGCGACACGGCCGACGGCATTTGGATTGAACTACTCATTGACGAAACCTGGAGGCGCTAACCATGAAACGATTCGCACCGATTCTGCTTGTCCTGCTTCTGTCCTCTCTGGCGAGTGGCTACGTGCTCGACACGGAGCACCCCCTCTACAGCTACATGGAGGGCATCTACGTCTTCGACAACCGCGCTGATGATGGGAACAACATCGCCGGGACCGGAACGATGGTCGGAACGGTCGAGGACGCCGACGGCTTCGATGTCCCGATCACCCAGACGTTCCAGTCGTGGTACAACAACTTCGGCTCCGCCTATACCTTCTGCCTCTGGCACGGCGGTTGGACGCCGGGTTCCTGGTCTCCGATGATTCAGATTCACAGTGCCACGGACGATCATTCCCTGATCCTCTCGCGCGATGGCAGCGGGGCCGCCTGCTGTCTCTACCACCAGAATACGCAGTACCTCTTCTCCGATCTCTTGCTGACGGAACTGGCGGACCCGATGATGTTTTCCTTCACCTGGGCGGCCAGCGATCACGTAGCCACCGCCTACGATGGCAACGACGTGATCAGCACCCAGTCCGCTCTCGTGACTCCGAAGACTACCTGCACGGATGCGGGATTCGCGATCGGCGGCACGGCCATGACGGTCACGCGGCTGTACATCTTCTCCACGCGGCTGACGCCGGCGCAGTTGGGCGCCTTGGAGGCCGACCCTAACAGCATTTTTGCTGGCGAAGCTCCCGCCAAGGCGGACGATCCCGATCCCGCCGACGAGGCGACGCTCGTTTCCCTGCCGGTGACGCTCTCGTGGGACGAATCGGCGGGCGCAACGGATTACAATGTCTACTTCTCGAAGGTCGGTGACTCCCTGGTCCTGATGGGCAACGTGGACGTGAACAACTACGAGCCATACTGCCGCGCGGGAACCGAGTATCAATGGCGCATCGATGCAAACAATGCCGATGGCGCGACCCAAGGAGATGTGTGGTCGTTCACCACAGACCCAAACTACACCATCACCCTGACCGGCGCGACCGGGGTTACGGCCGTGACGCCGAAATTCACGTTCCCCTCGGGGACAGTCGATGTCTACGTCGCCGGCTCGTTCATCAAACATCTGACGTCCGACGTCGAGGACAACATCTCGCTGTCGGTCGGTCAAAGTTTGGAATACCGATGCTCGAACTGGAACCAGATCACGACCATCGACATCGGATCCGACAAGGTTTCCGGGGACATCTCGGGCTGGGTCCTGCCCAACTCGCTGGCGACTTTCTACGTCACTTCGACGTCGGTTTCCGGGGACATCTCGGGCTGGGTTCTGCCGAGTTCGCTGCGGGGTTTCTACATCAATGCGACGTCGGTTTCCGGGGACATCTCGGGATGGGTCCTGCCAAGCTCGCTGGTGAATTTCTACGTCGATTCGACGTCGGTTTCGGGGGACATCTCGGGCTGGGTCCTGCCCAATTCGCTGGCGAGGTTCGACATCAATTCGACGTCGGTAGACTATGGGACCGGCGGCATGGCGGCCACGTGGCCGGCGGGGCTGACGAAGATCGACGCCGACGACTGTGGGTGGGGCTATCTGGAGGTCAACCGTTTCCTTGCCGATTGCGTTCTGAGCGGCAGAAGCTCGAAGCAGCTCGACATCGCCGGGACGAACGCTGGTCCTTCTCAAACAGGGGCCGTAGACAAGGCCAGCCTCCAAGCCGCAAGCTGGACCCTCTCTATCAACGCTACCGCCAACCAAAAACCCCTCAAATCCTCCGACCCGTGGCCCACAACCGGGATGCAGGGCGTAGCCCTCGACACCGTCCTGACCTGGGCAGCCGCGTACGACGCCAACGACTATAACATCTACCTCGACGGGTTCCTGCTGGGCAATACAAGCGAACTGAGTTTTGATCCCGAATTGACCTACGGGACCAATTACGTGTGGCGGATCGACCCGAACTACCCCGTAGTTGGCGCGACGACTGGCGATCTCTGGTATTTCGCAACCGAGGCCGCCCCGGTCGTCGAGCCGAACGAACCGGAACCGGAACCCGAGCCAATGGAGGTCTGGAGGCGCAGCCCGTCGTGGGATCGTCAACCAAGCTGGATCAAGCGGGAAACAGGCTTAGAGGGCTGGAGGAAACGATGATCGTAGGACGGGCCGAATCGACGTTTTTCGAGCCAAAGACGTCGAAGGGTGCCACGGCATGAGTCAAGGCGTTTTAGGCCCCTGTTCACGCCGAAAAACGTGCGTTACATGGGGTTCCTTGAGCACCAGGAAGAACGATAATGAACGATGATG
>CAZYGM010000143.1:0-8825 GCA_964647015.1 uncultured Planctomycetales bacterium | reverse complement strand
GACGTTTCGCTACGCCAATGGCGTGCGGATGAGTCGGGGCGGGGCCAATGGGGTGTTGTTCGTGGGCACGGAGGGCCGGGTCGAGGTCAACCGGGGGCATTTGCAGACGTGGCCGGAGTCGATCGGGCGGTCACCGATCGGCCCGCAGGAGGTCCATTTGTACGAGAGTCCCGGCCACCATGCGGACTGGCTCAACTGCATCCGCAGTCGCCGGCGGCCGGTCTGCGACGTGGCCATTGGCGCCAGTTCAGCGACGGTCTGTCACCTGGGCAACATCGCCTGCTGGCTTGGTCGGGCGCTACGGTGGGATCCGGCCAAGGGCGAGATCATTGGGGATGAGGCAGCGGCGCGCTGGCTGGACCGGCCCAAGCGGGCGCCGTGGCGTCTGCACAACTGAACGTGGAGCTGCCTCATGAGCAGATTATTTGCGACGCTCGCCCTGATCGGGCCGCTGATGATGGTGGCTTGTGGGCCGCGTGCCACGCCCCCGGCGCCGCCGCTGACGATCGAGCGGGAAGCGCCCGATTTGGTGACGATGTATGCTGGTCTGCTCGACGAATTGCTGCCGGAGATGGGTGCGGCGGACGTAACCGCCCGCGCCGCCGCGCAGCAGGAGTTTGAGCGGATTTGCCTGCAAGTCGGCATGCCGAGCGCGGCGGACAAGCGTGTGGCGTTGTGCCAGGCCATGTTGCCGCGCCTGGGGTCGGAGACGGCTCGGCCGGCGCGCGTCTGGCTGTTGCGGCAGCTTGAGCGCATCGGCGGCGGGGAGTCGGTGACGCGCTTGGGTGAGCTGCTCCGCGATGACGATCCGGAGATTCGGGAGCTGGCCCGCCGGGCGTTACAGGGCAACTCGAGTCCGGCGGCGACGCTGGTGTTGTGCGGGGCCCTCCAGCAGGCGACGGATCCGGCCTGGCAGGTGGCGCTGCTCAACGCGCTGGCCGACAGCGGCGGGCACGTGTTGCAATGTTCGCCGATCATCTGGTCGCGGGCGGAGAGCGCGGATCCGGCCGTGCGGGCCGCAGTCATCGCACTGCAGCCCGAATGGCCGACCGACGGCCGTACTGTAGATTGGTTGCAGCAGCGGGCGCGCAGTGCTGACCCGGCGGAGCAGGAGCAGGCGGTCGCGGCCCTGCTGCGGATTGCGGAGCAGCAGGTGGCGGAGGGCCAGGCAGAGGCGGCGATTCGGCTGTATATGGAGCTGTATCACAGTGAGCTGCCGGCGCACGTGCGTTTGGGGGCCTTGCGTGGGTTGGTGATGGCAGAGTCGCAGTCGGCCATACCGCTGGTATCGGCGGTTGTGTATGGCGGTTTCGATGCTGCCGTTCGGGCGAGTGCGGTGCGGCTGCTGGGGGAGATTCCGGGCCCGAGTGCGACGCGGGAGCTGATGCGCGTGCTGAGCGGCGTCTCGCCGGAACTGCAAGTGATCGTGCTGGACGTGTTGGCCGAGCGCGGTGATGTGAGCGCCAAGTCGGCCGTCGTCGCGGCGCTGGACAGTAATGATGTCGCGGTGCGCGTGGCGGCTCTGGAAGCGCTGCGGCAACTTGGCGACGCCGGCGACGTGGTGCGGCTGGCAACCGTGGCGGCGAGGACCGATGGCCGGGAGCAGGCGGCCGCCCGGGCCGCACTGGGGCGTCTGCGCGGCTTCGCGGTTGATCCGGCGATTGTCGCAGCGCTTGATCGGCAGGCGGACGAGGCGGTTCGCGCTGAGCTCATCCACGGCCTCGCGGCCCGGCATTTCGCGCTGGCCGTACCGCGGCTGCTGAGCGCAGCGCGCGATCCGAGCGCGACCGTGCGGGCTGCCAGCTTTGCGGCGCTGGGCGAGTTGGTGGCGGAGACAGACGTGCCGAAGCTGTTGGCGCTGCTGGTGGCCGAGCAGGAGGAAGACGCGGCGCAGGCGGCGGAGGATGCGGTGGTCGCGGTCTGCCAGCGCGACGATGATCGCGCGCGGCGCGTCACGCCGATCGTGACGGCGTTGTCCGGCGCGGTCGGCGTCGAGGCGGTGCCGCTTGTTCGCGTGCTCGGGCGCTTGCAGGGCACGATCGCCCTGACGGCGGTGAGCACGGCGCTCGATGCTCCGGATGTCGCGGTGCGCGACGCGGCCGTGCGAGCGCTGGCGGCCTGGGATGACCCGGCGGCGCTGGATTTGCTGGCGCGGCTGGCACGCGACACGGAGGACGAGACGCATTGCGTGCTGGCGCTGCGCGGCTACGTGCGGCTCGCTCGGCAGCCAAGTCAGCGGCCACTGGCGGATACCCTGGCGTTGCTGGAAACGGGTCGGCTGTTGGCCCGGCGCCTCGATGAGCAGCGGCTGGTGCTGGGCGCCCTGGGTGAGATCATGGACTTGGCCGCGCTGGACGCGGTCATGTCGGATCACTGGGACGTGGAGCTGGCGCCGGAGGTCGGCGCCGCCGCCGTCAGTATCGCGCGCGGCTTGGCCGGGCGACACCCCGAGCGGGTCCGCGCGGTCCTGGAGGAATTGCGCGGGCAGGTCGAGGTTGTCGGCGCGGACGTTGCGGCCCAGGCGGCGGCCGCGTTGGTGCTGCTGGACGAGCGGCGGCAAGACATCGGCGTCTGGCGCTGCGCCGGGCCGTTTTCGGTCGCGGGTCAGCGTTACGCGGACGTGTTCGAGACGGCCTTCGCGCCGGAATCTGAACCGGCGGGCGTCGATTGGCAGCTTCTGACAGTATCCCGGCCGGATGATCCGTGGACGTTCGAGGTGGATCGGCGAAGCGCGTGCAGCAACTGCTGCGCGTACGTCGAGACAGCGATCTGGTCGGAGGCAGCCCAGCCGGCGCGCCTGGCCGTGGGCAGTGATGACGGCGTCAAGGTCTGGCTGAACGGCACGCTGGTTCACAGCAACCCGGTCCAGCGCGGCTTGGTGCCCGGCGAGGATCTGGTTGACATTACGCTGCAACAAGGTTGGAACCGACTGGTGTTGAAGGTTGTCAACGCCAGTGGTGGCTGGGGTTTTTCGTGTGGCGTGCGTCCGGCCGAGGGGCGGGAGCTGGCGCCGCTGCGATTCGAGGTGCAATGAGCCGGCGGACCGCCGACGTGAGCGACCCGGTCGGCCCGAACGTGCGGAGGTATTCAGCATGAAACGTTCCTGGAGTGTTTGCGTGCTCGCGCCGCTGTGCGTGCTGGCGGGCGGCCGGGCGGCTGCGTGGGGCGAGGATCTCATTGACCGCGGGGCGCCGGGGGTGCTGGTGCGGCTGTATGAGGTAGATGCGCAGTTGCGTGCCGTGCCGGAGCTGGCCCCGGGCCAGTTGCCGAATGTCGTCAAGGAGCTGCTGACGATCGACCTCGGCCCGGACGAGTTCGCGCCCATGGAGGACAGCTTCTTCACGACGGTGGATGGCTTTCTGAATGTGCGGCAGGCGGGCGAGTACGTCTTCCGGCTGATCAGCGATGATGGGTCGATCTTGCGGATCGATGGTGAAGTCGTCGTTGACCACGACGGCTTGCACGGGGCGGAGCCGAAGGATGGGACCGTTGAGTTGGCGGTTGGCCAGCATGAGTTGAACATCCGGCATTTCGATGCGGGTGGAGCTGAGCGGCTGCTGCTGTTGTGGAAGCCGCCCGGGGCGGAAGAGTACGAGATCGTGCCCGCCGGAGTGTTGACGCACGAGCGCGTGGCCGAACACGCGACGGCCACAGGGAAGAAACGCATTATCCCGCCGCTACGGCGCGGCCGGCCGGGCGACGGTGCGCCGGTGGCGGGGCTGCACCCGGCGGCCCAGATTGGCACGGGCGGCCAACTACCCGACAGTGTCATGTTTGTTGGGAGTGCCGCGGTGGGGATCATTGGCCGGCCACTGCTGCCGGGCGTGAACGAGCAGCCGCTACTGTGGGTTCCGGGGCGGGCCGGGCCGCGCAAGACGACGACATTCCCGTGGATCTGGCAATCCCATATGCCGCCCGCTATCACCACTCATACGCTCGTGCAATCCGGCGACAGCATCTTTCGCGTGGTCATGGACCCGGTTCGACACGCGCCGGGCGCGGCCGCGGCCGATACGTGCGCGGCGGCGTTTCGTTTCGCCGACGGCGTGGACACCTGCGTGACACACATACAGAACGCGGGCGCGACCGTGTTCGAGATGAACCGGGTGCGCGCGATGAACAACGGCCTGGAGATCGAGTTCACCAAGCCGCTCGACCCGCGCTGCGGTTGGGATCCGGAGTGCTACTACGTTGAGCAGTGGCCCTTCGATGTTAAGGGGGGCGAAGGCCCGCGGCGGGACGGCGTGGTCTACCCGGTCAAGTCCGCGAGCGTGGCGGCGGATGCCCGGCGGGTGTTCCTGGAAATCGCGGACCTGAAGGTTTCGCACGTGGTCTATCTGCGCCTGCTGCCGCCGTGCTACTCCGTCGAGGGTGAACAGCTTTGGGGCACGGAAGCATGGTTCACGTTGAACGCCCTGCCGGCGGACCGGCTGGGTGAGATTGGCACGCCGCCGGAAGCCGCGCCGCAGAACTACTTGACGGCGGAGGAGCAGGCCGCGGGTTGGCGGTTGTTGTTCGACGGGCAGACGACGGACGGCTGGCGCGGCTACCGCAAGGATCATTTTCCGGCTGGCTGGGTGGTCAAGGACGGCAGCCTGACGCGTGTTGGTCCGGGCGGCGACATCTGCACGGTGGAGGAGTTCGACAGCTTCGAGTTGCAGATTGAGTGGCGGATCGGCGCGGGGGGCAACAGCGGGATATTCTTCCGCGTGGATGAGAAGGCCGGCTGGGCCTGGGAGACGGGGCCGGAATTCCAGGTGCTGGACAACAGCCTGCACGCTGACGGGGGCAACCCGCTCACGTCCGCGGGGGCGGATTACGCGCTGCATGCGCCGCTGCGCGACGTCACGGCACCGGTCGGCTTCTTCAATCGCGCCCGCATAGTGGTGGCCGGCGCGCACGTTGAGCACTGGCTCAACGACGTGAAGATCGTTGAATACGAGTTGGGCAGCGCGGATTGGCTCAAGCGCGTGGCCGAAAGCAAGTTTGCCGGCATGCCGCGCTTCGGCCGCGCCCCCAAGGGGCGCATCGTGCTCCAGGATCACGGCGACTCGGTGTGGTACCGGAATATCAAGATTCGGCCGCTGCCGGCCGCGACCGGCGGCCGGTGAGCCGGTGGCCGGCGTTCCGCGTTCTCTTTCCTTGGGCGGCAATCAAGCGGGCTCCGCGTTGGGCGGAGCCCGGGTGAGTGCGGCTGGGCTGTCGTGTCACCAACGCACTACATGGTCTGGGGTCTGATCGCCGTCAGGATGGCGCGGGCCACCTGGGCCGAGGCGGCCAGGAAGGCATCGCGTTCGTTCGGGGCGCTCATGACGAAGTCGCCGGCTACTTCGAAGCCGCCGACCAGGCCCTTGCCGGGTGCCGTGGCGCGGCGTTGATCGCGTGGGAAGACGAAAATCTGCGTCTGGCCGTCGGGGCTGGCGACCAGAATGTTCACGCTGTGGTTCTGGAGATCGCGCTGCAACCAGGCCTCGGCGGCGGCATCGGCCGCGACCAGGCCGTCGTCGTCGCCGGCGAAGCGCTGCACCAGCGTGGGGTAGCGTTCTTCGTTGCCGGGCGGCAGCTTCTCGATGGGCATGGCCGCGGTGGTGATCTGGTAGTGCAGGTGCCAGGGGATGGTGGCGCCGGCGCCGTTGCCGTTGAAGAGCACGCGGAAGCGGCGCTGCGTGCGCAGGTGCAGCTCGAGCATGGCCGTAAGGGCGTTGCCCGAGTAGGCCTGGTCCACGTGCTCGGCGGCCATCACGGTGTAATGGTCGGGCTCGATCCAGGCGAAGTTGGCGCCCGCGAAGTAGTCACGCCCTGCCAGTTGCAGCGGGATAAGCACTTCCTTCGGATGGCATTCGTGGACGTTGGTTGCGCACAGGAAGCAGTGCCGGCCCTGGGGATCGCGCGGGTCGCGGAACAGCTCGGCTTCGTTCCGGTCGGGGTTGAGGATGCCGCGGCGCTCCAACTCCGCCACGTCGCCGCGGATCTCGCGGTGCGGCAGCCAGCGGAAGCGGAAGCGCACGCCGCTCTCGGCGTCCTGGGCTTCCTTGACTTCCAGGTCGGCCGCGGCCGGGTCGGAGAGCAGGAAGCCGTCGTGACCCTGCTGGGCCCAGTTCGCCACCAGGGCTTCGCCAAGTTGTGTACCCGGCAGGTCCCGCCAGCGTCGAATCATGACGCCTCTCCCGGCTCGCAGCGGCTCGGACAAACGCGCAGGTCGTCCAGCAGGTCCTTCGTACGGTTGTGCCAGGTGAAGTAGGGAATCGTGATTTCCAGTGCGCGGCCGCCCATGCGTTCGCGTTCGGCGTCATTCTGGAGCAGGCGGATGAGGGCCGCGGCGAAGCCTTCGACGAAGTCCGCCGGGACGACCACGCCCCCCGCGCCAAACAGCACGTGCTGATCTGCAACGGCGACCCGCTCCGGGTTCTCGCCCAGAAGGTACTCCACGACGAAGGGCACGAGGTCTGATGCGACCACGGGCTTGGCGGTGGCGGCGCCCTCCTGGGCGCTCATGCCGAAGCCCTCCATCACCGACGGCGTGCAGTACACGCTGGTCACGTTGTACAGGCCGGGCAGTTGTTCCCACACGGAGCCGAGCACGACGACATCCTGCTGGAGGTCGAGTTCGGCGATGAGGCCGTGCAGGGCCTCGTACAGGGCGGGCGTGCGATCGTCGATCGAGACTACCAGCAGTACGTCGGGCACGGCGCGCTTGACCTGCGCGAAGGCCTTGATGAGCACGTCTTTGCGCTTGGTCTTGTCGGTGCGGCTGATCTCCGTGACGATCTGGCAGCGTTTCAGGTCGGCGACCGCGCGGCCGGAAGATTGGGCCAGGAAATGCCAGGTCGGCTCGAGGGCCGTCTCCGGCATAACGTGGATGCGGCCGACGTCAATGCAGGGTGGCAGGAAGTACTTGGGCGCGACGCCATAGTCGTTGACGAAGGCGTCGCGGATGGCGCTCGAGGTGGCGACGCCGCCGTCGATCTCTTTGAGCAGCTCGCGCTCGCGGTTGATGCGTTCGTCGATGCGCAGGCCGGCCCAGGTCGCCGGGTCCATGTTGCGCTTCTTGAGCGTGCCCAGCGAGTGCGGGACCCACACATGCGGCAGCCGCCGGGGGCCGGTGTTCACCAGCGTGCCGAGGCGGCCGGCGTCCCAGTAGTGCGAGATGATCAGGTCGAAGGAATCGTTTTCGTCGGTGAAGCGGCGGCGCAGATCCTGGGCCAGCTCGGGGAGTTGTGCGTCCATGTCCTCCTTGCGGACGAACTCCTTCTTACCATCCTCGATGTAGACGATGCGCGCGTGGCCGGAAGGGTGGAAGTGCACGCCCTGCTGCAGGACGCCGGTAACCGGGTGCGCGTAGCCGCCGCGGTTGACGATCGTCACGCGGTAGCCCTGTTCGACCAGCGCCTCGGTGAACTGGTTGACGTACACGTTTTGTCCGCCGGTGTCCGGCAACCCGGGAATGACCTGCCACTGGTGCATGCCGTGATTGGTGATCATCAGCACGTGTGTACGGGTCTTATCCAGGAAGTCGAGCTGTCCTGCCACCGCCATCTGGCCTACCTCGTGCCCCGTGGTACTGTCGATGTCCCTAGTAACCTCGATTATTGCGCTGTGGCCGGAAACACACGGCCGCAGCGGTGAGACCGCCGCGGCCTCAGAGCCAGCCGAAACGCCGCAGCCCTTCGTGGATGCCGGCGGCGAAGTGCGCATCGGCATGGTACACGTGGGGTTCGCGGAAGGCTTTCAGTTCCGGCGCGGCATTGCCCACGGCGATGCCGCGAAAGCCGAGCTCGGTGCGCAGCATGTCGAGGTCGTTGCCCGTGTCGCCGCTGGTGACCACGTTGTCGGGCGCGATGCCGAGCTTGGTGGCGACGTAGCGGACCGCCTCGCCCTTGCCGGAACGGACGGGCAGCAGGTCCAGGAACTGACCGGCTGAGTAGACCACCTTCGCGTTCAGGCCGCGCTCGCGCAGGCGCGCGTGGATCTCTGCCAACCGCGTCTCGACGTTCTCCTCCAGGTAGTAGCTGCTCTTGTACGGCGACTGCCATTGCTCGTCCTGCGGGCGCGCTTCCGGGATGGCGTGGAGAATCGCCTCGACGGCGGCCTTGTCCCAGCCGGCGTGGATGTAATCGTGCCAGCCGGCGTCCAGGGTGTAGCGGCCGTCGACGCGGAAGTGCACGTCCGTGCCGACCATGCAGATGCAGACGTCGGCCCGGCCGGCGAAATGGCGTTCGTCGTAGAAGTCGTGGATCGACTTCAGGTGGCGGCCGGTGGAGAACGCCACGACGATGTCATGCCGCTTGAGGTCGTCCCACAGCGCGACCATGGCGTCATCGTCGCCGATAAACGTGCCGTCGAGGTCGGTGGCTAAGAGCCGCTTGGATTGCATCGGACAGTTACTCCTGGGCGCGATTTCGGTGTTGGAATGGCCTGAAAGCGGGCCGACCGCGCCATCATAGAGAATGATAGGAAATACACGTTCCCATGAGGTGGCGAAATGGGAGAATCCGAGGAGTCACGGGAGACAAGTATGGACCGGCGTCCGGAACCGGTTTCGGATGAACCGGAACCGCTCCCGATGGCGCCGCCACGCACGTTCAGACCGCTTGGCAACGCCCGACGCACAACACATGACGCGTGTCAGTCTGGCCCGACGAACCGGCCCCGCCCGTTGGCTATGGGTTATCGGTGAATCCGGGGTGGGCACCCGGCAGCTTGGCCGAGTTGCGGCCGGTATGGTCGGAGAAGACCGCCGCCAGCGGCTTATGGGTTGGCTCTGGCCGGTCGGTCATGCGTTACCTGGGAGGGTAGCGGGAGCGGTTCCAGTCCGGCCGATAGTC
>CAZYGM010000142.1:0-8833 GCA_964647015.1 uncultured Planctomycetales bacterium | reverse complement strand
TTCAACGCATCGCTCACGCCCATGTGCCGGCCCGAGACGGTCACCTGCATGGCTCTCTCCTTGTCCATCGGCAAGCGCTGTGCCAGCAACGAACGCGCCGACAGCAGTCGACGGTCCGCCAGCACCAACTCTTGGCGCGCGTCCTTACGCGTCTGCGCAACCCCGCCGGAAGGCCCGCGGCACTGAGCTGCGCGCAACTGCCGGCCATATGCAGCCACATCAGACAGTCTCCGGCGGCAAATGTAGTCGATCGGCGGCGCCACCGTCAAGGCAACCGCAGCACCCAAAAAATGCGCGTCCGCGTGCAGACGCATCTGGGGCAGGACTGGTCGGATAACTCTCTCTTCCGCAGCACCTTGGGAGCGGCTCTGCCCGGTCAGCGTTGGGGCCGCCCAGCCGAAGCGGGCCTGGCATCTCGGGTAGTAATGCCGGCTGCCTACCCGACCGGGGCGGTTGAGTCGCGGACGACCAGCATGGGCGGCACGCAAGTCGTCTGCGGGGCATCCATGCGGGTCTTGTCGAGTCTGGCGAGCGCGGCTTCGAGTGCCCGCCGCCCGATCTCCCGGCCGCAGAAGTCGGTTGTGGTGAGGCGGGGCGTAACGCGCGCGCCCGCCGGCTCGTTCCCCTGCCCCATGAGCACGAGGTCCTGGCCCGGCCGCCGCCCGGCATGAGCGCACCAGCCGCCGAGTTCGAGGGCAAGGAAATCATCGGTGGCCGCGACGGCGCGGGCGTCCTGGAGTCGCTGCGACAGGGCGCAGAAGGTCGCGTCCGGCAGTGGGCGTTCCTCGGTCAATTCGAAGACGAGATCTTCCGGCGGCAGGCCGCGCTCGCGGCAGACTTCCTGGAAGCCGGCCAGGCGTTCGAGGGCGCCGGGCCGTTCAGGCGCGTGGACATAAAGGAGCGCGGAACCGGCGTAGTGCGCAAGGTGGCGGGCGACGAGGCGTCCGGATTCGCGCTGGTCGGGAACGAAGGCGTCGCAGCGCACGCCATCCAGCACAGCGCAGGATGCTGCCGGCCGATCTTCCAAGGCCTGGCGCAAAACTGGCAGCAGGTGAGCTTCCAAGGGCTCGGCGAGAAGAGCGCAATCGATGCGCTCGTTGACAACGGCGCGAATCAGCTCCTCAGCCTGCGCCCCGGCGCGGCCCAGTTCCGCCACGTGCACGGCGTAGCGGGCCTGCCAGGCGCGCGCGAGAACGCCGCTGAGCAGGGTGTGCGCGAAGGATGAACGCAGGTCGTCCAGCAGCACGGCGACCGCGTAGCTGCGGCCGGTCGCCAGCGAGCGGGCGGCGTGGCTGGGCGAGTAGTTCAGCGTGCGACACGCTTCGAGGACGCGCTGCTTGGTCTGGATACTGATGTCCGGACGGTCGTTAAGGGCCCGGGAAACCGTGCCGCGCGAGAGTCCGGTATGCCTGCTGATATCTTCAATAGTGA
This sequence comes from uncultured Planctomycetales bacterium, assembly GCA_964647015.1. Taxonomy (GTDB): domain Bacteria; phylum Planctomycetota; class Phycisphaerae; order UBA1845; family Fen-1342; genus JAAYXS01. The sequence continues at coordinate 7,402 of CAZYGM010000142.1, read as the reverse complement.
CTTTGGTGGCCTTGGCCATTGGCTCGCCCCACTGTTATTAAGCCCCCCCAATAACTTGCACACCATGTGTCGGGAAAGGTCCGTGCACATCACGATAACGACCGGCACTTGCGAACTGCTCTAACGTAGGTTGGATTCTATACGACCCGGGCGCCTCTTTAAAGAGGTAAAAGCGGGTTATTGCGGCCCGGTATGGCTGATCGGCTGCGGCAGGGGAGTCCGCTCGGTGCGCAAGAATGGCGTGCGACAGGCCGCCTCAAGAACGCAAGGTCCTTGTGGCACGAAGTGTTGCGCGCCGCGGAACCGACCGGCGCACAAGCGACCGACGGCCGAAAAGTTGACGCCGGCCCGACTACTCGGGGCCAAGGACGCTGGAGAGAATCTGCGGCGCGTTCTGGATGCCAATCTGGCCGTTGTACTGCTGCGTGCCCAGCAGCGGCGAAACGCGGAAGCGAACGGACAGAGTGGAGTAGATCCGGGTTTCCTCGAGCATGAAGGCGACGTCCATCAGGTCGGTCTCGTCGCCCTGGCTGGCGCGCAATCCGAACGACAGCCCAAGCACGTGCGCGGCGACATTGCCGAAAGCGGTGCCATACTGCACGGCCGAGAAGCTGTCATAGCGATCCGCGATGGCGTCGGTGGCGACGAGCGCGGTGCCGCTGCGCGTCTGGTTGCGCGGATCGAGGAAGGAAACCGCGGCGAACGGGACGGCGTCACTGCCAAAGTAGACCGTGGTATAGGGCGGCACGAGTTCGGCCGGGTCGGCGCTGAAACGCACATTGTAGCCGTTGAAGACCGCCTCAAGCTGCGTGCGGACCTGGGTCTTGATGGCCTGGGTTTCCGCTGAGCCCCACAGGCCGTTCAAGTCGCTGGCATCGAAGGGTGCGATGTCCAGGGGCCCGACCGCCCCCACCGTCAGCCCGGCGGCGCCGGAGAAGTTCAGGTACACGTCCTGGCGCGGCGGGTCGAAATTCACTGCCTCGGCTGCGGGAATCACACGCACCATGACGCTGGGGGCCAGGTAGTTGGCGCCACATTGCGCGGCGCCGCAGCCGTCCAGCACAAGGTAGTAATCGGTGGCCGTCGGGGCGTCGATGACAAGGACGTCGTTTGGTCCGAACGGCACGCCGTCCTGATACCAGACGAAGACCTCTTCGTTCTCATCGAGCACCAAGACGCTAAAGACGTCGTTGTCGTAGGCTGGGCCGTAGCCCGGGATCGTCGCGAGACTCAGGACGAGCTGGTCCCCCGCGATCAGCGGTGTGCCGAGGCGGCAGATCTGCCGCGCCGTGGTCGGCTGGGCGACAACCAGGGCAGTGGAATCCACCAGCGGGACCACCGGGGCGGTTGCCAGGGTCTGGCCGTAGGCCCCCACCACGTTGACGACGGCCTCGGAGTATGTTCGGACTGGGTCGGTGCGATCCGTATCAATCTGCATCCACAGGTACCACCGGCCCTGGTCCGCCGCGGTGAGACTGCTGAGATTGAGGGCGGTGGGCACACGGAGGTTAAGATCACTGCCGCCGGAGGGGGTGGTATCGAGCGGAATGCTGTTCTGGGCCGCCACGCCGAGCAGCACGCGCGTCCCGTCCGACGAATACGCCAATGAGCTTATGGTGGACTGGCAGGGCGCGAGCGTTTGGATGGTGGTGGCAGTGTTGATGTTCCAGAGGCGGGCGGTTCCGTCGGCGCTGCCAGAGAGCAGTTCGGTGATGCCGGGGGCGAAGGCCACGGCGGTGACGGCCGCAGAGTGGCCACTCAACGTCAAGGCGGCGGTGGTCGCCCCAGTGGAGATGTTCCACAGTTTGACCGTGCGATCAGCACTGCCGGTCGCGAGGGCCAGCCCGTCGGGCGAGAAGGCCACGCTCGTGACGGCCGCGGTATGCCCGCTGAGGCGGCTGAGCACAATCTGGCTGGGAACGTTCCACAGTATGGCGGTGCCATCGCTGCTGCCACTGGCCAGCAGCAGCGGGCTGAGCGGAGAGAACGCCACGGCGTTGACCGGGAGGGCGTGCCCGCCGTCGGACGCGTCCAGGACGACCAGGCCGGCACCGCTGGACACGTCCCAAACGATTACCGCGCTATCATCGCCGGCGCTGGCGACGCGGGCTTCATCGGGAGAAAAGGCTACCGCGTTTACCGCGGCGCCATGACCGCCGAAGGTACGGATGACCTGGCCGTCCGCGGCGCGCCGCAGCACGACGGAGCCGTCGGTTCCGCCATGGACGTAGCGATCGCCACCGGCCGAGAAGGCGACGGCCGTAACGGGGGCACCGCCGTCCACGACGTCTTCATCGAGGAGGTCGCCCGTTTCGGCGTCGTACATGCGCAGTGTGCCGTCATCGCCGCTGACCAGCGCGCGAGTGCCGTCGGGCGAGAAGGCTACGGCGCGGACCGGGGCGGTGGCGCCTTCCAGGCGAAATAGCACGTCGCCCGTGGCAGCGGAGTGAATGACGGCCTGGGCATCGCAGGGGTCCAGGTCGCGGTCCAGACCGGCTGAGAGCATGTAGAGTGCGCCGGGCGCGACGTCGTAAGTGGCCGCCACCCACAACTGCGAGCTCGGCGCGACGACGATGTTCTTCACTCCGGCGGGCGGCACGCGGAAAGCGATCTCGGGCTGGGGTATGCCGACGCGGATGATCTGCTGGGCCGTGCCGGTTACGCCCTTATTGTCAGTGACGGTAAGCCGGACGCGGTAGGTGCCGGGTGAGCCGAACGTGTGAGGAACTGCCGCAAGGGTCTCAGTCGCACCGTCGCCGAAGTTCCAGCGATAGGCAGTGATGGTGCCGTCCGGGTCATAGGAGCTTGTCCCGTCGAACTGGAAGGTGGCAGGTGCCGATTCGGCGGTGGTGCTGTCAACGGTGATTACGGCCACGGGGGCGTCCGTCACTGAGATGACGATTGAGCGCGACGCGCTGGCGTTGTCGTCGTCGGTCAGCGTCAGGGTGACGGTGAAGTCACCGTTGGTCTGGAAGGTGTGCGTCGGCGAGATGGCCTGGCTGATAGTGTCGTCGCCAAAGTCCCAGAGGCGCGACACGATCAGGCCGTCGTCGGTGCTGCCGGACGAATCGAAGCGAACGGTCAGCGGTGCCACGCCGCGCACGATGTCAGCGGTCAGGACGACGGTGGGCGGCGAGTTGAATCTCCGGCTTGACTGTCCGGGGGTTGGCGTCAGATCGCTGGCGTCGCCGGGGCAACCGGAGATCAAGAGCGCCGATAACACTGTCACGGGCACCGCCCACAACAACGACAGCCGCATCCGCTCGGAGTACATGCACTTATCTCCTCACCGCCCAGGCTTCGTCCGCATCTGGCGGATCTTCATAAGTATGGGCGGGGCCACGAGTCGTATCAAGGTCTTGCCGACCAGAGTATAATGCTTAAACGGTACTTGGTCCCCCCCGGCCGCCCCGGAGACGGCGACCCGGAGCAAACTGCCATGCGCTTGACGTTAGCCCTCCTGGCGGCGCTGTTGACGGCGGGCATCCTGCCCGGCTGTACCTTGCTGCCGCCCGGAGACGTCACCGACACGGTACCCGGCACGCCGTCCGCGGGCAGTGATACTTCCGGAGGCGGCACGACCATATCGTCCGGCAGCAGTAGCGGGACCCCGGCGGACGCGTTTCCCGGCTGTGACGAGCCCGCTGAAGCCGCTGCCTGGCAGGCCGAAGTGCTCGCGCTGGTTAACCATGAGCGGGCCCTCCGCGGATTGGCGGCGCTGCAGTGGAATGGCACGCTGGCAGCGCAGGCGGAACAGTACGCCTGCGAGATGATCTACTACGACTTCTTCGACCACGTGAACCCGGTCACCGGTAGTGAGTTGCCCGATCGGTCGGCGGAGTTCGGGTACGTGTATTCCGCGATCGGCGAGAACCTGGCAGCGGGGCAGCAGTCGCCGGTCCAGGTCGTGCGGGCGTGGATGGACAGCGCCGGGCACCGGGCCAACATCCTGAACGAGTATTTCACGGAGATCGGGGTGGGCGTACGCACGGGCGGCCAGTACGGCATTTACTGGGTGCAGGAGTTTGGTCGGCCGCTCTCGGCGGCCTATCAGCGAGTGTTCGTCCCATAACTCGCAAGATTAGACGATTCATTTCCTTCTCTGGTTGATTTCGAGAGCTGAATTCTGCCGGGCCGGCTGCAACCGTTTCGAGTCGGCAGCGTAGTTCCGGTAAAGGGAACGATTGCCCGGTGGTCCCATGCCGGGAGATTATGGGCACCGCAGGCGCCAGGCTGGTCAGGGTTCCAGAAAATCGTTCCTGGCCGGCCATCAACGGCATGGCTCCGTGCGCGGTTCCGGTCAGGCTTGAAATGCCCGGGCTGATGCGCGTATGTTTGGTAGAGAGTAAGGATCGTCGGCGTGCGGCTGTGGGCCGGCGCCGACTGCGCCCGAAGGAGGCGAAGGATGCTTCTGGCCTGGACACCCCAGCGAATCCGCATCGCCATCTACGCGTTGGCGGCTTACCTGGCGTTGTGCTAGCCCATCTCCGCAGCTTGGGTGGGCGATCGGCCGGCCGGCGCCGCGGCGCGGCTGATGGGCCGCGCGACGGTGCGTTGGCATGAGTCGGCGACACTTCGCGGCCGACGAATTGGCACCCTGGATCGAGGTGCGTTACGACCGAACCCAGGGTCCGGGCGGGCAGAACGTCAACAAGGTCAGCACGCGCGCCACACTCCTGTTCGACTTTGAAGCATGTGATCTACTGAGTGAGACTCAGAAGGACCGGCTGCGGCGGGTTGTGGGGGCGCGGCGGGCCCGCGACGGGCGGCTGCGAATCGTGGCGCAGGCGGCGCGAACGCAAGCCCGCAACCGGTCCGCGGCGGTTGAGCGTTTGATCGAGTTGTTGGCGGCAGCTCTGTACGTGCCGCGCAGCCGCAAGCCGACGCGCCCCACGGCGGGCTCGCGCGAGCGGCGTCTGGAAGGGAAACGTAGGCGTGGCCAGACCAAGAGCCTGCGGCAAGGGCCTACGGGGGCCGATGCCGGCTGACCGGCGGCACAGTTGGCATCCGGAACGACCAGATTCTACAAGCGTGCCTCGCGGGCGGCGCTGGCCAGGTGAATGGTCTTGCGCGTCAGGTCGTGGTACGCCGTGATGTAGCGGATGGTCCGCGAGCGAGCCCGCATGACGACTGAATGGGTCCGGGCGATGTGGCCTTTGACCATCACGCCGTTCAGCAGGGCGTTGTCGGTCACGCCCGTCGCCACAAACATGATGCCGTCACCCTTGGCCAACTCCTCCGTGCAGTAGATCTTGCGCAACTGCTCGCTGTAGCCGTCATCCTCCAGCTGCTTGCGCTCGTCAGCGGTGCGCGGCCACATGCGCGCGAGAATCTCGCCGCCCAGGCACTTGATGGCGGCGGCCGCGGTGACGGCTTCGGGTGAGCCACCGACCCCCATGTAGACGTCGAAGGCGCTGTCGTCCATGGAGGGGCCGATGGCGCCGGCGACGTCGCCGTCGCCGATGAGGCGAATGGCCGCGCCGGTGCGGCGGACGTCGGCGATCAGCTTCTCATGCCGGGGGCGGTCGAGGATGCAGACGACCATGTCGCGCACGCGTTTGCCGAGCTTGAGGGCGATGAGTTCGAGGTTCTGATCGACGGGGGCGTCGAGCCGTATCGTGCCGGGCCCTTCCTTGACCTTGGGGCCGACGGCGATCTTCTCCATGTAGACGGACGGCACGGCCTGGAGGGCATTCATGTCGGGCTCGGCGGTCTTGGCGGCGGCAATGACCACCAGGGCCCCGGGCAAGCCCTTGGAGGTAAGCGTGGTGCCGTCAATTGGGTCGAGCGCGATGCTTATGGCCGGGGCGCCGTCCTGCCAGGTGCCCAGCTTCTCGCCGACGAAGATGCCCGGCGCCTCGTCCTTGATGCCTTCGCCGATCGTGCAGATGCCGCGGATATCCATGAGGTTCATCATGCCACGGATGGCATCCGTGGCGGCGGCGTCGGCTGCCTCCTTATCCCCCTTGCCGATCCAGCGAAAGGCATTCAGGGCGGCGGCCTCACTGACCCGCACAAGGTCCATTCCGATCAGGCGTTCTGGTTCGGTGTAAGTACTGGCAGCTTCTCCGGACATGTTCGTGCTCCCTCATCGTGATTGACTGCGCCGGTAATGCGACCGGCGTGGAGAATGTATCGCGCGCGCGCGGCCGCGTCCACCAACCTGCGCGCCGCGATTACGCGCGAGGACCGGCGCTAAGAAGGGTTACGCCGGGGTTGGGCGGGACGGCAGCGGCACCGGGCGCTGCGCCAACAGCCGCCGGGCCTCGTCCAACGGCAGTACGGCGGTCGCCCAATCGTCGGCAGCCGCAAGCGCGTCGAGCGTCCAGGCCGAATCCACGTGCAGCGGGCCGACCGCGCGGCGCACCAGCCCGGTGAGGCAGCCGCCGGTGCCGAGTGCCACGCCCAGGTCGCGGATGAGGGCGCGCACGTAGGTACCGCGGCCGCAGGCCAGCTTAAAATCCAGCTCGGGCCAGGCATACGCGTGCAGGTGTACCCAGTAGATGTTCGCGGGCCGGGCCGCCAGTTCCGGTGGCCGGCCGGCACGTTCGAGCTTGTAGGCCGGGCGGCCGCCCACCTTCAGCGCGCTGACGGCCGGCGGCACCTGCATGATCTGCCCTTCAAAGTTGGACAAGGCGGCGGCGATGTGCTCGGCGACGGGTACGTCTTCCACCGGCACCGGTCGCAGCGGCCGATCGCTGTCGAAGCTGTCGCTGGTAACGTCCAGTCGGGCCGTGGCCCGGTAGACCTTGGGCTGGTCCATCAGGGCTTCGACCAGCTTCGTGGCCCGGCCCAGACACAGGACGAGCACACCCTCGGCGGCCGGGTCGAGCGTGCCGGCGTGACCGCTCTTGCGCACGCCGGTGATCTTACGGACGCGATAGAGAGCTTGGGCGCTGGTCAGCCCGCGCGGCTTGTACAAGTTAATGAGCCCGTCCATTCACGCGCCAGTGTAACGACTCGGGCCGCTTGGGGCAGCACGCGGGCTGGGCTGGCATGGGCGGGGGCACTTGCCGACCGTGGTCCGCCGGACGTATTCTCACGGATGAAGGGCGCTTGGAGGTGTACTCGTGCGACAACGCGGCCTCCTGTGGCAGACGGTCTTGCTCGGAGTGATCGGTATGCTCACGCTGGGCGGCGGGTGTTTTGGATCGGGCGGCGCGGGCGGTGCCGCGGGGGATACCGACGGAACGGACTCGGCGGGCGGTTCCGGAACAACGAGTACGGCACGGGCCAGCGATGCCCGGCGCCAATACCCACTCGATTCGCTGGCAACTGCCACCATCACGATCAGGGGGCAGGTTTTGCGCGTCTGGCTGGCGCAGGAGTTCGACGCGACGCGGCCGGGGGTCGTGACGGAGGGGTTGATGCACGTGCCGGCCGAGGAGATCGCCGACGACCA
>CAZYGM010000141.1:2452-8868 GCA_964647015.1 uncultured Planctomycetales bacterium | reverse complement strand
TCCCGCAACTGGAGGAACCACCCACGGAGGACATCTGCTACGCCACTCAGAACCGCCAGAATGCGGTGAAGCGCTTCTGCGAGGAAATCGACTTGTTGCTCGTGGTTGGTTCGCGGAACTCCTCGAATTCCTGCCGGCTGGCCGAGGTCGGCCGGGCGCGCGGGGTGGAGTCGCACCTGATCGACCGCCCCGACGACATTCAGGCGGCCTGGCTGGAGGGGAAAGAGTGTATCGGCGTGACGTCGGGCGCCAGCGCGCCGGAAGACATAGTCCAGGCGGTGCTGCAGTGGCTGCGGGCCGCAGGCGTCCAGGAGATCGAGGAGATAGACGCGCCGGACGAGCAGGTCGTGTTTACGCTCCCGAAATTCGTATCAGGCACGTCGCCGCAGGCGCTGGACACCGCCCGGCCGGACCACCAGTAATGACCCAGAGAATAACGATCCAGACACGCGGTCGGGGGCTATACGAAATTACCGCCGGCGTGCAGACCGTTGTCCGGGCGGCCGGCGTGGATGACGGCCTCTGCACGATCATGGTGCAGCACACCTCCGCCAGCCTGGTTATCCAGGAGAATGCCGATCCGTCCGCCAGGCGCGATCTCGAGGCCTGGCTGAGTCGCCTCGTGACCGAGGATGACGCGCTCTACACGCACACCGCGGAGGGGTCCGACGACATGCCGGCGCACATCAAGGCCGCTTTGACGGCGACGAGCGTGTCGATACCGATCATGGAAGGCCGCCTGGGGCTGGGCACGTGGCAAGGTATCTACCTGTGGGAGCACCGGCAGCGCGGGTCGGCCCGCCGGTGCCTGGTGCACGTCGGGCCCTGAGCCCGCCCGGCCGGGCAGTTGCTGACATTATCGGACCTCCGCCTACAAGTTCGCGTCCGGATCTATCGCCGTCGATGGTAGAATTGTTCAGTTGAGGCCGCGCTGTTGCGGTCGGCAACGTGCCTCGCGACTGCGGATGGGAGAACCAATGTATCGCGCACTCTGCATCGTATGTATTTTCTCCAGCTATCTTTGCGCGGGGGTAACCATGGCCGCTGAGCAGGCCGACTTGTGGGCGGCCGCCCGGCTAGGCAATCTGCAGAAGGTGACCGAGCTGTTGCCGGACGCGACCGACCACCAACTGTCGGAACCGCCGAACGCTGAGCCGCTGCTGCACTATGCCGTCCTGGGGCGGAATCCGGCGGTTGTGGAACTGGTGCTGGCGCGCTGCGGCGATGTGAACACGGCGGACGCGCTGGGGCGAACGGCCCTGCACGTGGCGGCCACGTTGGACGAAGCCAAGCTGATTGACTTGCTGGTGGCGGCCGGCGCGGACGTTGAGGCGCGGACTGCGCAGGGTGAGACGCCGCTGCACCTGGCGGCCCGGCGCTTCCAGGGCGCGGCCCTGCGGGCGCTGCTGGCGCATGGGGCCGATGCCGGCGCGACGAACTCGGCCGGCCTGACGCCGCTGCAGGTCCTCGGCTCGGCGGCGCGCGTGCGTGACGCGCAGTTTGCTGAGGAGTTGCGGCCGCTGGCCGAACTGCTGATTGCCCATGGCGCCGACCCGGGCATTGTGGCAGATGGTCTGCCGGGGTTGATCGAAGAGGAGGCCGCCCCCGTCGGCGAACGCGGCGCCTACCGCACGTACGACGAGATCATGACGTTCATGGTGGAGCGCGCCGCGCTGTATCCCGACCTGTGCCAGGTTCACGACATCGGCTACAGCGTGCAGCGGCGCTACCTGCGGGTGCTCAACATCACGCAGAATCCGGGCGTCCCGGCGGACAAGCCCCAGTTCAAGTACATCTCGACGATGCACGGCGACGAGAAGGTGGGCAACGAGATGTGCCTGTTCTTCATCGATCACCTGCTGACCAACTACGGCAGCGACCCGGAAATCACCACCCTCGTCAACGAGATCGATATCTGGATCATGCCGCTAATGAACCCCGACGGCTACGTCGCCGGCACGCGCTACAACGCTCGCGGCGTCGATCTGAACCGCAACTTCCCCGAAGGCAGCGACGGCGAGCCGGACTCGACTGAGGGTCGCGAGGTCGAGACCGCGGCCGTGATGGAGTGGGGCTGGGCCAACTCGTTCGTGTCGTCGGGCAACTTTCACGCCGGCGCGCTGGTCGTGAACTACCCCTTTGATGACGACAACCTCGGCTCGACCTTCTCGCCCACGCCCGATGAGGACCTATTCGTCTACATCAGCGAGGCCTATTCGGTCCATAACCCGCCCATGTGGAGCAGCAGCACGTTCTACCACGGCATCACGAACGGGGCGGCCTGGTACAGCATCGACGGCGGCATGCAGGACTGGAACTATCGCTACCAAGGCTGCAACGACGTCACGCTGGAGATCAGCAACGTCAAGAGCCCGTCTTACTCCCAGATCCCCGGTCTGTGGAACAACAACCGCGAGTCAATGCTGAGCTACATGGCGAAGTGCCTGATCGGCGTGCGCGGCATCGCGACCGATGCGGACACCGGCCAGCCCGTGGCCGCGACCGTCACCGTCACGGGCCGCAATCACGCCATCTACGCCAACCCGCAGGTCGGCAACTATCACCGCATGCTGTTGCCCGGCACGTATGAGCTGCTGTTTGAGGCGGAGCATTACGACCCGGTCCGCGTCAGCGACATCGTCGTCGAGTCGGGCCCCGCCACGCGGCTGGACATCGAAATGGTGCCGGCGGCCCAGGTTGTGTATCCGAACGGCGGCGAGGTGCTGACGGCGGGTGTGCCGACCACGGTGGCCTGGACGGGCAATCCCGCCGCGCCGTTCCAGGTGCAATACGGCGCCGACTACGGCGAATTCGTGGTCGTCGAGGACGGCTTTGAGAGCGGCACATTCGATCCGGCCTACACCACGGGCGGCAACTCGCCCTGGCAGATCGTCAGCGGCGGCGCGCACTCCGGCAGCCGCATGGCCCGCGCCGGTGTCATCCCGCACGACGGGGTGAGCTGGCTGACTCGGCCGGCCAATGGCGGCGAGATGAGCTTCTGGTACCGCGTCAGCTCGGAAAGCGGCTATGACTTCTTCAGCTTCTACGTCAATGACGAACGGCTGGTCCACGCCTCCGGCACCGTTACCTGGACCAGGTTCGCCACTACCCTGCCGCCCGGCGACCACATGCTCAAGTGGCAATACGCCAAGGACGAAAGCATGACCTCCGGCGCCGATACCGTGTGGATCGACGACCTGAGCCTCACTGAAGACCTGATCACCTGGATCGATATTGCCACGCTGACCGAGCCCGGCGCGACGACCACGCCGTGGACCCCCACGACGCCCGGCGACGCCTTCAAGGTCCGCGTGCGCTCGGTATACGAAGACCTGTACGGCCCCTGGGACGAGAGTGACGAGACGTTCGCGGTCGGGCCGGCCCTGTACGAACTGGGCGACCTGAACTGCGACGGGGTCGTCAACGCGTTCGACATCGACCCGTTCGTGCTGGCGCTGACCGATCCGGCCGGCTACGCAGCCGCGTATCCCGACTGTGACCGCATGTTGGGCGACTGCAACCAGGACGGCCTGCTCAACGCGTTCGACATCGATCCGTTCGTGGCGATCCTGGCGAACTGAACACCGCCGGGCTTTGTCCCGCCCAATTGCAGCCAACCCCCGCAGACCGTGGCAACTGGTCTGCGGGGGTTGCTTCTGTCACGGGCCGCCGCGGGGCAGCCGATCAACGCTCGTTGAGGGGTACGCCCATGCCGCTGCGGTCCGGGGCCGGTGGTCGCGGCGCCGGCACGTACTTGTGCGTCTTAAGCTCCTCCAGCAGATGGGCGATGCCAGCGTCCAACTGCGGATCCTGGCCGCCGGTCATGAGTGCCGGATCGTCGATGACCTCGATGTCCGGGTCCACGCCGTGGCCCTCAATGCCCCAGGTGCCGTCCGTGCGGTAGTAGCCGAACATCGGCACGGTCACGTACGCGCCGTCGATAAGCTGCGGGTTGCCAGCCATCCCGACCAGCCCGCCCCAGGTCCGCCGGCCAATGAGCTTGCCCAGGCCGACCTGGCGGAACAGGGCCGGGAACAGATCGCCGCCCGAGCCGGCCCAGCCGTTGATAAGCATGCACTTGGGGCCGAAGTGTGCCGCGCGGGGCGTGCGTCCGTCGCGGGCGTGCCGGTTGGCCCAGTAGTTCAGCAGCGGCCGGTTCAGCAGCTCGATGAAGCGGTCGGGGATCTGCCCGCCGCCATTCCAGCGTTCGTCGATGATCAGGGCTTCGCGGTCGCGCTGCCCGTAGAACTGCCGGAATAGCTCGTTCTGCCCACGGATGCCGGTATCCGGGACGTGGATGTAGCCGATGCGGCCGCCGGATTGCTCCTCCACATGGCGGCGATTGCGCTCGACCCAGGACCGGTAGCGCAACTGCCCTTCGCCAGACAGCAACTGGACGAGCACTTCGCGCGCGTCGTCGTCAAGCTGCGGCTTGCTGCTCACGGTGAGCACTGCCGTCTGGTCCGCGAGGCCGAGGAAGGCGGCCCACGGCTCGCGGCTGGTATCCAGCGGCAGACCGTTGACCGCGAGCAGGTAATCGCCGACGTGCACATCGACGCCCGGCTTGCTCAATGGCCCGCGGCCGTCCAGGTCCCACGGACCGCCTGCATGAATCCGCGCGATGCGATAGGCACCCTGGTCCGGCTCGAAATCAACGCCCAGCATGCCGACCGAGACACTCGGCCCGCGATCGACCGGCCCGGTGCGGTAATACGCGTGACCGATGTTCAGCTCGCCGATCATCTCGCTGATTACGTAGGCCACGTCGTCGCGGCAGACGCAATCGGCCAACATGCGGCGGTAGCGCTCACGAACGGCCGGCCAGTCAACGCCGTGCATATTCTCGACGTAGAAGAAGTCGCGCTGGATCCGCCAGGTGTCGACGAACACTTGCTCCCACTCGGCGCGTGGGTCGATCACGGCCGTCATGCCCGCCAGCGGAATCTTGGCATCGAGCTTCTGCCCCGGCCGGGCGTCGACAATGGCGTGGTCGCGGCCGGTCCGCACCAGGAGCTTCTTGCCGTCCGCGGTAGGAACGAAGGAGCCTGCCCCGGCAACGACCGTCTTCTCCTCCTTCTTCTCGTCGCTCAGGTCAAACAGCTTGATTTCCGGGGGACCGCCGGCGCGGCGCCCGCCGTGGCGGACGTAGATGAGCTGGTTCTTGTCGTTGACCGTCAGGCTATGGAAATAGCCGCTGCCGACCGGCAATTCCAAGGCCCGTTGCTCGAAGTCGGCGAACTCGATTTCCACCTGCTTGGCGGCCTTGTCCTTCTTCTCGCCCTGCCCTGCTTCAGCCTCTTCCTCGGACTCGGGCAGCTCAGCACTGGTGCGACTACCGGAAAATGACCCGCTGAAGTCTGGTCCCGTGACCGTGCCGGTGATGGACTGGCCGCTGATGATCGCCGCCATGGCGAATGTAACCAATCCCTCATCCGTAGTGACGTCCAGCCGGCACTCAAGCCGCCCCGTCGCTCGATCGTACGTGCCATCGTGAAGCGTGCCGCGGTACTTTCCGGCCAGGAGGCTGCCGCTGACCGCGCCCGTGGAATCGATGCGCAGCCGAAGCGTGAAGGGCAGGCCCTCGGGCGGCAATGCGCCGTCCGCGGTGATCGTACCCTCCCAGACGCCGCTGACGCCGTCGTCGGCGGGGGCCTCTTCGGCCGGCGCTGCCTCCTTCTCACCTTCGTCGCCCTCCGGCGCGTCCTCCTTGGCCGGCTGCTGGTCATCCGCCGGCTGGTCTTCGCTGGGCTGCTCTTCGGCGGGCTGCTCTTCCGCGGGCTTATCTTCCGCGGCCGGTTCCTTCTCCCAGGTCTCCTCGTCGTTCTTGGGGGCCCAGGGGTAGGCGACGTCCGCACGCAGTGGCACCGCGACCAGCACGCCGGTTTCGGCATAGACGAAAGCCGGGCCGATGTCTTCGTACTGGGGACCCCGGAAACTGCGGTTGCTGGTGAAGTACAGGTAGTTCCCTTCGCGATCGAAGGCCGGCGAGCGGTCGTTGAACATGCCGCTCGTGAGCTGATGCCGTGCGCCGCTCTCAACCTCATAAACCCAGATGGCGGACTGCTCGTTCTCGCCGTCGCGCGTGTAGGCGATCCAGCGCGAATCGTGGGACCAGGCCGCACCCGACGGCCGGCCGGAGGGATCCTGGTCAATCTCGGTCACGGCGCCGCTATCCACGGCACAGATGCTCAGCCGTCCAGCATTGTCGCCGAAGGCAATGTACTTCGAGTCCGGCGACCAACCGCGCATGAAGCGGAAGCCCGGGCCGAGATCCGTAAGCTTGCGGGTCTCGCCTTTGCCGTCGGACTGCGTGAGGTGCAGGTTGTATTCGCCGTCGGCGTCCGAGAACCAGGCGATCCAACGTCCGTCGGGGCTCCAGGCCGGATCGCGCTCCGCCGTGCCGCTGGTGCGCGTCA
>CAZYGM010000141.1:0-2352 GCA_964647015.1 uncultured Planctomycetales bacterium | reverse complement strand
CGTCCGTCGGGGCTCCAGGCCGGATCGCGCTCCGCCGTGCCGCTGGTGCGCGTCAGGTTGCGCGGCACGCCCTCCTTGGCCGGCATCGTCCAGATGTCGCCGCGTGCTTCGAACACGGCGCGTTTGGCGCGCGGCGAGATGTCCGCCCCGCGGATACTGTCGGCCACGTCGATGCGCTGCGGGCGGATGGTCGGCCGGTCGCCGGGGATGACGATGTCGATCGGCCGGGCCTGCTCGGTCTGCAGGTCGAGCAGGTACAGCCTGGCACCGTACTGGAAGACGATCTCGCCGCCGCCGGTGGGGCCGGGCCCCATGGACGGCCATTTCACGTCGTACTCATCGAAATGTGTGACTTGCCGGCGATTGTCGCCGGGCGGCTCGTTGACCCAGATGTTAAGACGATGGTTCGGGCCGGCGTCGGACACGAAGTAGAGCTTGTCGCCGTGCCACATCGGCAACGAGTCGGTGCCTTCCCAGGTGGTCACCTGCCGCGAGACGTGGTCTTGCAGATGAAACAGCCAGATGTCCGCGACCATCCCGCCGCGGTAGCGCTTCCAGGTGCGAGCGTCGCGGACCACGGGTGTGTAGGCGAGCCAGGCGCCATCCGGGCTGATCGCGCCGTTTCCGCCGTAGGGCACGGGCAGCCGCTCCGCCGGACCGCCCGCGGCCGGAATGACGTGGAGTTGCGTGAACTCGAAGTCGCCGCGGCCGACGGCGTGGAAGATCAGGCGGCCGTCGGATGTCCAATCGCAAAGCTGCTCGCTGCTCGGGTGGTACGTAACGCGGAACGGCACGCCTCCGGCTAACGGAATCGTGTACAAGTCCGTGTCGCCGTCGTAGTTGCCGACGAACGCGATGGTCTGGCCGTCGGGGCTGAAACGCGGGAAGGCTTCGATGCCATCCGGACTGGCCAGCGGCGACGCCAGCCCGCCGGTGCGTGGCACAGTCCACAGATCATTGGCGTAAACGAAGACCACGTGCGTGGCGCTGACGTCCGGATAGCGGAGCATGCCGCCATGCGGATGAACATCAGCCCGGACACCAGGGCCTGCGGCGCAGGCCAGAAGCGCCACACACAGCTTGACGGCAACGTAACGTGAACAACCCGACGGCATGTGCTCTCCTTTCGGCTTTGCATACCCATCCTGCGGCTCGACTCGCCGGCGCTGCGACACGCGCCGGAGCAGCGCGAGCCCAGCCGCCCCTAGCCTAACAAGCCGCCCCCTGCCCCGCGACGGCCCTACAACTACGGACAACCCCCCTGCTCCCCGGGGCCACCGCCGGGTCCATGCGTTCTCGGACCGCAGTCCCGCCACCGGCTTTCGGCCGCCTTGTGGTACACTGATGGGCTATGGGTCTGATCCGCCTGCAGAACGTGCACAAGCAGTTCGGCGGACAGGTCGTGCTGAGCGACGTGTCGCTGGAGCTGCATTCCGGCGAGACGGTCGGCCTGATCGGCCCCAACGGCGCTGGCAAGACCACGCTCTTCAGGCTGATCACCCGGCAACTCGCGCCGGACACGGGCACCGTGACGCTGTCCAAGGGGCTTGAGGTGGGCTATCTGCCGCAGGAGCCGGAGATCACCGAGGGGCGAACGCTGCACGACGAGGTGCTCAGCGCGTTCGCGGAGGTCCTGGCGCTGGAGCAGAAGCTACAGAGCATCTCGGAGGCGCTGTCTGCCCATGCGGAAGGCCCGCGGCTGCCGGAGCTGCTGGCCGAATACGACCGCGTGAACGCGCGCTTCGAGGCGGCGGGCGGATACAAATACGAGCAGCGCCTGGGCGAGATTCTGGGCGGTCTGGGTTTCCAGCCGGCGGACTACGGCCTGCCGCTGGCGGCCCTGTCGGGCGGGCAGAAATGCCGGGCGGCGCTGGCCAAGATCCTGTTGCAGGAGTCGCAGTTCCTGCTGCTGGACGAGCCGACCAACCACCTGGACATCGACGCCGTCCGCTGGCTGGAGAAGTTCCTGGCCGGGCATCGCGGCGGCGCGGTCATAATCTCGCACGACCGCTACCTGCTCGATCGGCTGGCCGACCGGATCGTGGAGGTCCAGCACGCCGGCGTGCGTTCCTTCCCCGGCAACTACTCGAACTACATGCAGACCAAGGCGGTGCGCGAGCTGACGCAGTCGCGCCAGTACTCACAGGACCGCAACTTCATCGCCAAGGAGCGGGCCTTCATCGCCAAGCACATGGGCAAGCAGCGCACCGCCGAGGCCAAGGGCCGCCTCAAGCGCCTCGAGCGCCGCCTGGCCGCCGGCGAGTTCACGCTCGACAAGCCCGGCCAGAAGCAGCACGTTCGGCTGGGCTTCGCGGAGGCCGCGCAGCAGGTCACCGCCGGCAAGAATGCGCT
>CAZYGM010000140.1:0-9016 GCA_964647015.1 uncultured Planctomycetales bacterium | reverse complement strand
GACCGGGCGGCGTTGGCGGATGCGGCCCCCGTGGTTCTGCGTTTGGGCAGCGCGCGTGACATCGTGGCGGCGGCCGCGATGATCATGTTGATGGTGGGTTTCGCGGTGCCGAGCCTGCTGCACATGCAGGGTCGCGCGCAGCGCATGGGCTGCTCAGCGAACCTGGCGAATTTGGGCATGGGTATGCAGCAATACGCCCAGACCTATAACGCCAGTCTGCCGTTCGCTGGTTGGGGTCCGCGGGCTTCCTGGTCGCCGACCAGTGATCCCGGGGCCGTCGTGATGCCCAATCGCCGGCACGTCTATCCGCTGCTGCGCCAGGCATTCATCGTGTCTCCGCGGACGTTCGTTTGCCCGGCCCGCGGCGGCGTGCCGATGCCCCCGGAGCAGGTGCGGCAGCGCGACGATTTCCTGCTGTCGGACAACGTGAGTTACGCGTACTTTAACATGGCAGGCGCGCGCCCTTCCCTGCAGGATGACGCGCGCCTGCCGATCATGGCTGACGACAACCCGATGTTTGACGACGGCGTGCCGCTTTTCAGCCGCCTGGGTTTCGGCGACCGGGCCAACCTCAACTCGCGGGCCCACGGTGGGGCCGGGCAGAACATCCTCAGTCTTGACGGCCACGTGCGCTGGTCAACCACGCCCAACGCCGGCGTGAACGCTGACAACATATGGACCCTCCGCGGCGTAGAAGTCTACACCGGGCGAGAGGGTCCGCAGACGCGCGACGATGCCCATCTGATTAAGTGAGGCCAAGCTTCCGGCACCGTTTGGAGCTTAGTTGAACCGTCGCGGACGCGCCGATCTGGCCGCGGCCAGGCCCAGCAGCATCAGCGGCAGGAAGCCGAGCGCGCCGGCGCCGCAGAGGGCCACGCCGCCGCCGGGCAACTGGTCGAGGCTGATGCTCTCGCTGAGGGTCTGCAAGTCGTTGGGAACATTACCATTGGAGGAATCCACGTGCTCCGGCTTGTCGGCCGGAATGCTCGGAGATTTATCATCGCTGGGCGGCGTGGTACCCGTCGAGGGATCAACGTACTGGTCGGACGGCGCATCGCCGCTGTACTGGTCGGGCTGGTCCGGGTCGGAACCTTCC
Source organism: uncultured Planctomycetales bacterium (assembly GCA_964647015.1). Classification (GTDB taxonomy): domain Bacteria; phylum Planctomycetota; class Phycisphaerae; order UBA1845; family Fen-1342; genus JAAYXS01. Next base: position 7,920 of record CAZYGM010000140.1, on the reverse strand, counting down.
TCAGACCACTCCGGGTCGGATTCCTCGTCCCAGTCGAAAATGCAGGTGTCCGGCTTGGGGATCAGGTCGAAGCTGGTCGAGGCGCTGAGGCGGTCATGGTCGGAGAGCGTGAAGGCCAGCTCGACGGCCAGACCGTGCACTTCACATCCAATGGGGCTATAACCGACGGTCGGACTGCTCTGATACGCGGAGGCCGTGCCGCCGCCGCCGGTGGAAATCAGGGCGATGAGGTGTGCGAAGCGCGCACCCGAGTCGGCGTCGCCATTGTAGTAGGCGCGGAATATACCGGTGCCGTCGCCGGGCATTCCGGACACACGCGAGCCGTCGGAATCGAGATCACGCAAGGTGAAGCTGGCGAAAGCCCGCGCTTCGGCTTCACCGGCCGCCACGGCGGGGAACTCGAGCAGGCCCGAGCGCGCGACCACGTCGATTTCGCCAGCGCCGGCGCGCATGGACATGGACAAGTTGATCTTGCCGCAGCGCTGAATCGCGAATTGCAGGCTCTCCAGGACCGCCAGATTCACGGCCCCGTCAGCGATCTGGACTGCGCCTCCGGGATTCCAGGATAGGACCTGCGCATCGGCGTCCCATATCAGGTCCGCCCGGGACACTTCGAGGACGGCGCTGCCGCTGTCCGAACTTACCTCTATGGTCAAGGCAGGGTTTGATAGGGCAACGTCGGCCGTCGCGGCCGGGCTCAAAGCCAGGATGAGGGCGCAGATGCCGGCCAGTCCGGCGGCGCGAGCGGTCTTGTAGTGTTTCTCCCAGTTTCGCATGGTGTGCTCCTAAACGTTCGGTGACGGAACCATGAGTTACTGCCGCGCACGCACGGCACGACCTTCTCGTCAGTGGAAGATGCACGTGTCCGCGGAAGGCGAGGCCGCTTCAGCTTGAGCGGCGTTCTCGTGGCGTGCTCTCCGTATCACGGCGGAGAGTGGTGTGCCCTGTCGCTACTTACCCTTCCTGCCTATTCTTCGAAATGCAGCGGAGAATGGCAAAGAGGCCCAAATGCGAAAACCTGCCGGTGCTTGAATTTGTCGGGACCCGGTAGTCTGGGCAATGTGGGTGTTATCGGTGCGGGCGGATAGACCGGGGAGAGAATGGTCCATTACGGGACGTCCGGCGGGGGAGCTGTCAGAGCGGATTTTTCGCTTTGTCGCTTGGCGGTCCGCGGCCGGGCGCACTGCGACCGGTGCGTGCCGTAGCGGACGTTGGGTTTCGGGGCGTTAGCGGCGTTCGGCAGTAGCTGGACCTGTGTTCACTGAGTTGCGAGTTCGCTGTCGGGCACGCCCAGCAGGCGCGCCAGGCTGGCCAGGTCGAACGGCTTTTCCAGGAACTGAAGCGGCGCGTCCTCCGCCGGCGGCTCCGTGGCGCCCGCGACCGTCTGTACCGCGCGGACATCCGCGCTGCGCTGGGCGGCAATTCGGCGAATCTCAGCAGCATCGCCGGCCGAGAGCTGGTCGGAGAGCACCAGCGCGGCGAAGCGCTGTCGGCCGGCCAGGCGGGCAGCCGACTCGCGCGAGTCCGCCGTCTGCACGATGAACCACTTGCGCAGATAAGTCGTAATGGACCAGCGCGTCAGATCATTGGCCTCCACCAGCAGGAGGTGCCCGCGGCGTGCAGAACCCGGGCGCGCTGCATGCCCCCCGTGCGTAGCTGGTCGGTCGCCGGCCATCATGTGAACACTCCGAGCACTTTCGTACGGCACGCCACGTGCCATTTGGGGCACCCTCATCACATTGCCCCTGCGACCGCCGCTCGCCACGCCGGGGCGGGGGAGGTCTCCATCGAGCGGCCTAACAGGCCTGGGCCCATCTCGTGTGGTTTGGCGCTGGGCCAAATAACACCAAGGATGAGCCATAACCCTCATTTCGGCCATGCGGAGTCTTAAGACTTAGCCGCGGCGGGGTATCTGGCTTCGGCTGCGCGGTAGGCCACGCTGGGCGGATGCGGCGTGCCGAACGTAAGTCGATGAACCGCCCGGAGATATTGCCCGGCCCCTTCGCAGAGCCGGCCAAGGCATGTATATTAAGGGGCTATGCCGAGTTTTGACCTCGAGGAGCTGCGCCACTATGTGGGATTCGACGATCAGGACGTCGCCAACTTGCGCGCCCTGGCCCCACACGCGGCCCGGCTGTTTCCTGCCGCGGTGGACCGCTTCTATGAAGAAGCCCAGCGGCATGCGGGGGCGCGACAGGTCTTCACGGGCGGTCCGGAACAGATAGCGCGATTGCGGCAATCACTGGTCCAGTGGTTGCAGGCGCTGTTCGGCGGGAAATACGACGAGGAATACTGGCGTCAGCGTGCGCGGATTGGCGCCATCCACGTGCAGGTCGGCCTGCCGCAGCAGTACATGTTCGCGGCCATGCAGGTAGTCTGGGAGGAGCTGGAGCACGGAATCCGGCGGCAGGGAGTCAAGGATGCCGCCGTCAAGCTGGCCTCGCTGCACAAGCTGCTGACGCTCGAGCTGGCGGTCATGCTGGACAGCTACAAGCAAAATTATTCCGAGCAGATTCGGCAGACGGAGCGCGAGGCGGTCCAGGAGCGGCTGACGGAGGCCCGGCACCTGGCCCAGATCGGCCACCTGGCGGCTTCGCTGGCGCACGAGATCAAGAACCCCCTGGCCGGTATCAGCGGCGCTATCCAGGTCATCCGCGACTCGATGAAGCCCAACGAGCCGCACCGGCCGATCCTGGACGAGGTTCTGCGACAGGTCATCCGACTGGACGGGACCGTCAAGGATCTGCTCGTATACGCGCGACCCAAGCCGCCGCGCTTCCGGCCCTGCCGCATCTCGGACATGGTGGCCAGCGTTCTGACGGTCCTGCGCGAGCAGCCCGAGATGCAGCGCGTGCGGCTGGAGTGCGTCAACAGTCAGTCGTTGCCGGCGATCGAGGCGGACGAGAATCAGCTCGAGCAAGTGCTGACCAATCTGCTGCTGAATGCGGCGCAGGCGTCGCCGGAGGACGGCCTGGTACGGCTGACGACGACGGCGCAGGCCGACGGCGTGCGGGTGGCGGTCGAAGATCGGGGGCACGGGATGGACGAGGAAGTCCGGCGGCAGGCCGCTGAGCCGTTCTTCACGACGAAGGCCAAGGGCACTGGTCTGGGGCTTTCGATCTGTCAGAAGATTGTGGAGACGCATGGGGGGCGGATGACGATCCGGAGTGTGGTGGGCGAGGGTACTGAAGTCGTGGTGGATTTGCCTGCGCAGCCGCCGGCGGCAGGAGGGAACGGCGCATGACGATCCGCGTTCTGGCCGTGGAAGATGAGGCCCTGATCCGCTGGTCGCTGCGGCAGAAGTTCGAGGAGCGCGGCTATCGCGTAACCGAGGCGGCCGACGGCAAGAGCGCGCTGGCGGCGCTGGAGAACGGCATCCACGACCTGATCATGCTGGACTACCGGCTGCCGGACATGACCGGGCTGGATGTGCTGCGCAAGCTGCGCGAGATGGACACCGACGCGGTGGTGATAATGATGACCGCCTACAGCACGATCGAGAGTGCGGTTGAGGCGATCAAGCTGGGTGCCTTCGACTACATCACCAAGCCGTTCCAGATGGACCACCTGATGCTGACGGTGGACAAGGCTTTGGCCACGACGCAGTTGCGGCGGGAGGTGCGCGAGCTGCGGCGGCATCTGCAGCAGGAGTTCGGCATCGACTCCATCATCGGGCAGCACCCGGCGATGCTGGCGCTGTTCGACATGATCCGGCAGGTGGCCCGGGCGGGCGTGTCCACGGTTTTTCTGCGCGGCGACACCGGTACGGGCAAGGACCTCGTGGCGCGTGTTATTCACCACACTTCCGATCGGACGGCGGCCCCCTTCGTGAACATCACCTGCACAGCCCTGTCGGAGTCGCTGCTGGAGAGCGAGCTGTTCGGGCATGAGCGCGGCGCGTTCACCGATGCGAAGATGCAGAAGAAGGGGCTGTTCGAGTTGGCGGACGGCGGGACGGTCTTCCTGGACGAGGTGGGCGACATGCCGGCGGCGCTGCAGGCCAAGCTACTGCGCTTTCTGGAGGAGCGGCGCTTCCGGCGGGTGGGCGGGACAAAGGAAATCAGCGTCGACGTGCGCGTGATCGGGGCGACGAACCGCGATCTGGAGAAGGCGATCGAGGAGGGCAAGTTCCGCCGGGACCTGATGTACCGGCTGAATGTGGTGACGATCTACCTGCCGCCTTTGCGGGCGCGCGGCGACGATGTGCGCCTGCTGACCCAGCACTTCGTGATGCGCTACGCGCGCGAGTTCAAGAAGCCCATCACGGGCGTCAGCGATGACGCCTACCAGCGGCTGTACCACTACAGTTGGCCCGGCAACGTCCGCGAGCTGCGGAACGTCATTGAACGGGCCGTGCTGCTGTGCAAGGACGAGACGGTCCGCGGGGAAGACATCGTCCTGGGCCGGGCCGAGATGCAGTCCTCCGAGTGGGACATTGAGAACTTCGCGCTGCCGCCGGAGGGCTTCGATTTCGACAAGCTGCGCAAGCTGGAGAGCCACCTGTTGCGGCAGGCGCTGGCGCGGACCAATAACAACCAGACGCAGGCCGCCCGCCTGCTGAATCTCTCGCGCGACCGCCTGCGCTACCGGCTTCAGAAGCACGGCTTGCTGTAGGTTGGGGGCGTCGCGGGCGCTATTCAGGCGAACGCCACTCGGCGGCTTGGGCGGGCCGCCCCCAGGCTTCGTACAGCTCCACCAGGCGCTCGGCGACCTCGCGGGTGCGCTCGTACTGCGGGCCGCGCGCGGCGGTCAGGGCCGCGTGGGCTTGCAGCAATACGGTCTCAGCCTGCTCGTACTGTCCCAGCCTCAGCAAGGTCGTGCCGTGAATCGCCTGCAAGACGCCGATGGACCAGTGTCCGGCGGGTAGCGTACGGGTGGCCAGATCCACGGCCTGCCGCCCATGTGCCTCTGCCTCAGCGCGGCGGTCTTGCTCCAGCAGGGACTTGGCCAGGTTGCCGTACACGGCGGCCGTCTGCGGGTGTTCCTCCCCAAACGCGCGTTGGCAGACGGCCAGGGCCTCGCGATACAGCTCCTCCGCGCGCCCGTACTCGCCGCGCCGCATGCAGACCTTGGCGAGGTTGTTCAGCGTGGTGCCGACCTGGGAGTGGTCGGGCCCGAGCAGTTCGCGGCGCAGCTCCAGCACCTGGCCGTACAGTTCCTCGGCCTCGTCGAGCCGGTCCTGACGTTCCATAATGACGGCCAGGTTGCCCAGGCAGGTGACGTAGTCGGGATGGCGCTCTCCCAGCGTGCGGGCATAGATCGGCAGGGCCTGGCGGTGCAGTTGCTCGGCGCGGGCCAGGTCGCCGCGCTGGCGGTAGATGGCGCCGAGGTTGTTGAGCGTGGCGGCGATCTGGGCGTGCTCCGTGCCCAGGACGCGGCGCTGCAAGGCCAGCGTTTCGCGATAAAGCTGCTCGGCCTCATCATAGCGACCCTGGAAGTGCAGCAGCGCGGCGAGGTTGTTGATGCTGTTGGCGAGGTCGGCGTCGGCGGCCTTGCGGCGCCGGATGTCCAGTGCGGCGCGGTGCAGCGCCTCGGCCTCGCCGTAATCCCCCATGACGTGCATGAGGGTCCCCAGCGTGCTCAGCGTCTTGGCGACCTCGCGGCTGTTGGCGCCATAGATGCGCTGATCCAATTCGAGTGCGCGGCGCAGTTGTGTCCGGGCCGGCTCGTACAGGCCGAGCCGGTAGTAGCTGGTCCCCAGCCGCAAGCGCAGCGCCGCCTCCACCTCGGGGTGCTCTGACCACTCGTTGTCGAGCGCGGCGGCGGCCTGGTCCAGAATCTCGAATACCTTGACGTCGCGGCCCTCGCGGCCGGGCTCGACGGCACCGAGTATCTCGCCGATGAAGTAGCTGATGGCGCCGGCCTTGGCGGCCGCGCTGCGGGCCTCGCGCTCGGCGCGCTGGGCGCGCACCATGCCGGTGCTGGTGCCGACGATGCCGACGATCAACGCGAGTCCGGTGGTCAGCAGGCCGACCACGAGCGCGCGATTGCGCCGCGCGAACTTGCGCAACTGGTAAATCGCGGTGACCGGCCGGGCGGAGACGGGCTGGTCGGAAAGATAGCGGCGAATGTCGGCGGCCAGGTCGGAGGCGGATTGGTAGCGGTGGCGTTTGTCCTTCTCGAGTGCCTTGCTGACGATCGCCTCGATATCGCCGCGCAGTGAACGGTTGGCCAAGCGCAGCGGCTCGGGCTCTTCCTCGACGATGGCCCGGGCGGCCTCCGGCAGCGTGCGGCGCGACACATCGACCGGTACGCGGCCGGTCAGCAACTCGTACAGGATCGCGCCGAGCGTGTAGACGTCCGAGCGCGTATCGAGTTCGCTCGGATCGCCGGCGATCTGCTCCGGGCTCATGTAGCCCACGGTGCCCAGCAACTGGCCGACGCTCGTTTGCAGGGTGGCCGCGCGAATGTCGGCGTTCGTGGCGCGGGCCACGCCGAAATCGAGGATTCTGGGCTGGCCGGCTTCGTTCACCAGGATGTTGCCGGGCTTGAGATCGCGATGGATCACGCCTTTCTGGTGGGCATGGTGCACGGCGTCGCAGATGCGCGCCAGTAGTTCCAGCCGCGCGCGAATGTCCAGACGCTGCGTGTGGGCATATTGCGTTAGCGGCTGACCCTGGATCAGTTCCATCGCGAAGAAGGGTTGCGGGCCGTAGCCGGCCTCGGCCGTGCCGGCCTCATACACCTGTGCGATGCCGGGGTGCTGTAACCAGCCCAGTACCTGGCACTCGTGCTCGAAGCGTCTGATCGTCTCGGGCGATTCGACGCCGGGCTTGATGACCTTCAGGGCTACAACCCGGCGGGGGTTCTCCTGTTGGGCCCGGTACACGACGCCCATGCCGCCCTCGCCCAGGACGTCGAGAATGCGATACTGGCCGATCTGCTCTGGGTGGCCGATTGCTCGGTGACCGGCGATGGACGACGTTGCATGGGGCGCTGAGTCGCGCGCCAGTGACTCGGGGCCGGCCATGACGAAATGCTCGCCCAGTGCCGGCGTCTGCAGGAAGGTCCGGGCCCGCGCGGCGCTGGTCAGCAGCGACTGGACCTCGGCCTGGATCTCCGGATCGTCACCGCAGGCGGCGCGCAGATAATCCGCCTGTTGGGCGGGGTCCGCGTCGCGCGCGGCCAGGAAGATCTCGCGCACGCGGGCGTACTGCTCGGGCGTCACGGCTGCGTCCCACTTCCCAGCTCACGCCGCAGCCAGGCGCGGGCCATGCTCCAATCGCCATCGACGGTGCGCGGCGAGACGCCGATGTACTCGGCCACTTCCTTGAGACTCAGACCGCCGAAGAAGCGCAGCTCGACGATCTGGGCCTGGCGGGCGTGCAGGTCGGCCAGCCGTCGCAGAGCCTCGTCCAGTGCCAGCAGATCAATGTCGGTCTCCGGCAGGGCCGCGACGTCGGCATCCAACTGGACGCGCTGGTAGCCGCCGCCGCGCTTGGCGCGCTTATGCGTGCGGGCGTGATCGACGAGTATGCGGCGAATGGCCTGGGCGGCGACGGCGAAGAAGTGGGCGCGGTTGCGCCACTCCACGTCGCGTTGGTCGATGAGCCGGACGTAAGCCTCGTGTACGAGGGCGGTTGCCTGCAGGGTATGGTCCGAGCGCTCACGGCGGAGATAGCTTTCCGCCAAGGCGCGCAGCTCGTCATAGACCAGTGGCATGAGGCGGTTCACGGCGGATTCATCGCCGGCGCTGGCCCGTTTGAGTATGGTCGTAAGCTGTTGACGGTTCGGCTCGTTCACTTCCAGGCCCACCCCCACACAGCGGCGTCACGCTGCGCAGTTCCAGGTTAATTGTCGCGATTCTGGTGCGAGGAGACAAGGTGCTTGGCCGCGATGTGGGGGCAGCGGGGGGATTCTACATGTAATCGGACCTGCCCTGGGCGGGCGCGGGTGGATTGTGCGCAATTCAGCCGGCGG
>CAZYGM010000139.1:0-9133 GCA_964647015.1 uncultured Planctomycetales bacterium | reverse complement strand
CCGGCCACGCCACGATGAGCCTCAAACGCGTCAACAAGCTGGGCGAGTTGCTGCTCGAGCAGGGGCTGGTCAACGAGCAGGACCTGGTGCGGGCCTTGCGCGCCCAGCACAAGGACAACAAGCGGCTGGGCGAGACGCTGATCGAGCTGGGCATCCTGTCGCCGCGCGCCATGCTCAGTGCCCTGGCCAAACAGCTCAACGTCAAGTGCTGCCAGTTGCGCCACGGCCTGATCGACCCGGCCGTCGCGCGCCTGCTCGATCGCGAGGAGGCCGCGCGCCTGAAGGCCCTGCCGCTGTTCAAGGTGGGCGATACCGTGACCGTGGCCATGGCTGAGCCGCAGTCCCTGCCTACGATCGACCGCATCAGCGCGCTGACCGGCTGCCACGTCAACCCGGTCCTGGCATTCGACACCAACATCGCCGAGTTTCAGGACAAGTACCTCGGCGAGGAGGTGGACATCGACTCGTTCCTGGTCAACTTGACCGAGAGCGAGGTCAAGGTCATCGAGCGTGAGACCATCGATGAGGACGGCACACACGAGATCGGCCGCATGGTCGATGGCAGCCCCATCATCAACCTGGTCAACCTGGCCATCATGACGGCCATTCGCGACAAGGCCAGCGACATCCACGTCGAGCCCACCAAGCGCGCCACGCTGATCCGCTACCGCATCGACGGCAACCTGCGCGAGCTGATGACCGCGCCCAACAGCATGCACGCCGCCATCGTGTCGCGCATCAAGGTGATTGGCCGCATGGACATCGCCGAGCGGCGCCTGCCGCAGGAAGGTCGCGTGCACGTCGTGGCCGAAGGCAACGAGATCGACCTGCGCGTTTCCTCGATGCCGACCCTGCTGGGCGAGAAGGTCGTGCTGCGCATCCTCGACAAGTCCAATCTGAACGTCTCGCTGGACAAGCTCGGCGTCGGGCCCCAGCAACTGACCGCGTTTCGCCGGATCTTCTCCAGGCCGCACGGCATCGTCCTGGTCACCGGCCCGACCGGCAGCGGCAAGACGACCACGCTGTATTCCGTTCTGGATCTGCTCAGCTCCTCCGAGCGCAACATCGTGACCATCGAAGACCCGGTCGAATACCAACTGGACGGCATCAACCAGATCCAGGTCAACGAGGCCATCGGCATGTCGTTCGCGCGGGCGCTGCGCTCCATCCTGCGGCAGGACCCCGACATCATCATGGTCGGCGAGATCCGCGACACGGACACGGCCCGAGTGGCGGTGCAGGCCGCCCTGACCGGCCACCTGGTGCTTTCCACGCTGCACACGAACAACGCCCCCGGCGCCTTCATCCGGCTGGCGGATATGGGCATCGAGCGCTACCTGCTGGCCTCGGCCTTCAACGGCGTTATCGCCCAGCGCCTGGCCCGCACGATCTGCCCGAACTGTCGCACCTCGTATTATCCGCCCGAGTCAGCCCTGGCTGATGCCGGCTGGCTCAACCAGACCAACCGCGTCTTCTTCAAGGGCGAGGGCTGCAAGCAGTGCCATGACAGCGGCTTCCGCGGGCGCGCCGGCATCTACGAGGTGCTCGAGGTTACCGATCCGATCCGCCAGGTCATACACAGCGCGGAGAACGAAGAGGATATCAAGCAGATCGCGCGCCAATACGGCTGGCGCCCCCTGCGTGATGAAGGCTTGCTGCTGGTGGAGCAGGAACGCTCCACGCTCGAAGAGGTCCTGCGCGTGACGCACGCGGAGACGGAAGGCCGCACACGCGCCGAACAGGATTCAGCCCTGACGCCCGTCGGCTGAACCGGGTAGCCCATGCAGTTCGCAGTCGAGGCCATGCGACCCGACGGCACGACCGTCACCGAGCGGCTGGAAGCCCACGACCGTGATGCGGCGCTGGACGGATTGCGCTCCAAAGGCCTGGTGGTCCTGCGGCTCAACGAGGCGGGCGCGGCCGACGCACACGCCGCCCCGCGGCTCGACCACGGCGCGAAGATTCGCAGCCGCGACGTTATTCTCCTCACCCGGCAACTCAAGATGCTGCTCGAAGCCGGTGCCCCGCTGGTGCCAGCTCTGGAAGCCGCGGCCGAGCAAACCGCCAAGCCGGGTGTCCGCGCCGTGCTGGCGCGCCTGCGGGAACGAGTCGAGGAAGGCGATAGCCTCTCGGACGCCCTGGAGGCCGAACACGGCGCCTTCAATCCGGTCTTCTGTACGATGATCGCCGCCGGCGAAGCCACCGCTTCGCTGCCGCAGGTCTTTGGCCGCCTGTGCCAGTTGACGCAGCAGCAGCTCCAGACACGCAAGATGGTCCTGGGGCGATGATCTACCCGAGCCTCCTGAGCATCCTGCTGACCGGCGTTGTCATAGTATTGCTGACTTTTGTCGTGCCGCGTTTCCGCCCCCTGTTCGAGACGCTCAGGACGCCGCTGCCGGTCACCACGCACCTGCTCTTCGCGGCCTCCGAGCAGTTTCTGGCGAGCTGGCCCTACATACTGGGCGGGGTGCTCGTCGGCCTGGGCGTACTGGTGGCAGGTCTGCGCAGCCGACAGATGCGGGTGTGGCTGGATGAGCTTGCGATGCGCCTGCCGATTATCGGACGCGTGATGGCACGCTTGATATTCGCCCGCGTGTTGCGCGTCTGGGCAGCCATGCTGCGCTGCCACGTACCGCTGCTCGAGACCATTCGCCAGTCGCGCGAGGCCATCACCAACGTGGCCTTCCTGCGCCTGCTCAGCGACGTCGAGGAGCGCGTCGCTTCCGGCGGACGCATGGGCCAGGCCCTCGCCGCCACCGGCCTGGCCGATCCCGTGATCGTTTCGGCCCTGCGGACGGGCGAGGACAACGGCCGTCTGGCCGAGGCGGCCGAATTCGTCTCCGACTGGATGGACGAGGATAACACCAGCACCCTGCAACACCTGACTAAGCTCGCCGAACCGGTGCTGCTGGTCGTCATGGGCCTGGTCGTCGGCTTCGTCGCAATGTCGCTGTTCCTGCCGCTGTTCGACCTGGCCGCCGCAACCGGCTAAGCGGGTGGCGTGGAAGTGGAAACTGGAGGCCTGGCAGGTATGCCCAATCGCAACCCGCACAACGCCGGACGCGGCCGGATGGCCGCCGCGCCGCCAGCCACGGAGGTCGGCGTATGATTCCCTGGCTGCAGCGGCGGTGCTCCACGATCAGTTTCGATGTCGGTGCCAGCGGTATGCGAGCCTGCCAGTTGCGGCGCTGTGGCCGGCGGTTTGAAGTCTGCGACGCGCTTAACTTCGAGCGCCCCCAGACTGCGGGCCAGGCCAAGGTCTCGGAGCCGGTGATCGAACCGGCCCGACTGGAAGGCCTGGTCGGGCGCGGCAGCTTCGTGGGCCGCAATGTGACGCTGGTCCTGTCCCCCCCCGAAGTGCAGTTCTTCCCCATAACGCTGCCGGTCCAGGCGCTGCGGCAGGATCACGCGCGCATCGAGCAGGCGCTCAAGTGCGAGGTAGCCCAGCAGAGCCGCCGCTCCGAGAGCGAACTGGAGGTGCGTTTCTGGACGCTGCCGGCCAGTCGGGCCCAGATGGCCAACGTTATGGCCGTAGTGCTGCGTTCCGAACTGGCCCTGGGCTGGGCTGCGGGCTTCGCGCAACAGCGGCTCCAACTGCACCGGATCGAAGCCGCCCCGTGTGCCCTGGTGCACCTGGCGGCCAGCCTGTGGCCGCCCACCGAGAGTGAGCTCTGGGGCGTGCTGGACCTCGGCCTGCGCGGCGCCGTCCTGACGGTGGTCGTCGGGACCGTCCCAACTTACATCCGCGTGCTGTCCGCCTCCGCTCACGAGTGGACCCAACAACTGGCCCGCGCCTTCGACATCCCACCCGCCGTGGCCGAACGGCTCAAGCGCGAACATGGAATCCAGCCGGCACGCGGCGAGCTGCGGGCCAACGCTTACGCGCCGACCCTGGCCGGCGTGAAAGACCTTGCCAGCGCCTTTGGCAGTGTGCTCCGCGAGCCGCTGACAACGCTGACGCGGGAGCTGCGCATGTGCCTCTCGTACGTCATGCAGAACTTCCCCGAAGTCTCACTGGGCCGACTCGTCCTGGCCGGCGGCGGCGCCAACCTGCGCGGCCTGCCGCAGGTCATTCAGGAAAGCCTGGACGTGCCCGTCAGCCTGCTGCGCGTCGAACGGGGCTCTGCAGATTCGGCCGCGAGTTCGGCGAGTCCGCGACTGATCCACGGCGACGTGGCACCCCAGTCCGCCGCCTGCGCGGGCGCGGCCATGCTTGACCTGCCGCCCAGCCGCCCACCGGCCGCCGATCGGCGGCCGCGCGCGGCGCTTGCCGCGGAGGGCCGCCCATGACCTGCTCGGTCAACCTGGTTCCGATTGCGCATCGTCATGCCCGGGCGAGCGCGCGCCGGCGCATCGGCTGGCTGATTGCCGGCGCTGTCCTGGCCGTGGTCGCGCTGGCCGGCTGGGGCGGGCGCTACCTCGCCGGTCGGGCCCTGAACAGTCTGCGAGCCCAGGTCACCGACCTCGAAACCCAGCAGACCGTAATCAAAAACCGCCTTGCCCTGGCCGAAATCCGGCGCGACGCCGTCTACACGCAGCTGCGCAGCATTGCGGCCGCCCGCCGGCCGCAACCCTGGGCCCGTCGCCTGGTGGCCCTCAGCAACGCCGCGCCCGCGGGCGTGTTCCTGACCCAGTTCTCCCTGCTTACGCCCAAGCAGAACTCGGGCGTGCGCCGGCCGGCCTGGCAGGCGACCGCCGAGACAGATGAGACCGCGCCGGCCGAAACCCGCGCCGAACCGCTCGAGCAGCAGGTTCGCCTGACGGGCTACGCCGGTGACCATGGCGCGCTGATCCAGTTGCTCAACCGTATCCAGCAGTTTCCGGACTGGCGCCAGGTCGAGCTGGTGCATGCCGCCTCACAGCCGTACGGCAAAGGCATGGCCGTCGCCTTCGAGCTTGACTGCCGCACGCGGGAGGAGCAGCCATGATCATCTGCCGGCGCCCGCTAACGATCTATGCGGTCGATGCGCTCGGCGCGACGTTCGTCGTGGGCTTGATTGCGCTGAGCTACTGGTTCATCTGGCGGCCCTGGCAGGAGACCTGGCAAGGTTACCGGGAATGCACTGTGCAGCGCGGCCTTGCCGGGCAGGAGCTCAAGGGCGAACTACTAAACCTCGAGCGCTTTGAAGAGCGCCTGGCCGGGCTGGAGGAAGTCGTCCTGGCGCAGTCGGCACGCATCCCACGCTCGGACGCGCTGGCCGGGCTGCTGCGTGAGATGACGGAAACAGCCGCCGAGGCGCAGGTGGAGATTCTGAGCGTGACGCCGCAGCCGGCTGTGCGCGAGGGCGAGTACGTCGTGTGCGATATCAATGTCGCGGGGCGCAGTCGCAGCCACGACTTCGTCCGTTTCCTTGACTGCATGGCCGCCCGTAACCCCTACCAATCGTTGCGCGACTGCGCGGTGCGCCGCAGCACCGGGGCTGCCGACGGATTGTGTGATATGAACTGGACCATGCGCGTGTACATGTTGCCAGTCGCCGGGCCCGACGACGGAGGTGCCGCGCCGTGAAGTCCGTCTCTCCGGTACAGCGCTTGCTGATCGCCGTCCTGGTCCTGGCTTCCGCGGCCTGGCTGGTCGACCGCCTCACTGGTTCAGCCCAGCCGCGCACCGCCGAGGCGGCCCCCGCCCAGGTGGCGCCCGCCCTGCGGGCGGCCGCGTGGGAGGACATCAATGCCTTGGTCGCCCGTCTGACAAATGTCGAATACCAGTCGGTCGCCGACGAGTTGGCTCGGCTGGAGCGTGATCTCTTCGCGCCGCCTGAGCAGATGTTGGGCGCGCCGCCGGCCGCCGGGGCGGACGGCCTCGCCGACGACGAGAGCGCGGGGCCCGTGCAGACGCCGCCCGCAACGCCCTTCGCCGAACGCCACGTTCTGCATGGCGTTATCCTGGGCACCAGCCCGCTGGCCGTCATCGATGATCAACTACTGAGTCTCGATGCCGTGCTGGAAGAGCACCGCTTGGTGCAAATCCGCCGCGACCACGTGGTTCTTGAGCACATCGCGTCGGGCGCGCAGGTCAGTCTCCAACTGGTGCAATCTTCCATCGTCCAAACTCGCGCCCCATAAACGAACTGATACGATCGTTGGCGAACAAGCATGATCGGCCCTGCGGCAGCCCCGCTCAAACCGGTCGGCCAGCCTCGCCCGCGGGCTAAAGTCACCCCAGGCGCGCGCCGATGTCCCCGTGGAACCGAGAGCTTGGCAGGCTGGTGCGCGGTGTCAGATTCCGCGTGTACGAGCCGCGCCAAACCCAGAACAGGAGTCAGGCGGATGGTACCGAGCAAGAAGAGAAGTGCGGGCTTCACGCTTGTTGAGTTGGTGCTGGTCATCGTGATTATCGGTATCCTCGCCGCCATCGCGATTCCACGCTTAAGTCGCGGTGCCGCGGGCGCCAGTTCCGCCGCTCTGTCCGCCAACCTCACGATGGTGCGGCAGGCCATTTCACTGTATCGGGCCGAGCACAACGACCGGCCGCCCGGGGCCGACATCGCGAACCAGCTTACGACGTTCACCAGCGTGGCCGGCGCCACTAATGCCACCAAGAACTCTACCTACCGGTACGGCCCCTATCTGGCGGCCATTCCACCGTGCCCGGTCGGCGAGAACACCGGTAGCAACACGATTCTGATTGACTCCACCAACTCGCCCCCGACGCCCGTGACGAGCGGTGGCCAGGGTTGGGTCTATAACCCCAACACCGGCGAGTTCCTACCCAACACGAACCAGACGGACGACCTGGGAGACGCCTACAAGGGGTATTGAGCCCCTCCTCCGGAGGGGCCCCAACCGGAGCCAGCAAGAGTGGCTAGCTGGATCTGAAGTGATTCGGCAGGCGTAGTGACAGAAGAGTACCGTGGACAGGCCGGCGGACCACCGTCGGCCTGTTCTGTGCGCCCCGCTGCGAATGCCTATGGCCTGGGATTCGGGGCTGGTTCGCCGGGGGCGCCGACGGTCCCCAGTATGTGCCTGGCCAGCGCGTGCTGTGGCGCGACCGCCAGCAGCCGCCGCGCACAGCTCTCGGCCTCGTCCGTGGCCCCCGTCCGCCACGCCAGACCCGCCGTCAGCTCCAGGTTGCGCGGATCGTCACCATTCACCGACAGTGCCCGCCGCGCGATGCGCAACGCCGCGGCGTGGTCATTGGCTGAGCCCAACGCACGGGCCAGCAGCCGCAGGGCGGCCGGGTCATCCGGGTAGCGTATCAGCACCAGTTGCGCCTGCTCACGGGCCGCCGCCGGCCGGCCGGCGGCCAGGTGGCACTCCGCCAGCATCAGCCGCGTCAGACGCTCAGGAATCTCCGTCACCCCATCCTGTAACAATCCATGCAGGACTTCGGCCGCCTGGTCGTAGCGCTTGCCGCGGTACAGCGCCTCGGCCAGTCGCGCCCGAACCATGCCGTCTGCAGCGCTGGCTCCCAGCACACGCTCCCAGGCTGCCGCCGCAGCCGCCGGTTGGCCAAGCTGTTCATAGCACTCGGCCAGGGCGGCTTGGTATGCGTCCGTCCAGCCGAAACGGGCCGCCTGCCCCTCCAGGAACTCCAGCGCCGCCGGCGCCTGGTTCAACTGCAGGTAGGCCTGGGCCGCGGCCAGAACGTAGTCCACCTCCGTGCTGTCCAGCTCGGCCGCCCGCAGAAAGGACGTCCGCGCGTCCTCCCAGCGTTGCTGCTGTTGCCGCACCACACCCAGCAGGTACTCGACCTCAGCCGACACCATGCCGGCTGACTTCGCACTAATGAGCAACTGCTCGGCCTGCGCCGTCTGACCCTCGGCGAGCAGCACACGCGCCTGAAGCGGCACGACCCCCGTGTCTTCCGGCGTCAGGCGGCGGGCTTCCGCCAGTTCCTTCGCGGCCGCCGCGATATTGCCCGCCTCAAACTGGTCGGCCGCCAGGCGCACTTTCACCCGCGCCCGCGTCTCGTTCCACCGTTGCGTGGCCTCCACGCGGGCCTGCTGCTGCGGGGCGGTGCACCCCACCAGCAGGAATACGGTCAGGCCGGCGGCCGTCCAGCCCAGCCGCTGAAGCGCAGCCTTGGTCATGGCATCTGCCCTCCACTGCTCGTCTGTTCTGCGGCCGTTTCGTCGAAGTTGATCCCGGGCCGGCCGAACGGCTCAGTACCGGCCTCGTAGTCCGGCGGCGGCTGGTCCAGCAACTGCCAGATGAAGGTATGCATGCGCGCGCCCTCATCATCCCACATGCGCTGCTCCAGCAGCCGCTCGGCCAGCTTGAACGCCCGCAGGTGCTTCGGCTGGTTGTGCAGGCTCAGGCGCACGTTGAAAAGCGCCTTCTCACGCTCCCCGGCCTCGAGTTGCCGGAGTGCCTCATGGAAGAATGCCTGTGCCAACCGCTCGCGACCGGTGCCCATCAGCCCCCGCCGCGCCCCAATCCGCAGTCGCTCCACATCCTCCACCAGCCCGCGAAACAAGGCACGCTCCCGCGCCGTCTCCTTGATGATGTGGACCGTCAGCAGAATGATGACCTCCTCCCGCACGGTCTGGTTTCGCCGGCTGCCGAATAGTTCGCCCATTACCGGAATGTCCCCCAGCAGCGGTATCTGGGTGCGGTTGATTACCGTGCGCTCACGGAACAGGCCGCCGATCAGGATGGTCTGGCCGTCATCGACCAGAATGTCCGCCTGCGCCTCAGTGGTCTCCTCGAACGGCAGGTTGGCCGCCGTCAGGCCGCCGTTGCTGTCCTTGGGGTGCACCCGCAGCCGCACCGTGCCATCCTCGTTGATCACCGGGCGGAACTTGATCTGGGTGCCGGTCTCCAGGAACTCCACCGTCTGCACCGCCGCCGTCTCCGTCACTGTCGTGGTCAGGTAGCCGTCACGACGCCCGACAATGACCTCGGCCTCACGCTTGTTCAGCGCCACAATCTTCGGATTGGCCACGACCACCACGTCCGTGATTTCCTCCAGCGCCCGGACGAAGCCCGCCACGCTGTCCTTGATCAGTCCGAACGTGAAACCGCCCGCCGAGATGTTCGCGTTGAAGTCCGTGTTGAGATTGAACGTCGTGCTCTGCAGGTCGGCCTGTGGCAGCAGCCCCGTCGATAAGTCCGCCGACGCGTTGCTGATGCTGTTCACATTCTGAAAATCCACCCCGCCCAGCATGGTGAAATCCACGCCGAACTCGTT
>CAZYGM010000138.1:0-9154 GCA_964647015.1 uncultured Planctomycetales bacterium | reverse complement strand
TTAGCGTCGAAACGGGCGCTGCGCAGTTCGTCGGGCAACACAATCTGATGAGACTTACAATCGTAGGCGCGCTCGATTATCCATCGTAATGGGCATCCTAGGAATTCGGCGCCGGTCTCGTCGAAACCCACCACGGATCCGCCGGCAGCGGTGCCCTCGCGAATCACGACCTCCACCAAGGCCGGGGCGCTATCGTCGTCGGCTGAACTCGTAGCCGGAAAGGACTTCGATGTTGGGGTCATCACCGGTAGTCCCGCCGGCCGGCCGGCCAAGACGTTCTCTAGCGCCTCCGCGTTGAGCATCGTGGGGTATGTATCCGCGACGACGACGCCCCGGCCGTCCACGACAATCGTCCTGGGTATCCCGTCAACACCATAGGCCTGGAACATTGACCGATCCGTGTCGAGCGCAACCCAGGCCTGCATGGGCTTGCGCGTGAGGAATTGCCGCACCAAGGCCTCCGGCTCGTCCGTCACGGCGATGAACTGGACCGGACGGTCCTTGAACTTGTCCGCCAGCTCGTTCAGATGGGCAATCGCGGCAACACACGGGCCGCACCAGGTGGCCCAGAACTCCAATACGACCACCTTGCCCCGCAGGGCCCGCCACGTTGCGTTGGCTCCTTCGGCCGGCTGCACGATCTTCTCAACACTCAGCGGCGGGGCCGGCTTGCCAAGCTCGAAATGCGCGGGCCCGTCGCGCGGGCCCCGATCACAACCAACCAGGGCCAGTAACAGTGACAGTGACAATGCAACGACACATAGCATTGGTCGCATAAGAACTCTCCCCGGGCTCATGAACGCGCTTGAACGTCAAGCGGCACGTGCAACACCCGCGTGCAAGGAACTCAACCCCGTCCGCGCCCACCGGTAACCTCTGCTATGGGGCCACCGTAATCACAAGCTCCACACTGTCCGTCGAAGCGGGGTCGTCGCCATCGGTAACCTGGGCCGTGAATGTGAATGTCCCCGCTTGCGTCGGCGTGCCCCAGATCACACCCGTTACATTCTGGAGCGTGAGCCCGTCCGGCAGCACCCCGCTGGTTATGGCCCACTCATACGGACGCAGACCCAGGATCGCAACAATCTGCTCGAAGTACTCCACGCCCAACTGGCCGTCGGGCAACGTTGTCGTCTGGATCGCCACCCCGCGCGGCTGAACGCGCAGCGTAATCGTCGCACTGGCAGTCTGCACGGGATCGCCACTGTCAACGACGGTGACTTGCACCGCCGCGCCCAGGTTCGCGACCGTCGGCGTGCCGCTGATAATCCCCGTGCTGGGTTCGAGCGTCAGGCCGTCCGGCAGCCCGGTTGCCGAGAACACGAAGGGCGGCACCCCGCCGGACAAACCCAGCGTGAAGCTGTACGGCACGTTCAGGCGCGCCGGGGCGACCGGGCTGCTGAGCTGCAACATGGGCAATACCGTCAGCGTGTAGGCGCGCTGGCCGGTGCGGGGCGGTGACGAGCCATCCTCAACCGAGATCGTGAAGTTGTACGTGCCGGCCGCCGTCGGCACACCGCTGATTGTTCCGGTGGTACGATTCGGGACCACTCCGGGCGGCAGCGCTCCGTCGGCCACGCGCCAGGTTTCCGGGCTGGCGCCACCGCTCTCCAGCTCCTGCACATACATGCTGCCTTCGACGGCGTTGGGCAGCGTCGCGGGCGTGACTGTCAGCGGCGACCAGAACGGATTCATGTCGCAGCCGGTGCCGAGCACGCTGAGACCGAACAGCGCGCAACACAGCAGAATCGGCCGTCTTGGCATCGTTAGTACTCCAGCGTTCCGGGCGGCCACCAGGCACCCGCCAACGTGGGCCGCAGCGACCCGGGCGGACATCCGTCGCCGCCATTATAGGGCGTGCCGGCCCAGGCGGCACGGGCGGCCGCCGGGGTTCTTCGTCGCCCGGCGATTCCGCCGGCCGGCATGCGTTGCCCAGGAGATGCCCTTGGGCAGCTCCCGGCGAGCGTGCTATAGTTTTGATGTGCTTACCCGATCAAGGCTATATCGCGAAGATGGGCCGACTCGCCGCGGGTTCACCCTGATCGAGTTGCTGGTAACGATTGCCATTATCACGCTGCTCACCGGCCTGCTGTTGCCGGCGCTGGGCGCGGTGCGGCAGAAGGGCCGCGCCACGTGCTGCCTGTCCAACCTGCATGTCCTCGGCCACGGCATCATGATCTACGTTGGTGAGAACAAAGGCGTGCTGATGCCCAGCCGACTGCCCAAGTTCCCCGACGATCCCTGCAATCCCTACGGCCTGATCTTCGGTCGCCGCAAGTACCGGCCCACGGCGGTGGCGATCATGAGCACTGCGGTCGGCGTGCCGCCCTTCGCGGATCCACGCGGTTGCAAGAACGAGCAGGACATCTTCGGCCAGCCCGGCGACCAGCAGGATTATGCCTACGCGGTTTACGTCTGTCCGTCGGTGTCGCACTGGGTCGATGAGCGCAACGGCAGCTACGGCTGGAACTATCACTTCCTCGGCAACTCGCGCCTGCGCGTCGCGGCTGATCCGACCTCGGGCTACAAGAACTGGCCCGTGCGGTTCACCAGCATCCGCTACCCCGGCCGCACCGTGGCCATGGCCGACGGCATGGGGACGGCGGCATCGTTCCCGCTGGCCGAGCGCCGGGAATACGTCAACAACGGCCGCGGCCATGACCACATTGCCTGCCATGGCAACGAGGGGTTCAATCTGGATCCGCCGCGCGTCGATCCGGTCAACGGTGAGATGGCCGGCTTCGACGATTCTCCGCAGGTCCGTAGCGCCGTGCATGCCCGCCATTCGGGCCGCGGCAACGTCCTGTGGCTGGACGGCCATGTCTCGGCCAACACGCTGAAAGATCTGGGTTACAAGGAAGGCCCGGGCGGCGTGGTCGAGATGGGCGACGACCTGAACGATCGCGAGGTGGATAATTCGCGCTGGACGGGCAGCGGTGTCGATCTGCCCTGGACCTACGACTGGTTGCAGTAGCAGGTCGGCCATGCGTACGTCGGCGGCCGCGGGGGCGGTGGCTCGCCGCAACATCCTCCTCTACCATCCACTCCCATGGAGCGCAACGTCAAGCTCATTATCGCCTACGACGGCAGCGACTTCTCCGGCTGGCAGACGCAGGCGGGGCAGCGCACCGTGCAGCAGGAAATCGAGCGTGTTCTCATCCGCACCCTGCGCCATCCGGTTAGCCTCGCCGGCGCCAGCCGGACTGACGCCGGTGTCCACGCCCGTGGTCAGAGCGCCAGCTTCCGCACTTCCTGCGTGATTCCAACCGAGAACCTGCGCCGTGCCCTGGCGGGCCGCTTGCCGCCGGACGTGACGATCGTTCACGCCGTCGAGGTGCCGCCGACCTTCCATGCCTCACGCGACGCGCTCGGCAAACTCTATCGCTACACGCTCTATGCCAGTCAGCACGCGCCCGCGGAGGAGTTGGCCGCCCGCTATGCCTGGCACGTATGGCATCCGCTGGACCTCGACCGCATGCGCCGGGCGGCGGTGGCGTTCATCGGGTCGCACGATTTCGCCGGGTTCGCCAACCAGGGCAGCCCGCGCGAGACCACTATTCGCACGATCAACCGCGTGGGAATCTGGCGGCGCGGCCGCCGAGTGCATATCGACGTTGAGGGTGAGCGCTTCCTCTACAATCAGGTTCGTATTATGGTTGGTACGCTGGTGGAGATCGGTCGGGGTCACTGGCCGCCGGAACGCGTCGCCAGCGTCCTGGCAAGCCGGGACCGCAGTCAGGCCGGGCAGACGGCCCCGCCGCAGGGGCTGTGTCTGCAATGGGTGCGCTACCCGGCGCAGCGGAGCATAGCAGATGGAGCTTGAGGGACGGGTCGCGTTGATAACCGGCGCCGCCCGGCGTGTCGGGCGCGCGATCGCTGAGCGCCTGGCCCAGGCTGGCTGCCACGTTGCGCTGCACTACCACCAGAGCGCGGCCGAGATTGCCGGTGCCGCCGCTGCTTGCCGGGCGCTGGGCGTTCAGGCGGAGGTTTTTCGGGCCGACCTGGCCTCGCCTGAAGAGGCCGCCGACCTTGTGCCCGCAGTTCTGGCGCGTTTCGGCCGGCTGGACATCCTGGTCAACAACGCCAGCGTCTTCGAGCAAATGACCGTGGAGTCCTTTCGGATCGACGATTGGGAGCGGACCCTGGGCGTCAACCTGACGGCCCCGATGGTGTTGGCGCACGCCGCCCGGTCGGCGCTCGAACAGGCCGGTGGTCGGATCATCAACCTGTGCGACGTGGCCACGCAGCGGCCCTGGCCGGGGCACCTGGCCTACATGGTTTCTAAGGGTGGGCTGGAAGCGCTCACGCGCGTCCTGGCCCGCGCCCTGGCACCACGGATCAACGTGGTCGGGATCGCTCCCGGTGTGGCTGCGTGGCCGGACGACTACTCGGCCCAGACCCGCGCCCGCCTGACCGCCAAGATTCCCCTGCAACGCCCCGGGTCGGTGGCCGACATCGCGGCCGCGGTGCATTTCGTCCTGCGTGAAGGCGATTATATAACGGGTGCGGTGCTGCCCGTTGATGGCGGGCGGCACGTCGTGTGATCCGGCCGGCGGCGCGACGGGGGGGCTGTAACCGGCGCGGGTTCTGCTTACAATCTAGTGCTGTTCTGCGGGCGTCTGTGCATGAGGTGTGGCAATGAGAACTTGGCGAACCTGTTACCGCGGACGAATGCACCAGGGGTCGCCGGCAATAGCGGCCCTGTCAGGCGTTATTTTCTGGTCCTGCGCCGCCGCGCTGGCCCAGGTGCAATATACTCCGCCCGTCCAACAGACCGGCCGACTCTACGAGATCAATACGCAGCTCAGCGCACCGGCCTACTACTCGGCCCGGCCCGTATCGCCGCTGATCGCCGGCAACGCGCTCACCACCGGCAACGTGCGGGGCGGGTTGCACTTCAGGGGCTACTCGCCGATCAGCGATCCGTCCGCGTTCCGCGCGTCGCTGGGTAGTGGTGCGCTGTCCGCCTTCCGGCGCGACTCCGTTAGCGTCGCCGACAGTTACTCCGGTTATCCGGGCATTATCGGACTGCCGTACTATGACCCGTCACAAACCGCCGCCACCACAGGCTTCTTGCGCGGGCAATACGGCCAGTCGTTCGGCTGGCTCGGGACGACCACCCCGGGCGTGGGCGTGTCAGCGCTTCCGGGCAACGATGGCCGCGTCGACATGCGCATTGGCGCGCGGTTGGGGCAACAGGCCGGAATCGGCGCCGTACAGCCGGGCTCGTTGCAGTCACAGATCGTGGGTCTGCCGCCAACCGGCTCGCTGGAGCTCGGCAGCGGTATCTTCGGTCCGCAGCAGCAGCCCGTTAGGCCGACGGGGCTGACCGCGCCGCTGGCTCAGGGGGACGTGCTGTCGCAATTGGCTAACCTGCCCAGCCGGCCGGAGAGCCAGTGGCAACAGCCCGGGCAGTGGCGTCCAACGACGCCTCAAGACGTGCCCGGCAGCCGGCCGCCGCTGGGCACGCCGCTCGACCTGGTGCGCAGCGGGGCCGTGCAGCGCTTCACCCTGGAGCCCGAGGTTAGCCCGCTGATGACCCGGATTACTCCTGAATCCACGATTCCGCAGGGTCCGGTGGGCGTTGAATGGCCGGTGGGCGAGCTTGGCACGCGGCCGCCTGCCAGGGTTGACGCCCAGTTGCCGCTGGACTTGCCGCAACTGACCGATCCGAGCGTCCTGCCGGGCTACGACGTGTTCACCGACATGCAGCTCGCCCTGGCGTTGTCGGGCGATCCGGGGGCCACTTGGTTCGCGGATATGCAAACCGCGATCCAGGAGGATCCGGTCGTCCGCGACATGCTGCTTGAGCAGGCCGAGCTGCGCGCGCAGGAGTTCGTCGGGCAGGTCCTCAGCGCGCCGATCACCACGTTCCATGGTCAGGGCCCGTCCGAGAAGAACAACGAGATGCTCAAGGCCGAGGCGCTCATGGAACTTGGGCGCTACTACGAAGCCGTGCGGCGCTACGATGTGGCCGCGCGGCTGGATCCGCTTGATCCGCTGCCGCTCATCGGGAAGGGCAACGCGTACCTGGCGGCGGGCGATTACCTCTCGGCGAGCGTGGCGCTGGTGCGTGGCTTCGAGCGTTTCCCCGAGCTCTCGAAGTTCCGGCTGGATCTGCCCAGCCTGATCGGTGGGCTTGAGATTGTCGACATTCGCCGGGCTGATTTGTTACAGCGGCTGGCCAATCAGGACGACGCCCGGCTGCGCTTCCTGCTGGGGTATCTTGAGTACTACAGCGGCGACGCCGAGCTGCGCTCGTCGGCGCTGCTGCACTTCGAGCGTGCCGCGCAGTTGGACCTTGATGGCACGATCATTTCGCGTTTCCCGCACATGCTGCGTGGCGAAGGCACGTTGCCGCCGCCCAAGCTGCCGGGGCCGGAGCCGGTCGCGCCGGAATTGTCGCCGCGTCGTGTACCTACGGGCTTACCGCTCGATCCGGGTGCACTGGATGCTGGCCCGGGCGTCCGCGAACCCGGGCAGCCAGAGGAACCGTAAATGGACTGCCGACATCTGTTGTTGCTGGTCGTGCCGGCCCTGCTGATGTTGCCGGGCTGTGCGCGTGACCTCGAATTGGCGCAGTACCAAGCACGCGTGATACCGGCCGACGACGCCGACCAGGTGTTGCTGGCCGCGACCCGTATCCTCAAACGCGAGCTCGGCCGCGTGCATCTCAGCCAGGAGGGCCGCGTGCTCGAGACCGAACCGGTCGAGTTCCAGACCAGTCGCGAGAGCGGCACGGCCCGCGATCTGTACCGCGGCGGCTCCTCCATGCGCCGCAGCGCCCGGCTGAGCGTCGGCCGGCGCGGCCAGGAAGTGATCGCCCGCGTCCGCGTGGACATTGAGCGACAGGACACGGCCAGGGCCCTTGCCATGGCACCGTCGGAGGGTTGGCGCGGCGACGCCACGGCCTATACGCCCATCGAGCGCGACGCGGCCACCACCAAGCGTCAGAACACTGTCTGGACCAAGGTGCGGCGGGATCGCCAACTGGAACGCAAACTGCTTAACGAACTCAGCGACGAGTTCGCCCCGCCGGTGATGGAGCCGCCGGGAGATCAGACCGCCCACGATCAGACTGTGCAGCCGGGTGCCGGCGGTCAGCCCTGACATTACCAGGCCCACTGTAGCCAAGAGGAATTTCGCCCATGCTGGAGTATTTGTCGCAGCCGCTTGCCGAAGTCGATCCCACTGTTGCCGAGATCGTCCACAAAGAAGAGGACCGCCAGCAGAACACGCTCGAACTGATCGCCTCGGAAAACCACGTGTCCGTGGCGGTGCGGGCGGCCGTCGGCTCCGTCTTTACCAACAAGTACGCCGAGGGCTATCCCGGCAAGCGTTACTACGGCGGCTGCGTCAACATGGACGCCGTCGAGGACCTGGCCCGCGAACGGGCCAAGCAGCTCTTCAAGGCCGAGCACGCCAACGTCCAGCCGCACTCCGGCGCCCAGGCCAACACCGCCGTTTACATGGCCTGCGTGCGGCCGGGCGACACCGTCCTGTCGCTCGACCTGGCCCACGGCGGGCACCTCACGCACGGGCTGAAGGTCAACTTCAGCGGCGACATGTACAACATCGTGCCCTACGGCGTCAGCCGCAAAACCGAGACGCTCGACATGGCCGAGATTCGCGCGCTGGCGCTCGAGCACAAGCCCAAGCTGATCATCGCCGGCGCGTCGGCTTATCCGCGCACGATGGACTTCCCGGCCTTCGCCGAGATCGCCCGCGAGGTCGGCGCCCGGCTGATGGCGGACGTCGCCCACATCGCCGGCCTGATCGTCACGGGCCTGCACCCCACCTCGATCGGCCATGCGGATTTCACCACCACCACTACGCACAAGACACTGCGCGGCCCGCGCGGCGGCATGATCCTCTGCCGCGAGGAGGACGCCAAGCTCATCGACAAATGGGTCTTCCCCGGCACCCAGGGCGGCCCGCTCATGCACGTCATCACGGGCAAGGCGGTGGCCTTCGGCGAGGCCCTGCGCCCGGAGTTCAAGGTTTATCAGCAGCAGATTCTCACGAACGCGCAGGCCCTGGCGGCCGCGCTCAAGTCGCACGGCTACCGCCTGGTCTCCGACGGCACCGACACGCATCTCATGCTGGTTGACCTGCGCGACGTGCATCCCGACCTGACCGGCAAGCGGGCCGAGAACTGGCTCGAACAGGCCAACATCATCGTGAACAAGAACATGATCCCCTTCGACGAGCGCAAGCCCACGCAGACGAGCGGGCTGCGCCTCGGCACGCCCGCGCTGACCACGCGCGGCCTGCAGGAGGGCGAGATGGCGACCGTGGCCCGGCTGGTGCATGAGGCCATGTCCAGCGAGGGCGACGAAGCGCGCCTGGCGAAGGTGCGCGGACAGGTGCTCGAGCTGTGCCAGCAGTTCCCGGTTCCGCACTAGCCGCGCCGGGCCGCCGCGCCTGGTTGGAAGGTCTATCGCTGGTGCTCTTGGCCGGCCTGGTTCTCCTTGCGGCCGGCTGCCATGGGCAGGCCCGGCTCGAATTGGCGGCGATTGACTACAAGTCGATCGACCCGCCCGCGGCGCGCGCTGTGCGCCTGGACCCGAGCCGCTGCTACTGGTGGACGGATGAGCAGGGCCGGGTCTGGATTGTCATGCAGTATGAGCGCCGCACGTTGTTGGGGCGCCTGGGGCATCTTCAGTTTCACCTCTCGCTGTTGCTGGAGAAGCCCCCGGCCGGCAAGGCGCGCAACTACGACGTGAACAACCGCACGCTCCGCGCTGTTGCCCGGGCCGGCCCGACCGAGGGTCGCTTCACCTCGGTCACGGGCATCGTCGCCCTGTATCGTGAGCCAAACGACCGGTTCCGCGGCAGTTTGCGCATACTCGCCGACCGCCAGGCCAGTCGGCTGCTGGGCGGCTGGGGGAAGTCCGCCCGCTTCCTGATCCTGGGGAGCTTCACCGCCGTCCATGACGAGCAGCGCGGCCGCGAAATCGCCGATCTGACCGAGTCACGCGGCTGGGAGCGCGACGCGCCGGCCGCGACGGACGGTCCGGGCGAACCGCGCGCTGCCAACTCAGCGCCGGCCGGTCCCGTCAGCGAAAATCGCGCGAGCGATGCGCCGCCGCACTGAGCCCGGCCGACAGATCCCGCAACCGCCGAACAATTACGTGCACCACCGCGCCTTGCC
>CAZYGM010000137.1:0-9285 GCA_964647015.1 uncultured Planctomycetales bacterium | reverse complement strand
GGCAGGCGGTCAGTCAGTCGCATTCCGGTCAGGCCGGAGCCGCCAATGACGCCGACGAGCGCGCTGTCGCTGCCCGGGCGGGGATAGACGGCGAGGACGGCCAGGTTATCGGCCTTCAGCACGCGCCCCCCAACATGCACCGCGCCGGTGCGAATCTGCACCGGGCTCTCGCTGAGCAACGCCGACCAGGCGGCATTCGTGACGGCATTGCCATACAAGACCAAGTTGTGATCCGTGCCGCGCAGGAGGTTCAACTCCGTGTCGGCGACGAGCTCGACGGAGCTGTTGCCACGGTACCAGAGCGTTTCGGCGTCGTAGCGGGCCTTGGCATAGGCCCAGGCATTCTCCGCCGGCAGGCCCATGGTGCCGTATACGAGCCGGACACGGTTATTGAGCACCTGCTTGAACGGGCCGCCGCGGTGGGGGCCTTTGCGGGCGGCTGACGGCGGGACGGCAACCTGCCAGGTTCCGGCGACGAACTCCGCGCGCAGTAGGCCGTCTCGGGGCCAGGGGATATTCGGCAGCTCCTGGCCGTCCAGGGTAACCGTCAGCGGTAGGCCTGGTTCGAGCGGGGCGCCGCGATCGGTTTCGTCGGGGCCCGCCGGGCCGGCCAGTGCCAGGCTGAGCCGGGCGACGTTCTCGGTTGTGCCGCTGATGCGGCGTTCGTCGGAATCAACGGTCAGGTCGATGCGGCTGAAGTCCAGGGCGCGGAGCTGCGCCTCAATCGTGGCCCAGTAGCACGTGGCAGAGGTAGCGGGGTTAGCCGTGATGAACTCGAGCCGGCGGACGTCGCTGTGGCGGGGCCGTTCGTGACGGCGGAGGTACTCGAACAGGGGCGGCCAATCGACGCACTCGTTGCCCCACCAGTGTCCCGCGCCGGGACGTTCGTAGTAGGCGAAGTTGGTGTGAAAGCCGCCGAGCTGCTCGCGCATGATCCGCGCCTGCGCGACGGGGACATTGTCGTCCTGGTCGCCGTGCAGGACATAGACGCCGAAATGGCGACCGTTGCTGAGGAGCCTTAGTGTGTCGCTGGGGTTTACGGCGCGGCGCAGGAGGGCATGCAGGGGGGAGTCGTCCTCGAACTGGGCGGCGCCGCTGTAGGACCAGAAGCTGACCCAGCCGGCGCTGGGGCCGATGGCGGCGAAGCGGTCGGGGTGGGTCAGGCCGACGTGCCAGGTGCCGTGGCCGCCCATCGAGTGGCCGACGAGGTAGACGCGGTGGGGATCGACGTTAAGCGCGGCGGTGGCGAGGTTGAGCACTTCGAGCGCGTCGAGCCGGCCCCAATCCTCCCAGTCGAAGCCGTAGGGACGCCGGTTGGTCGGGGCAACGATGTGGCCCCACGGCTTGCGGGCATAGGCGCGGGCCTGTCCGGAGGCTTCAACGCCGGCACCGTGCAGCGTGAGGAAGAGGGCCGGCGGTTCGTCCGCGTCGTCGGCCGGGTCGGCGGGCCGGACGGCGTAGTACTGCACGCTGCCGTCGATGTCGCTGACGAACGTTCGCTGATGGGCTTCGGCGGGGCTCCGCACGGCCAGCTTGACGGTCACCTCGGGCGGTTGGAGGCCGTCGGCCGGCTCGCCCGGACGTAGCGTGAGCTTCAGATCCACGTCGCCCGCCTCATGCAAAGCGGGCCCGCGGATTCGGAAGCCAACCTTGCGCAGCGACAGGGCGGGAATGCTCGGCAGCGGCGACCAGGTCTGGGTTGAGTGGTGCTCGGCGGTGAGATGCGCGCCGGTGAGCGGCTCGGGCCGGGCATTGAGCACGACGACCGCACCCCACACATCCACGGGCTCACCGACAATCAAGTCGGGCAGCGTGGCGTCGGCGAGGTCGATCATCACCGGGCTGGCCGGTGCGTGCAGGCGGGCCTGGAGCCGGCCACGCCCGCAGGCGAACAAGAACTCATTGGTTCCCGCACGCAACTGAATCGGCAAGCGAACGTAGCCGGTCTGGTAAGGATCGCCGGCGCGCGGCTCGCCATTCAGATAGACCAGGCTGTGGCCGCTCGCTTCCAACAGCATGACGCGGGCCACGGGGCTCTCGACGGCGGCATACGCGTAACCGCCGCGCAGCAATAGGCTTGTGATCCAGCCGTCTTCGCCGGTGGTGACGGCCTCCCATGTTCGCGTGGAGCCGTCCGGCAAGGTGATGGAATCGCCGGCTGCCGGGGGCTTCCACGTGCCGGCCACTATCAGAGCCTCGATGGCGTCAGTGTGTACAGGCGCCCGGCCGTATTCGCCGACGCGGTGTATGGCGAGCATTTCGCGCAGCTCGAGGTCGCTGGCATCGGGCGCGAGCTCTATGGCGACCGCCGGCGTCGTGATCAACACCAGCATCGCGGCTCTCAGCAGCCAAGTGGCTCTGGACAACATGGGCATGTTTTTCTCCCAGCATTCACACACGGGCCGCGCGCAAGTCGCGCGGCGCCGGCAGCGTGTAAGTGTCTGCGCCAGCATGGTATGGCCCGCGAAGCGGCTTGGCGAACCGCTCGCGCTGCCGGATCGTAAGGAATATAGCGGCTGTGCGCCGGTTTGAAATGGCGCCGAAACCTGCGTAGGCTTACGTGGAGCGCGCACAAGACGTGGGTATGACCCACGGAGGCGACTGCGATGAACGCCGACCAACTCAGAACCGCCGAGGATCGACCGAAACAGCCGGAGGGGAAGCTGTTCACCGTCGTGGAGGCCAATCGCGCCTTGGTTCTGGTTCGGAAGGTCGTTCAGGATATCGTGCGTCACTACCGGCAGCTCATGACGCTGCGCGATTACCACCGCGAACTGGCCAGCCAGGTCGGCGCCGGCGTGCAGCTCGAGCGCGTTGCCCAACAGATCAAGCGCAAAACGCGCGTGCTTAGCCACCTGCACGCCGAGTTGAATGACATCGGCTGCGTGCTCAAGGATTGGGCCGGCGGGTTGGTGGACTTCCCGGCGAGCTACGCAGGGCGGCGCGTCTGGCTGTGCTGGCGCTTGGGGGAGGACGCCATCACGCACTGGCACGAGTTGGACACCGGTTATTCCGGCCGGCAGCCGCTGACGCCGGACTTCGAGTAACCACGCGGGCGCACTGCCAGCCTCACAACACCACGTTCTCTGTCTGTTTGTTGGCCGCTGCCCCCGGTGGTCGTTTGCGCCGCTCATCGCCCACCAGCAACTCCTCTGCGAACTCCACTGGTCGGCGGTTGAGTGGTATTGGTACGGCGATGGTGCCGCTCAGATAGGCTTGCGTGAGCGAGCGCTGCGTTGACGGGTCGGCTGCTGCCAAAGTTCGCTTCTTGCCGTTGCCCGGGGCGCGCCCGGGGGGCTGGCAGAGCGAGCTGGGTGGGCCGCTGGCCACGACTTCGCCACCATCCGCCCCGGCGCGCGGGCCGAAGTCCAGCAGTCCGTCCGCATGTCGAATGACGTCGCGGTCATGCTCGACCATCAGCACGGTATTGCCCAGGTTGCGCAGCTTCTGGAGCGCCTTGATGAGCCGGAGGTTGTCGCGCGGGTGCAGCCCGATGGTCGGCTCGTCGAGGACGTACAGCACGCCGGAGAGGCCGCTGCCAATCTGGCTGGCCAGGCGGATGCGTTGGGCCTCGCCGCCGGCGAGGGTCGGGGCGGCGCGGTGCAGCGTGAGGTAGTCGAGGCCGACATCCAGAAGAAACTGGAGCCGCGCGCGAATCTCCTTGAGGACCTCGCCGGCGATGCGGCGGCGGCGCTCGTCAAGGTGCAGCTCATCGAAGAATCGGGCGACCTCGCGCAATGGCAGCTCGCAGACTTCGACAATCGTCCGGCCGCCGGGCGCTGCAGGTCGCCCGGCTTCAGCCGGCGGCCGGTCGTCCCCGCCCAGCCGCACCGCCGCGGCGTCGGGTCGGATGCGGCCGCCATGGCAGGCGAGGCACGGGATGTCGGTGACGACGTTGTGGAGCTGGTGGCGCAACAGCCAACTGTTGCGGGTGGCGGCGTCGATGGTCGGGAAGAAGCCGCGCCACTGGAACCGCAGGCCCCGGAAGGCCGCCCCGCCGTCGATCCAATCGCCCGGCGGGCTGCCGAACATGAGTATGCGCTTCTGTTCGGCCGTCCATTCGCGCAGGGGCGTGGCGGGCCCGACACCGAGGTGGCAGCAAAGCGCGGTGAGCATGCGGCCGAAAGGTGACTGCGGGTCGATGCGGCCCCAGCCGGCCACGGCGCCGTCCAGCAGGGCACGGCCCGGCTGGTGGATGATGGCGGCGGCCGGTGCGCCGCGCTGCACGCCCAGCCCTTCACAGACCTCGCACCAACCGAGCTGGCTATTGAAGCTGAAGTGGTGCGGGCTGAGTTCCTCGAAGCTGGTGCCGCAGGCCGGACAGGCGAGTTTCTGCGAGAACATGGACTCGCGCTGCGGCGTATGCCGCGTGGGGGGCTCGGCCGGGCCGGCGGCGGCAATGGGCGCGGCCGGCGCCGCCTGCTCATCGCCCTCGGGCGCGACCGTTTCAACGGCCTCCTCCAGGAGCGTCATCACGCCGTTGCCCAGCGCCAGGGCGTGCTCGACGCTCTCGGCGATGCGTCCGCGCGCCCGCGGGCGAACGATCGTACGATCTATGACGACCTCCACGCGATGCTTGCGGCGGGCGTCGAGCGTGGTCGCCTGCGTGACGGGCTGGATTTCTCCGTCAATCCGCACGCGCGTGTAGCCGGAGTTCCGCAGGCGGGCGAAGAGCTTCGCGTAGTTTTCGCCGTCGCCGAGGCTGACCGGGGCGAGAATGACGAGCGGTGCGCCGGGCGCGAGCGCCATGATGCGGTCAACAATCTCGTCAACCGTCTGGGCGCCGATCGGCACCTGGCAGCGGGGGCAGAAAGGTGTGCCGACGCGCGCCCACAGCACGCGCATGTAGTCGTAGATCTCGGTGATGGTGCCGACCGTCGAGCGGGGGCTCTTGCCGGCGGCCTTCTGCTCGATGCAAATGGCCGGCGACAACCCCTCAACGTGATCCACGCGCGGCTTGGCCATCTGCCCGAGGAACTGGCGGGCGTAGGCGGATAGTGACTCGACGTAGCGGCGGTAGCCCTCGGTGAAGACGGTATCGACGGCGAAGCTGGTCTTGCCCGAGCCGGACACGCCGGTGCAGACGGTGATTTGATCGCGCGGGAAGCTGACCGTCAGGTCCTTGAGGTTGTGTTGCCGCGCGCCGACTACCGTGACGCGGTCGGCCTCGGGGCCGGGCGCGCGGGCCGGCTGTGCGGCGGCGGGTGCCGCCGGCCGCAGCTCGATCGGTTCGCGGGACAGCACCGGCCGCAGGGCGGCGCCGGTGTGCGAGGTTGGGCAGGCGGCTACCTCCTCAGGCGTGCCGGCGGCCACGATCCAGCCACCCTCCTCGCCACCCTCCGGACCCAGGTCGATAAGCCAGTCGGCGGTCTTGAGCACGTCCAGGTTGTGCTCGATGACGACGACTGTGTTCCCGGCATCAACGAAGCCGTGCAGGACCGCCAGCAGCCGGCGAATGTCGTCGAAGTGCAGCCCTGTGGTCGGCTCGTCGAGCACGTAGAGCGTGCGCCCGGTAGCTTTCTTGACCAGCTCGCGGGCCAACTTGACGCGCTGGGCCTCGCCGCCGGAGAGGGTCGTGCTGGACTGACCCAGCTTGATGTAATCCAAGCCGACGTCGTGCAACGTCTGGAGCATGACGCGCAGGCGCGGCACGTTGGCGAAATGCGCCAAGGCCTCCAGGACGCTCATCTCCAGCACGTCCGCGATCGACTTGCCCTGGTAGTGGACTTGCAGCGTCTCGTGATTGAAACGCCGGCCGGCGCAGACCGGGCAGGCCACCCAGACGTCGGCCAGGAAGTCCATCTCGATGCGGTTGGCGCCGTTGCCCTCGCAGGCTTCGCAGCGGCCGCCGCCGCGCCGCGCCGGCACGTTGAAGCTGAAGCGGCCCGGTGCGTAGCCGCGCAGGCGGGCGTCGGGCAGGCGGGCGAACAAGGCGCGGATCTCGTCGAACAGCTTGACGTACGTGCCGGGGTTGCTGCGCGGCGTGCGGCCGATGGGCGACTGGTCGATGGCGATGACCTTGTCGAGGTGCTCGAGACCGTCGATGCGGTCGTGACGGCCGGGCTGCATGGTTACAGCCTTATTCAGATCACGGGCCAGGGCGGCATGAAGAATGTCGTTGACCAGCGAACTTTTGCCGGAGCCGGACACGCCGGTCACGCAGGTGAAGCGGCCGAGTGGGAAGGGGACGTCAATGCGCTTGAGGTTGTTATGGGCGGCGCCGCGGATCGTCAGCCAGGGCACGTCGCCGCCCGCGGTGGGTAAGCAGCGCGCAGGATCTGCTTGGGGCTCGCG
Organism: uncultured Planctomycetales bacterium; assembly: GCA_964647015.1. Classification (GTDB taxonomy): domain Bacteria; phylum Planctomycetota; class Phycisphaerae; order UBA1845; family Fen-1342; genus JAAYXS01. The sequence goes on along the minus strand of CAZYGM010000137.1, from coordinate 2,991 downwards.
CTCCTTCGTCCGCGCTCGTCGCCCGCCGGCCTTGGCTCGCGTCGTGCTCATCCGGTCCCAGCAGCATCCAGGTAGTAACCAGCCGCGCGGCAACGAATGCCACGCGCGCAACACCGTAGTATACCCCCAAGGCAGACGGTGGCCGTCACACGCCAGGATCCCCGAATGTCCGGCGTAGGTAGCGTTCGGCGGCGGCGCGGAGGTTCGGCTCGGTCTGGGCCAGGGCGGCTTCGAGCGGCGTGTCGGCCGGGGTTATGACGACTATGTCTTCGAGGCCGAGGGCGCGGGCGACGGCGCGGCGGTCCTGGCCGGCAGTGACACGCAGGGCGCCGACGAACGCGACGGCCGGGACGTTCGCGGCGGCCGCGCGGCGGGCAACCCCCGCCACGACCTTGCCCGCCATGGTTTGATCATCCAGGCGACCTTCGCCGGTCAGGCACAAGTCGCAGCCCGCCAGGTGTGCGTCGAGTTTCAGCAGGTCGGTAATGCGGTCGATTCCGGGCGTCAGGCGGGCGCCGGTTGTGGCTGCCAGGGCGGCCGGCACGCCGCCGGCGGCGCCGGCGCCGCTGAGCGCCCGAACATCCTGCCTGGTGGCACGCTCCAGGACGGCGGCCCAACCATCCAGGGCGCGGGCCAGCTTTTCGACCTCCTGGGGGGCGGCCCCCTTCTGCGGCCCGAAGACGTGGGCCGCGCCGTCCGGGCCGGTCAGCGGGTTGCTGACGTCGCAAAGCACCTCAATGTCCAGCTCAAGGCGGGTCGGCGGCGGCTTTAGCGACCGAACCAACTCCAGGCGCCCGCCGCACATCGGCAGCTCGATCGGCCGGCCGGTCTCGTCAAGTAGTCCCCAGCCCAACGCCTGCAAGCAGCCGGCCCCGCCGTCGACCGTGGCCGACCCGCCGACACAGAGCAGAACCCGGCGCGCCCCGGCGGCAGCCGCGGCGGCCAGCAGTTGGCCGGTGCCGTAGCTCGTCGTCTGGGCCGCGCGGCGCTGGTGTGGCTTAAGCAGGTACAGGCCGGACGCCTCGGCCAGCTCGACGATGGCAGACTTGTCCTGCGGGGCAAACCACCAGTGGGCAGCGCGTTCGCGCCCGATCGGGTCGAGCACGCGGGCGGTGTGTTCACGGGCCCCCAGTGCTGTGGCCAGAATGCGGCCGGAACCCTCGCCGCCGTCGGCCATTGGGCAGCGCTCGATGGTCGCGGTGGGCAGAACGTCGGCCACTCCGGCCGCCAGGGCGTCACAGACCGCGGGGGCGTCCAAGGCGTCCTTGAACTTGTCCGGGGCGAGCAGGATTCTCACGGCGACTCTTCGACCGCTATCGACCGGCGTTGCTGCCGGCGCCGCCCCGGCATGTAGCCGCGTTTGCTGCGCTCTTGCAGGAACTCGGCCAGCCGCCGGCCGGGTTCGGTCTTGACCACGGAAACGACGTTTCGAGCGGCTTCGAAGAACGGGATGTCGCAGCGATAGAGCAGGTGATAGCAAGTGCGCAGCTCCTGCCGCGCTTCGGGGGACATGCCGGCCCGGCGCAGGCCGATCACGTTCGGACCGACCACGCCCAGCGGCCCTAGCATCATGAACGGGGGGATATCCTGGGGCACGCGCAGGCCGCCGCCGACCATCACCAGCGCGCCGATGCGCACGAACTGATGCACGGCGGCGTTGCCGCTGATGAAGGCCCCGTTACCCACGTGTACATGCCCGGAGAGCAAGCCGCTGTTGGCGATTTTCACATCGTCGCCAACCACGCAATTATGGCCGACGTGGGCAGTAGCCATGATGAAGCAGCGCCGGCCCACGACGGTCGTGCTGCCGGGGGCGGTACCGCGGTGGACGCTGGCGTGCTCGCGGATGATGGTCTCATCGCCGACGAGCGTGTAGCTGGGCTGCTGCTCGTATTTCAGGTCCTGCGGCAGGTGGCCGACGACGGCGAAAGGATGAATCTGGCAGCGGGCCCCAAGTGTCGTGCCCTCAGAGACATAGGCATGCGGGTAGAGCTGGGTCTCGGGGCCGATGCGCACACCGCGCTCAATGACAGCGTAGGCGCCCACCGACGCCGTCGGGTCGATGTCGCTTTCGGGATGGACTATCGCCGTCGGGTGGATAGCCATAGTGGTTCATGCTCCTCTTTCAGTCGGCAAGCATGACCGGCGGTCCCGGACGCTGCATTGCCGCCGCACCATGCTAGGTCGCGGAAGCGTCCCCTTCCAGGACAGCGAGCTGGAGCGTGGCCCCGGCGATAAGGCGTTTCATCTCGCGCACCGCTTCGCGCAGCCCGACGAAGACGGACCGCGCCACGATGCTATGCCCGATGTTGAACTCGTCGAAGCCGCCCAGCGCCGCCACCGGACCTATGTTGCGGTAGGTCAAGCCGTGGCCGCCATGCACGATCAACCCACCATCAAGCCCGCAGTCGATCCCGCTGGCCAGCGCGTCCAAGGCGCGCGAACGCGCCTGCTCGCTGCGGGCATTGGCGTAGGCGCCCGTCCACAGCTCGACCGCGTCAAAGCCGCAGGCCGCGGCCGCGCGAATCTGCTCCGCGATAGGCTCGATGAAAGCGCTGACGGTGATGCCGGAGGCGCGCAGCTTCTTGACGACCGGCGCGACGCGCCGCCGCAGACGCTTGACATCCAGGCCACCCTCGGTCGTCAACTCCTCGCGGCGCTCCGGCACCAGCGTGCACTGGTCCGGCTTCAGGCGCTGCGCGATTCGCACAATGCCGGCGTTGATCGACATTTCCATGTTCAGCTTCGTGGCGACCGTGGCCTTCAGCAACTCGGCGTCGCGGTCAGTGATATGCCGCCGGTCTTCCCGCAGATGAAACGTGATGCCATCCGCGCCCCCCAGCTCCGCCTCCACCGCCGCCCACACGGGGTCGGGCTCGTCCGCCCGGCGCGCCTGGCGAACCGTGGCAACATGGTCGATGTTGACGCCCAATCTGTTCATCAGCACACCTCCTGGCTGCTCCTGGACCATCATCCTACTTCATCAGCCAA